>QWPN01000110.1 GCA_003671185.1 Planctomycetota bacterium
AGTGCAGCACACCCGCCGACTGCGTCGCCGGACGCGACGCCCTCGAGAGCGACCGGAGGGTCGCCAAGCAAAAATCGCCAGGATGGCGATGTTTTGCGTGCCACGGCTTTGCGATCCGCCACAGTGCAGCACACCCGCCGACTGCGTCGCCGGACGCGACGCCCTCGAGAGCGACCGGAGGGTCGCCAAGCAAAAATCGCCAGGATGGCGATGTTTTGCGTGTACTCAGTGCCAGCGCTTCAGCCAGCCGCGGCGCCAGAACAGTGCCACCATGCCGATCGTGGTCGCCGCCATCATGCCCAGGGCCACCAGCGAGCCGTAGGGGAAGTTGAGCAGCGGCATGTTCCAGGGTGACGCCGTGTTGAAATTCATGCCGTAGTAGCCGGTGATGAACGTCAGCGGCATGAAGATCGTGGCGATCACCGCCAGCACCTTCATCACGTCGTTCATGCGGTTGTTGAGGCTGGCCAGGTAGATGTCGCGCAGGTCGCTGCCGATCTCCCGGTAGCCCTCGGTGAGATCGAGCAGTTCCATGGTGTGGTCATAGGAGTCGCGAAAGTGCTGGCGGGCGTGGTCGCCTACGAAGGCCGTCGACTCGCGGCCGAGGGCGTGGAGCACGTCGCGAGTGGGCCACAGCGCCCGGCGCAGCGTCATCAGGTCGTTGCGGACGTCGTGAATCTGCCGGAGTAGTCCGCGGGAAGGGTTGTCGAGGGCCTCCTCCTCGATCGTCTCCAGTCGATCGCCGAACCGCTCCAGCACGGGGAAATAGCCGTCGATGACAGAGTCGAGGAGCAGGGCGCAGAGGTGGTCGGCCCCCAGGTGCCCGAGCCTCGTGCGGCCGTGACGGATGCGGTCCCGCACGCCCCCGAAGCCGTCGGGGACGGTGCGGTCGTGGAAGGTGATCACGTAGCGGTCGCCAAGAAAGATCGCCATCGGGTCGGTGGAGATCGCTTCGCCGTCGAAGCGGGCCATGCGCACCGCGATCAGCACCTGGTGGCCGAAGACCTCCACCTTGGGCCGCTCGTCGGGGGTGATCGCGTCCTCGAGAGCGAGCTCTCCGATCTGGAACACCTCGCCGATCATGCGGATCGTGGCCAGATCCTCGAAACCGCTGACGTCGAGCCAGATCACCGGCCACTTTTCCCGGGCGATCGTCAGTTCCTCGGGCCGCATCACGTCGGTCTCGTGCGTGGTCGTGCCATCGCAGGCGATCATGCGCAGGTCGGTGGGATGGCCGCTGTGGACGACGGCCTCGGCGATGGCGTCGTCGAGGTGGCGGTGCGGCTCTCTGCGGCGGCGCCGGCGGCGGTGCTTGCGGGATGACACGGTGAATCGCTCCGGGAGGTGTGTCCCGACGGCCACGATAGCCGCCCCGCGGCCTGCCGGTCGACCCTCGGGCGGGTGCAGCCCGCCGATTCACAGGCACCGGCCGCGGTGCCGGGGTATCCTCAGCCCATGGTCCGCGACTCCGGCGTTTCCCCGATCGGCGAAGCCATGGTGTGGGTGTCCCGCATCATGGCGATTGGAATGACCATGTTCCTGCCCGGCTTGGCGGGCAATTGGCTGGACGCCCGGTTGGGGACCTCGTTTCTCGGGCTGCTGGGGATCGCGGCCGGGCTGGGAGTGGCGTTCCTTTGGCTGACGCAACTCAAAGGGGCTGCGGGGCGCTCGAAGCGATGAGCCGTGGTCCGCACCCCATCCCGGCCTCCACGTCCGCCGGGGTTGTCCTGCAACTGACGGCCCTGGCCGTGGCCGCGGGCATCGCGCTGGCGTTTGCAGGCGATCGACCGCATCGCGGCGCCGCGGTCGCGTTCGCGGCGGGTGTCTGTTGTACGGCGGTCGGGGGGGCGTGGATCGCCGCCCGACGGCCGGGGGGGACGCCGGCGGCCCGCACCGTGGCTGCGTTGGGTGTGGTCTGCCTGAGGGTTTTTCCGGCCCTCGCAGCACTCGGATGGCTGCAGTCGAGGGGGGGCACGCTGCGCGACGCCGGCGCCGGGGAATTGCTGGTGATTTTTTACCTCGTCGTGCTTGCCGTGGACCTGATCCTGAACATCATGGGGAGCGGCGGAGGCCCAGCGAACCCGGGTTCGACAACGGCGAATTGACGCCGCCGGGCCGCATGAAGCAAACTCTCGACGCCGGTCGAGGATTCATCGCCGCGCCGTACAGGCAGCCAGCCCAGGAAATCCGGCCCCCATGTCCGATCACAATCCGATCTACCACCTCAAGGACGCCTATTTCTTCGAGGTGCCGAAGGCGCTCTGGCGACAGAACTGGCAGACGCTCGAGGATGTGCCGGAGTTCCTTCGCGCGCCGTACGACGGCGACCATCTGCCGATGCCGTCCGTCGCCGAGTTCAACCACGCCATGGACGGCAAGATCCTCATCCCCCAGCCGTTTGGCTCGCTCGACAGCCTGTACGAGAAGAAGTCGGGTTTCTGCATCTCCAAGTACATGCTGCTGGAGGTGCTGCTCGCCGGCATCCTGATTCTCCTGTTCACGCGGGTAGCGAAGCGGTTGCGGAGCGGCGAGGCGCCGCGGGGCGCCTTCTCCAACGTGTTTGAGGCGATGATCCTCTTCGTTCGCGACCAGATTGCGCGGCCGGCGATCGACAGCCACGACCACGGTCATGACGGCCATGGCGGTGAGGACCACGGCCACGAGGGTCACGCCGCAGCAACTGACGCTGGGCACGGGCATGCGGCGCCTGTGCTGGCGGCGGCCGGCGGAGCGACGGTCGCGGTCCACCGCGACGTGCATGACGGCGACCGTTTCGTGCCCCTGCTGCTCTCCCTGTTTTTCTTCGTGCTGGGCTGCAACCTTCTCGGCATGGTGCCCTGGGCCGGATCTCCCACGGCCTCCTTCTCGGTGACGCTGGCCCTCGCCGGAGTCACCTTTTTGGCGGTCGTGGTGGCGGGGATGCTGAAGTTTGGCGTGCTGGGCTTCTTCGGCAACCAGGTGCCGTCGATGGACTTGCCGCTGCCGCTGGCGATCCTCCTCAAGCCGATGATTTTTGCCATCGAGATGCTGGGACTGGGCATCAAGCACCTGATTTTGGCCGTACGACTCCTGGCCAACATGGTGGCCGGGCACCTCGTGCTGCTCGGCATCATGGGACTGATTTCGGCGGCGGCCAGTTATTCGCTGGGCCTGTGGGCTACGGTGACCGGCATCAGCGTGGTGAGTTGCACCCTGTTCAGTGTGCTGGAACTGTTCGTGGCGTTCCTCCAGGCCTACATCTTCACGTTCCTGTCGGCCCTGTTCATCGGGGCGGCGGTCCACCAGCACTGAGCCCCTCCGGCGGCGGCCGTCGTCCGCCGCAAAGCCGCTTCTGGAAAACCACCCTTCAAAATCCCGGGAAAATCCCTAGAACATGGCTTCCCGGCTGCTCGACGGCACCGCTTTCCCGACCCGCACAATCAACCTGTTCGTTTCGAGTCGCCAATTCCCAACCCCATCCGGGCGTCCGTCCGGTCCCTCGTTTCGCAAGGAGCATGATCCAGTGATGATTCGATCCCTGTTTTCGACCCGTTTGCTCGCCGTCGTCGCCGCCTGCGTGGCAACCGTTCTCTGTGCCGACGTCGCCAGCGCCCAGGAGGCTGCCGCCTCAGGCCGTGCGCTCATCGACCTGACCTCGGCGTTCAGCGTCGGCCTCGTCGTCATCGGCGCCGCTTATGGCATCAGCAAGCTCGCCTCGGCTGCCTACGAGGGCATGTCGCGGCAGCCCGAGGTGGCCGGCAGCATCCAGACGGCGATGATCATCGCGGCGGCCCTCATCGAGGGTTTCACCTTCTACGCGTTGTTCATCTGCTCGCAGAAGGCTTGATCCCCGCCCGGCAGGCCGCCCGTGCGGGTTGCCGGCAAGCGTCGTTTCACGAGCCGGGGCAGTGGGAGGATCGGCTTCCCGCCCCGTTCTCGTGGCACGGCGAGTCGATGTCCTGGACGGTCCGCTGGGCATCAGTGAAGCCCGCGTTCACCGGCCGGTTGGCACTGTTCCCGGTGTCGGCCAACGAAACCTGACAGCCCAATGAGTATCGGAGCCAACACGTGATCCAGAACGAACGCGTCGCCGCCGACCGCAGTCGCTTCCTGATTGCCGCCTGTGCCCTGACAGCCTGCCTCGTCTTGGGCGGGGAGACGGGGCTTTCGGCCGGCCGGGCGGTGGCGAGCCCCGCGGCTCATGGCGATGCTCATGCCCCCGAGATCGGCCACAATCCTCCGGCCGGTGTCAGCCAGAAGGACTTCGAGAGCCCGGCCTGGTTCCAGACGGATCTGGCTGTCTGGTCGTTCGCGGTGTTCCTCGTGCTCTTCGCGCTGCTCACGAAGTTTGCCTGGAAGCCGATCATGCAGGGGCTCGAAAAGCGCGAGGAGGGCATCGCCCGCCAGATCGCCGAGACCAAGGCGGCCAACGAGGAGGCCAAGCGCATGTTGGCTTCGTACGAGCGGCGGTTGGCCGAGGCCGCGGAGGAGGTTCGCGGCATGCTGGATGAGGCCCGGCGCGACGCTGAGGGCACCAAGCAGGCGATCGTGGCCGAGGCCCGCAAGGCTGCCGAGGATGAACGGGTCCGGGCCACGCTCGAAATCCGGCGGGCCAAGGATGATGCGCTGTCGCAGATCGCCGAGAAGGCCGGGCATCTCGCGGTCGAGGTGGCCGGCAAGTTCCTGCGTGACAAACTCGGCCAGGACGATCAGGCCCGGTTGGTTCGCGACTCGGTGTCCAGTCTCTCCAGCCGGCCCAGCGTCAACTGAACCCCAGCGTGCCAGTTCCAGGATGACATCAGCATGACCACCGCGACCAAGGCCAGCCATGTCGACATCGCCGCCGACCGCGTGGCGAAGATCTACGCGCAGGCCGTCGTCGATGCGGCCGAGGCCGCCGGCTGCCGCCGCGAGGTACTCGTCGAGCTGGCAACGCTGGCCCGTGACGTGCTGCCCAAGGTGCCCGAGGCCGCGGCCGTGTTCTCGTCGCCGAAGGTGGCCCTGGAAGACAAGAACAGGATCATTAAGCGGCTCACGGCGGGACGGATGCAGGCCACGACGACCAACGCGCTGCACGTGCTGGCCCGGCACGGCCGGCTCGGCCTGCTGGGGGCCGTCGTCGACGCCGCCGAGCGGCTGGCCGACGAACGCGAAGGCCGCCAGCAGGCCACGTTCACCACGGCCGTGCCGCTTGATGCAGCAGAGCAATCCCGGCTTGTGGACGACACGCAGAAGGCCCTTGCCGCCGCGCTCGTCCCCACCTTCGTCGTTGATCCCGCGATCATCGGCGGCCTCGTCGTCCGCGTCGGCGACACCATCTACGACCAGTCGGTCGCCACGGGCCTGGCCCATCTTGGCGGTCGTCTCCAAGACCGAAACATCCGCGCCATCCAGAACGGGGAGTACACATGGCAAACCTGACCGACGAAATCGCATCCGTCCTTCGCGAGGAGATCTCCCGCTACAAGTCCGGCATCGATGTCCGTGAGGTCGGCCGTGTCCTCGAAGTGGGCGACGGCATCGCGCGCGTCTGGGGCCTGTCCGGCGTGATGGCCGGCGAAATGGTCGAGTTCCCCAACGGGATCACCGGCCTCGCCTTCAACCTCGAGGAAAACTCGGTCGGCGTGATCATTCTGGGCGACTATCTCAAGGTCACCGAGGGTGACGAGGTGAAGAGCACCGGTCGCCTGCTCTCGGTGCCAGTGGGCGATGCGGTGATCGGCCGCGTGCTCGACCCGCTGGGGAATCCGCTCGACGGCAAGGGGCCGGTGGTCACCGACCTGCGACGCCCCGTGGAGACGCTGGCCCCCGGCGTAGCCGAGCGGTCGCCGGTGCGTGAGCCGATGCAGACCGGCATCAAGGCCGTCGACGCGATGACGCCGATCGGCCGCGGCCAGCGCGAGCTGATCATCGGTGACCGCAAGACGGGCAAGACCGCGATCGGGATCGATGCGATCATCAACCAGAAGAACAGTGGCGTGAAGTGCTTCTACGTCGCCGTCGGCCAGAAGGACTCGTCGGTCGCCGTGGCCATCGACACGCTCCGCAAGTACGGGGCGATGGACTACACGACCGTGATCGTCTCCGGGGCCAGCACCGCCGCCCCGCTGCAGTACATCGCCCCCTATTCGGGCACAGCGATGGCCGAGCACTTCATGTACAACGGCCAGCACGCCCTGATCGTCTACGACGATCTCTCCAAGCAGGCCACCGCCTACCGACAGTTGTCGCTGCTCATGCGGCGGCCGCCGGGACGCGAGGCCTACCCTGGCGACGTGTTCTATGCCCACAGCCGCCTCCTGGAGCGGTCGGCCAAGCTCTCCAAGGAATTGGGCGGCGGCTCGCTCACCTCGTTGCCGATCATCGAGACGCTGGAGGGCGAGGTGTCGGCCTACATCCCCACGAACGTGATTTCGATCACCGACGGCCAGATCTACCTCCAGCCCGACCTGTTCTTTGCCGGCCAGCGGCCTGCCATGAACGCCGGCATCTCGGTGTCCCGCGTGGGTGGTGCCGCCCAGACGAAGTCGATGAAGAAGGTGGCCGGCGGCCTGCGTCTCGACCTCGCCTCGTTCCGGGAGTTGGAGGCCTTCGCCCAGCTCGGCACCGACCTGGATGCCGCGACACAGCAGCGGCTCGACCGCGGCTACCGGATGGTCGAGCTCCTCAAGCAGGGGCAGTTCGCCCCGATGGACATGGTGGACCAGGTGATGAGCATCTACGCCGGCACCCGCGGCCACCTCGATGACGTGAAGCGGGACGAGGTCGCCGACTGGGAGAAGGGTTTTCTCACCTTCGTGCGCGACCAGGTGCCCGAACTGCGGAAGCGGATCGACGAGTCGAAGGAGTTGGACGCGGAGAGCGAGCGGCAGCTCGAGGCCGCGATCGCCGAGTTCAAGCGGCAGCGGGCCGCGAAGGCCGGCGGCGGGGCGAAGCAGCTCGCCGCGGCACGCTAGGAACCGGGATTCGGCACACACCCGCTGAAAGTCGCACATCATGGCAAAAGCCCGGGCGCTCGACCGCCGCCGCAAGTCGGTGAAAAACATCCGCAAGATCACGCGGACGATGGAACTCATCGCCACCGCGCGGTTCAAGAAGGCCATGGACCGGTCTGTCGCGGCCCGTGACTACACGAAGCACCTGGCAAAGATCCTGGAGAACATTGCCAGCGTAGGGGCCAACGTGGCGCACCCGCTGCTGGAGATCCGGCCCACGAAGCGGACGGCGGTGCTCGTGCTGACGGGCAATCGTGGCCTGTGCGGCGGCTACAACTCCAACGTCGTGAGGCAGTCGGTGGCCCTGCTCGGCCAGTGGAAGAGCGAGCAGGTGCCGGCTCACGTGTCGGTGTCCGGGAAGCGGGGCATTTCGGCCCTCAAATTCCGCGGCGTGGACGTCGCCGAACGGTACATGCAGTTCGAGGACAAGCCAGAGTTCGCGGCCGTGTTCCCGATCGGCAGGGCCTATCTCGACGCCTACTCCGCGGGTGAGATCGACCGGCTGGACGTGGTCTACACGAGGTTCGCATCGATCGCGAAGCAGGAGGCGGTGACGGAGACGCTCCTCCCTCTCGCCCCGCCGCAGGCCGCGAGTGCCGGCGCCAAGGCCAAACTGGCCTCCGACGAATACGACTTCTACCCGTCAGCCGGCAGTATCCTGGAGGAGATCCTCCCGGCGAGCTTTCTGTCGCGTCTCTTCAAGTGCTTCCTCGATGCAGCGGTCAGCGAGCAGGTGGCCCGGATGGTGGCCATGAAGGCCGCCACCGAGAACGCCGGCGGCCTGATCAAGAGCCTGTCGCGGCAGTACAACCGAGCCAGGCAGTCGCAGATCACGGGCGAAATCATGGAGATTCTCGGAGGAGTCGAGGCTTTGAAGAAGTAGGAAATGCTTTTCTCGTGGCAACGCACATGAGTGTCGATGCAGCGGACCGTCGGCTGCCGCATCGCCGGAACCCCGGAAAACCGCCCCGCTGACACGTCAACTGAAATCTGACACACCACATCCCGCTGAGGCAGAAACGACAATGGCAAACGGCAGCATCACGCAGGTCATCGGCTCCACGTTCGACGTCGAGTTTCCCGAGAGCTCGATTCCCGCCATCTACAACGCCGTGCGCATCGACAGCGCGAAGAAGGGCGTGGAACTGCACCTCGTGGGCGAAGTGCAGCAGCACCTCGGCGGCGGTAAGGTCCGCTGCGTGGCCCTCGGTTCGACCGACGGCCTGACTCGTGGTGCCGAGGTGGTGGACACCGGGGCGCCGGTCTCCGTGCCGGTCGGCAAGGCCACGCTGGGCCGCGTGTTCAACCTGCTCGGCGAGCCGATCGACGGCCGTGGCGCCGTGGAGACCCAGGAGCGTTGGCCGATTCACCGCGATCCGCCCGCGGTGAAGGACCTCACCACGAAGACCGAACTCTTTGAGACGGGCATCAAGGTGATCGACCTGCTTACGCCATTCGTCCGTGGCGGCAAGGCCGGACTATTCGGTGGTGCCGGCCTCGGCAAGACGGTCATCCTCACCGAACTCATCGCCCGCATCGCCTCCGCCCACGGCGGCTATTCGGTGTTCGCCGGTGTCGGTGAGCGGACCCGCGAGGGCACGGACCTGTGGCTGGAAATGCAGGAGGCCAAGATCGGTGACACCGGCCGCAGCGTCATCGAGCAGACGTGCATGGTGTTCGGCCAGATGAACGAGCCGCCGGGAGCCCGTCTCCGCGTCGCCCTCTCGGCCCTGACCATGGCCGAGTACTTCCGCGACACGACCGGCGCCGACACGCTGCTGTTCGTGGACAACATCTTCCGCTTCTCGCAGGCAGGCAGCGAGGTGAGCGCCCTGCTGGGCCGCATGCCCAGCGCCGTGGGCTACCAGCCCACGCTGGCCACGGAGATGGGCGCGTTGCAGGAGCGCATCACGTCGACGTCGAAGGGTGCCATCACGAGCGTGCAGGCGGTGTACGTGCCGGCCGACGACCCTACCGACCCGGCTCCGGCCACGGCCTTCGGCAACCTCGACGCGTTCCTCTACTTGGAGCGTTCGATCTCCGAGAAGGGCATCTATCCAGCCGTCGATCCGCTCGCCTCGTCGAGCCGCATTCTCGACCCGCAGTACGTGGGCGAGCGGCACTACAAGATCGCCCGCCGTGTGCAGCGGACGCTGCAACGGTACCGCGAACTCCAGGACATCATCGCGATCCTTGGCGTCGACGAGCTTTCCGAGGAGGACAAACTGGTCGTGCACCGGGCTCGCCGCATGGAGCGCTTCCTGTCGCAACCGTTCCTCGTGGCCGAGGTGTTCACGGGCAAGCCGGGCGAGATTACGAGCCTGGCCGACACGATCCGCTCCTTCGAGGAGATCGCCGACGGCAAGTGGGATCACCTCCCCGAGCAGGCCTTCATGTACGTCGGCCCCATCGAGCAGGCCGAGGAGCAGGCCAAGAAGATGGCCGCCAAGGCCTGAGCCCGCCGCCCTCCGCCACCGAATCGAGGAACCCATCGCCATGGCCGATGCCAAGCAGTCCGGAACGGTTCGCTGTGTCGTCGTGACGCCGGAGAGCACGAGCCTCGACACCCAGGCGCGTTCGGTCACGCTCCCTTTGTATGACGGATTGCGGGGCGTGGGCCGCGGTCACTCCCCGTTCATCGGGCGCCTCGGTGCCGGGGAGGTGCGGATCGTGGGCGAGCAGGGCGGGCCGGCGGATGCCGTGCGCCGGCTGTTCGTGGAGGGAGGTTTCGTGGAGGTGTCGCATGATGCCGTCACCGTGATCACTCAGCGGGCGATCGCCGCCGAGAGAATCGACGCCGCTGCGGCACGGGCCGACCTGGCGAGGATCATCGGCACCCGCGCCGCCGGTGACGAGGCGATTGAGGCGAAGGAACAGGCCGCTCAGGTGGCCAGGGCCCTCGTGCGGACCGCAGGCGGCCGTTGAGCCTGGCATCTGCCGGAGCCTGTCCGACGACTCCCCTGCCGCGAGCGGCTCAGTCTCCGACCGGCTTGTCGGCTCCGGGATCGATCCGCAGCGTGCCGCTCTTCATGGCCACCTGTTTCTCGCGAACGAGGTCCAGCACGCCGGGGGGAAGCTTCTCGTCCCAACCGTGCCAGGGCGCGAGCGACGTGCCGCCGCGGGAGACGGCCGAGAAATCGAGCAGACTCTCACCGCGAACCATGCCGGCGGCGGACTGTTTCACGACGTGGTCGACGAGCGGCGTCATGCTCCACACCGGCCCGGAGATGACCGTTTCGGGTGCCTCCGCGTGCTGGTCGACGAGGTTGCCGAACGCCAGCACGCCCTTCTCGCGGGCCCCGGCGATGGCTCCCTCGCGTTCGGCCCAGATCAGATCGGCGCCCGCAGCGGCCTGATCGATGGCGGCCTGTCGTGCCTTGGGCGGGTCGTACCAGGAATCGATGAACGTGACCTTCACCTTGACGGCAGGATTGGCTTCGCGGGCGCCCTGGATGTAGGCATTGATGGCCCGATGCACCTGCACGTCACTCTTTCCGGCCACGACGCCCACGACGTTCGACTTCGTGAGTTTCCCAGCGACGATGCCGCACAGATAAGCGGGTTCGGACAGGTTGCTGTCGAACACCGAGAGGTTGGGGGGCACCGGTGAGTTGGTCGATCCGACCACGAAGGCGGTCGTGGGATTGGCGGCAGCGGCGGCACGGATGCCTGCATCGCCCACGATGCCGTCGGCCAGCACGACGTCGGGCCTCTTTGTCAGAGCCCCGCGGATGCCGTCCGCCATGGCCGCGTCGGTGGAGAGTTTATCCTGCCAGGAGTAGGTAATGCGTCCGCCGCGCTGTGCTGCGAGCAGTGCGTCGTGAATCACCATGTTCCATGGTTCCTCCAGAGGGGTGGCGTACGCGGCGAACACGGCGGGTATTTTCGCCGCTGGGGCCTGGGCCGGCGCATGACTGGCCGCCAGGCCCAGGCAGAGGATCGAGAGGGCGACAGACAGCGTTCGCATGGTGACGTCTCCGAGGACGCCTCCAGGGTAGCCGAATACGGAGTCGTCTCGCCATGCGTGTTGCGGCCGCCGTGGCGGGTGGTCCCGCGGCGGACACGAGCAAAAAAGGGCAGGGATGCCTTTTTTGCGCTGCATCGAGCCTGGAGGGCTCGATCCGTCCGCCCGGGCAACCCTTGGCGTTGTCCCGCGGCGGACACGAGCAAAAAAGGGCAGGGATGCTTTTTTTGCGCTGCATCGAGCCTGGAGGGCTCGATCCGTCCGCCCGGGCAACCCTTGGCGTTGTCTCGCGGCGGACACGAGCAAAAAAGGGCAGGGATGCTTTTTTTGCGCTGCATCGAGCCTGGAGGGCTCGATCCGTCCGCCCGGGCAACCCTTGGCGTTGTCCCGCGGCGGACACGAGCAAAAAAGGGCAGGGATGCCTTTTTTGCGCTGCAATCAGATCTGGTAGTCGTTCGACGGGTCGGGCATTTCGCCGCGCATGCGGAGCTTGGGACGTTCCAGCACCACGGTGGTGTGCGGGTCGATCGAGCGCGTCAGCCAGACGTTGCTGCCGATCACCGAGTGGTGCCCGATACGCGTGGTTCCGCCCAGCACCGTGGCGTTGGCGTAGATCACCACGCCGTCCTCGATCGTGGGATGGCGTTTCGTGCCACGCACCAGGTGGCCATCGGCGTCCGTCTGGAAGGAGAGTGCGCCCAGCGTGACGCCCTGGTAGAGCTTCACGTGGCTGCCGATTTCGCACGTCTCGCCGATCACCACACCGGTGCCGTGGTCAATGAAGAAGTGGTCGCCGATCGTGGCACCCGGGTGAATGTCGATGCCGGTGCGCGAGTGGGCCCACTCGGCCATCATGCGCGGGATGAGCGGCACTTCGAGTCGGTGCAGCAGATGTGCCAGCCTGTGGATGGTCACCGCCTCCAAGCCGGGGTAGCAGAAGATCACTTCGTCGAGGGTGCGCACGGCCGGGTCACCGTCGTAGGCGGCCTGCACGTCGGTGGCGAGCACCCGGCGCAGCTCGGGGATGCGCTCCAGGAACTCCACCGCCTTGGCCTGGCCGAGCGCCTCGAAGTCACCCTCTTCGCTGCACTGCGACACGGTGTCGGGCACGGCCGGGGCCTCGACGCCCTGCGCCGTGGCGGCCCGCTGTGCCGAGAGACTGTGCCGCAGGGCGCGGCCGATCTGCGTCGTGAGCTTGTCGTGCAGGCCATCCACGAGGTCACCGACGTGGTAGGTGACGTTGCCGAGGTGCAGATTTTCACGGCGCCTGTACCCGGGGTAGAGGATCTCCTTGAGGTCCTCGCAGGCCGAGATGATCGCCTCGTAGTTGGGCAGGGGGCAGTGCCCGAGGTAGTGGATCGTGGGCACGTCCTGGTACGTGTCGACGATCCGCCGCGTCAGTTCGGGCAACTGCTCTTTGATGCGCACGTCTGTTGACATGGACTTCGATGGTAAAGACGTCGGGGCGCACCGGCAAACTGCTGCCGAGTACGGTCGGCGGGGAAGCCCCGGGAAATTGAGCGAGTCCCGCGATTCTCCCGGCCCGGGGCGGGCCGGCCGCGACTTTCGGGAAGCGGGGCAGAATGGGCGGGAGCAGGCTCGTGCGGTTCATGTCCGGGCGTTCTGCCCGCCGGTTGCGTCAGGCCGCTTCACCGGCCGCGGCGGCGGCCTCTGCCAGTGTCACCGTGCGGTCGTACAGCGCGCGGCCGACGATGCAGCCGTCGGCGCCCAGCGCCGCCACCCGCCGGATGTCGTCGGCGCAGGAGATGCCGCCGGAGGCAACCACGGGCAGGGGTACGGCCGCCACCATTTCGGTGAGCGCTTCGAGGTTCGGGCCGGCAAGCGTGCCGTCGGTGGCGATGTCGGTGTACACGATCGCCGCCAGCGGCAGGCCCGCGTGCCGCCGGGCGACCTCGACCGCCAGCAGGTCGCTCGTGTCGAGCCAACCGCGAACCGCCACCCGGCCGGCGCGGGCGTCGAGCCCGAGCACGATGCGGCCTGGAAAGGTGTCAGCCAACTGCTGCAGGAGGGCCGGGTTTTCGATCGCCACGCTGCCGACCACCACCCGGCTGACACCGGCTGCCAGGTAGGCGGCCGCCGTCTCCAGCGTGCGAATGCCGCCACCCAACTGGCAGGGAACACCCGCCGCCGCAACCATGCGGCCCACCAGTTCCGCCTGCACCGGCTCCCCCGTCTTGGCGCCGTCGAGGTCGACGATGTGCAGGCGCTTGGCACCACCGGCCAGGAACTGTCGGACCATCGCCACAGGGTCGTCACCGAACACTGTCTCGCGGGCGTAATCACCCTGCAACAGTCGCACGCACCTGCCACCGCGGAGATCGATCGCCGGCCAGAGTTCCATGACTGTGTTCCTGGATGAGGGTGGCCGTCAGTCGGCCTGCAGAAAAGCCTGCAGCAACAGCATGCCCGCCGCCTGGCTTTTCTCCGGATGAAACTGGGTGGCGAACAGCCTGCCGCGAGACACGGCGGAACAGAACTCGCCTCCGTAATCGGTGACGGCGGCCACCACCGCGGCATCGCCGGGTCGGGCGTGGTAGGAGTGCACGAAGTAGTAGTGGTCGCCGTCCGTGCCGCTGCGGGTCGGGCCGCGCCAGGTGACCGTGTTCCAACCCATGTGCGGCACCTTGAGGCCGGGCGGCAATTCGAACCGCACCACCTCGCCGGCCAGCACGGCGAGCCCCTCGTGGCGGCCACCTTCCCAACCGGTCTCGAAGAGCAGTTGCAGCCCCATGCAGATACCGAAGAAAGGTCGGTCGGCCCGCAGGTGGTCCACGATCGGCGCCACCAGTCCCCGCGTGTGCAGTTCCCGCATGGCGTCGCCGAAGGCGCCGACGCCGGGCAGCACGAGCCGTTCCGCATCGCCAATGACGTCGGGATCACTCGTGATCCGCGCCGCGGCCCCGAGCCGTTCGAAGGCCTTCTGCACGCTCCGCAGGTTGCCGCTGCCGTAGTCGACGATCGTGATCATGACGTTTCCGGATTTCGTGACAGTCTGCGGACCGCCGCGGGGAAAAGTCAGCCCCGCCACGTTTGGCGGCGGGAAATCGCCGGTTTGCCACCGCCCGCCTCAGTCGGCGGCCGCCGAGTGCTCGGGATAGACGACGAGTTCGATGCGGCGGTTTTTGGCCCGGCCGGCGGCCGTGGCGTTGGACACCAGTGGATGGTTCGAGCCGTGCGCCACGAGGAACAACTGCCGTTCCTGCATCGACGTACGCGTGGTGAGGAAGTCGAACACGGCCGCAGCCCGCGCCGCAGTGAGCTGGTGGGGGGACGTCCAGGAGGCGTTGTGCAGGGGCTCGGTGTCGACATGGCCCTCGATGCCGATGAAGTGTCCGGGGTAGACGCGATCGAGTTCGGCGGACACCTGCGTGAGGGTCGCCGCGCCTGCCGGCCGGATGTTGGCGGTGCCGTCGTCGAAGAGTTGGTCCGCCGGGATGTCGATCCGCACCACCGAACCGTCGAAACGCGGGGCCAGGTCGGGCAGCGACAGTCCTGCCAGCGCCGACTTCATGGTTGCCGGCGAGGTGGCCTTCGGTCCGGCGGCCACCCCCTCCGCCGCGGTCGCCGGCGCTGGCGGCATGCCGGTGACACGCGCCTGGGCGAGTTGTGTGGATGTGCTTGCCAGTTGCTCGCGGAGTGCCGTGATCTCGTCCTGCATGACCTGCGATTCCTCGCGACTGCGGCTCAGCGCGGCTGCCACCTGCCGGCCGTCGACATCGGCATAGGAGGGCGTCGCCGGGGCGATCGCTGCCTGCGGCAGCGTGTGTGCCGGTGCAGCAACACCGGGCGGCGGTTGCAGGCTGAGCGGAGTGGCCGGTGCCGCCGTACGGAACGGGTTGGATGCGCAGCCGTTCACGAAGGCGAGCAGGGCCAGGGCCGCTGCGGTCGCCGGCGCGGCGCGGTCACGGACTGTGAGCTTCATTCCCGAGCTCCGGCCACTCTCACCACCATCGATTGCGGGTGGGATGGTAGGCAGGTGTGGAAGTCCGGGCAAGACCGACGAAACCGCCGTCAAAGCCCCGTCTCACGCGGTGCGCCAGCGTTCCCAGAGCCAGAGGCTGGCAGCCGTGAGCAGGATCACGACCACCACCACGAGGGCCGTCTCGCCGGGCCGCTCGAAGGCCGGTTCGGCCCGCTCCCAGAGCGGCCGCCATGCGACCACGACGGCGGCGGTCGCCAGGCAGAGGCTGGGGCCGAACGGCAGTTCGGACTCGCGACGCACGATCTTCAAGGCCAAGCCATGTGCCAGGCCGATGAACACGGCCAGCGTGCAGGCCAGGACGCACGGCTGCCAGCCCAGCCACGCGCCCACCATCGCCATCAGTGTCACGTCGCCGAAGCCCATCGCCTCCCGGCCGAGCGCCCGCGAGGCCCCGGCCCGCGTGAGCCAGATCATGCCGCCGGCGACGGCGAGTCCCGCCAGCGAGGCGAGCACACCGGTCCAGTGGTCAGCGCCGACGAACCACGCGGCCGTGATCACGCTCGTGCCCGCCACGGCCACGAGCGTGCGCGGCTGAAGCAGGGAAGACCACGGGCGCCGGCTGAGCGCTGCGTCGGAGGTGAGCACGGGAGCGGTGGCCACGAGCCACCAGGTGGAGAAAACGGTGAGAGCCGCGACGAGACCGATGACGGCGGGACGCGGCCCGAGCCATTGCGGAACAGGGATGGCATGCAACCCGCCGCAGAGTCCCAGCACGTCGGGAATGGTCGCCGGCGGCGCGAAGGCCCGAGGCTCCAGGCAGACGATCGGCAGGAGCGTCGCGGGGCGGAACGCAATCCAGGCCAGACCGAGGAGCACGCCGGGCACGGTGATGGCATCCGGAATGACACGATGACGGAGATCCACCCAGGCGGCGGCTGCCAACAGCGTGAACAGGATGGCGTGGGCCGCGTACCGCACGGTGAGCGTTTCACCCGTCGTCCCGGCGGGGGCGGGCGTGCTGCACACCTCCCACCACCACAGGCCGACCGCCGTGGCAATGGCCGTGACCTCCACCGCACGGTCGATGGTCCGGCCGCGTGCCTGGGCCGGTCCGGCGAGGTAAGCGACGGTGAATGTCAACAGCCTGCCCAGCACGGCGCCGGCCGCCGCGACGAGCCAGACGCCGGTCGACGTGCAGGTGGGGGCAACCGCCTCGGGGCCGATCATGCGCGAGGCCCCCGAGCCGACGGTGCCGTCGCCAGCCAGTCGAGGATTCGTGCGGCGACGCTGTGTGGCGCATCCGATGCGGCATCGAACACCGCGTCGGCGCACTCACGGTACAACGGTTCTCGCGTGTGCAGCGCCTCCTCGATCTCGGCCAGCGGATCCGCACCCGACAGGGCCGGCCGTCTGTCGGCCGTGGCCGGATCGGCTGCCAGCCGCCAACGCAGGACGTCAGCGGGCGCCTCGAGCCAGGCCACGGGACGGCCCCGGCGGCGCAGCAACTCGCGGTTCTCCGCGCGCAGCACGACGCCACCGCCCGTGGCCAGCACGCCCGGTTGTTCCAGCAGTTCGCGCAGCACCGCGACCTCCTCGTCCCTGAAGGCCGGTTCGCCCCGCTCCCGGATGAATGCGGCGATCGTGCCGCCAATCCGCGTCTCGAGCACGGCGTCGGCATCGTGCCACGGGCAGTCGAGGTGCCGCGCCAGGATGCCGGCCACGGTCGATTTGCCCGTGCCGCGGTAGCCGATCAGCGTGATCCGTGGCATGGGAAGGTCGTGGCCTCTGGCCGGCGGCCGTGAACGGGTGTCAGTCGGGCGCTTTCGCCGACGCCGTGGCCCGTTTGAGGGCCTCGCGCATCACGCGTTGATCGGGTTCGACCCCGTGCCAGATGCGGAACTGGATGGCCGCCTGCCGCACGAACATCTCGACTCCGGTGACGATGCGGCAGCCGATCGTCCTCGCCTCCTTCACCAGCAGCGTGTTTTCCGGGTTGTAGACGGTGTCGAAGACGGCCATGTAGGGTCGGAGATGCTCTTTGTCGTAGGGCGTTTCATCGACGTTCGGGTGCATGCCCACGGGCGTGGCATTGACGATGCATTCGTAGGGATGCCGGTATCTGGCCTGCCAGTCGACCGCCTTGCAGCCCACCTCGGCCGCGATCTTTTTCGCCCGCTCCAGGGTCCGCGAGGCGATCGTCACGTCGACGTGCTGCCGCCGCAGGCCGAATGCCAGGGCCCGGGCGGCACCGCCCGCCCCCAGCACCAGCGCATTCTTCACGCCGATGCCATCGGGTGCGGACGCAGGTTGGTCGTTGTCGACCAACGCGGCAGTGAGGCTCTCCACAGCGGCACCGGCGTCGGAGTTGAAGGCCGAGATCCCCTCGGGGCCGAACGACAGCGTGTTGGCCGCGCCGATCGAGCGCACGAGGTCGTCCTGTTGCTGGCAGTGCCGCAGCACGGCCTCCTTGTGCGGAATCGTCACGCTCAGGCCCGACAGCGGCCAGCGGGGCGCGCCCGAAAGGAATTCGTCGAGTTGTTCAGCGGGCACCCGAAACGGCACGTACACCGCGTCGATGCCGGCCGCGGCCAGCGCCGCGTTGTGCACGACCGGGCTCAGGCTGTGGGCCACGGGGTCGGCCACAACGCCGTAGATGCGGGTCGATCTGCCGATCGAATCGTAGTGGTAGACGTCCTGCATCTGCCGCCAGCCGATCTGGCCCGGAGCCAGCGCCCGGTCGTCGTTGAAGGTGGCGAATGTGAACGGCGATCCTGCCCTGCCGCCCAGGATCCGGGTGGGCACGCCGATGTCCCCCATGCAGATGCCGACCGTGGGCACGCGGCTTGCGTGCACCATCTCCAGCATCCGCAGGTTGTCGATGGGGTGGTTGGCCATGGTGGCGATCTTGACCACGTCGGCGTTGAGGGACGCCAGCCGCTTGTGAAGCAGCGTGAGGTCGGCCGGGGTCTTGTTGAGGTCGTGATGGCTGATGATGCGCTTCGTGGCACCGTAAAGAGGCACGTTGCCGGCCACGTCGTCCTCCAGGTCGACGTAGTCCGCCCCCTCGACGATCGCGGTGCGCAGCAGACGCAGGCGGGCATCCTCGGAGTGCTCCCAGCGGCCACCATCGCGTTTGCGCCGGCAGGTGAGGATCGCCGGGCAGGGGCGGTCCTTGAGCAGCCGCTTGATCTGCACCTCGCCCTGGATGTAGTCGAGCCGCAGCTCCACGAGGGTCACGCCGTTGGTAGCGAGGTGCTTGTGTTCGGCGATGATGTGCCTGTGCCGGCCGCGCCCGATGCTGACGCAAATCATGATGGAATCCTGGAGGGCGACGTATGCGATGCGTGTCAGGTGCGGCGGAACTGGCGGTCGAGCTCCTGCCGCGACAGGGTCAGGGACGTGGGCCGGCCGTGGGGGCAGTGGTGGGATTCTCGCACGGCGCGCCGGTCGCGGACCAATGCGTCGACCTCCTCCTGCGAGAGCCGGTCGCCCGCCTTGATGGCGGCCCGGCAGGCCAGGCCGTGCAGCACCTCGTCGACGAGCATCGCCTCGTCGCCCCCCGCGGCCGAGGTGGCCGCCAGGCGGTCGAGCACCTCACGGACGATCGCGGCCGCCGGCACGCTCCCCGCCAAGACCGGCTTCGACGTCACGATCACCGTTGAGCCCCCGAAGGCCTCGATGCGCATGCCAGCGCGCCGCAACGTGTCGGCGTGCTCGCCCACGAGTTCGAGTTCCTGGGGTGCCAGGTCGATTTTCTCGGGCACGAGGAGCGTCTGGACCTCGAGCCCCTCGGCCGCGACGCCGGCCTTGAGTCGCTCGTAGAGCACTCGCTCGTGCAAGGCGTGCTGGTCGATGACCTCGATGCCATCCGTGCTCTCGACCACGATGTAGCGATCGTGCATCTGCACGGCCAGTTCGTCCATGTGAGGCGTGGCAGGCGCGGGCGTCGGCCGCTCCCAGGCAGGGACGGTGTCTGCTGCCGGGGAGGCGGCTGTAAACAGGGAGGGCATGCGACCGATGACCGGCGGTGGGGGCGCGGGGAAGGTCCCGGAGGGCAGCCAGCCCGGGGATGCGGGCTGCATGTCAGCCGGCAGGTCAGCTGCGGCGACGGGCGACGGGGGCCGCAGGCGGCTCGTCATGTCGGCGGTCAGGAACCGTGATCGCAGCGCTGAAAGCACCAAGCGGTAGATCCGCGCCGGCTCGCGGAAGCGAACCTCCATCTTGGCCGGATGCACGTTGACGTCGACCATCTCGGGCGGCATCGTGAACCGCAGGAACACGACCGGCTGCCTGCCGGAGAGAAGCAGCCCGCGGTAGGCTTCCTGGGCCGCGTGCAGGATCGACCGGTCGCGGAAAGGCCTGCCGGCCACGAACAGGTGCTGCCAGCGGGTGCTGGCCACGTCGTCCTCGGGGTGGCCCACGAACCCGCTCACCGAGATTTCCTCGTCCTCGGCCTCGACCTCGAGGAGCCGCGCACCGAGTTGGCCGCCGTAGAGGTCGGTGATCCGCGTGCGCCAGGATTCCGTCGCCGGCAGGTCGTGGACGTGCCGGCCATTGTGGGCGAGGGAAAACGCCACGCCGGGGTGGGCCAACGCCGTGCGCACGAACGCCTCGCAGGCGTGCGTCCACTCGGTCTGGGGCGCCCGCAGGAAGGCCCGTCGCGCGGGCACGTTGCCGAACAGTTGCTGGACCTCGATGGTCGTGCCCAGGGCGCAGCCATCCGGGGCCACGTCGCCGATGCGGCCGCCGTCCACCACGAGCGTGGCCCCGGTGCCGCTCCGGGGACGCGAACGGATCACGAGCCGCGACACCTCGCCGATGCTCGCCAGTGCCTCCCCGCGAAAGCCGAGCGTGCCGATCCGCTCCAGGTCTTCGGCGACACGGAGTTTGCTCGTGGCATGGGGGGCCACTGCCAAAGGCAGATCCTCGGCCTCGATGCCGCCACCGTCGTCGACGATCCGCACCAAGGCGATGCCGCCCTGTTCGAGCGTGACGTCGATGCGGGTCGGACCCGCGTCGAGGGCGTTTTCCAGCAACTCCTTGACCACGCTGGCCGGCCGTTCGACGACCTCGCCGGCCGCGATGCGATTGACGACGGACACCGGCAGTTTCTGGATGCGTCCCATGCGTTTGCACGGCGTGCGGCCCGCGCCGTCACGTCAGCTGGTATTCCTTGATCTTGCGGTACAGCGTTCGTTCGCCGATGCCGAGCAGTTCGGCTGCCTGTTCCCGGTTGCCACCCGTGAGCTTGAGCGTCTCGGTGATAAACAGCCGCTCCACCTCCTCCAACGGCCGGCCCACCAGCGCCGCCAGGCCGGGCAGTGCTTCGGCTCCGGTCGGCACGGCCTGCGGTGCCGCGGCGGGCTCCAACTCGAGCGGCAGGTCGTCGACGTCCAGCGTCTCGTCACAATCGACCACCACCATGCTCTCGACGACGTTGCGCAGCTGGCGCACGTTGCCCGGCCAGCCGTAGGAGCCGAGCCGCATGCGGGCGGCCAGCGACATGCCCTTGATCGTTTTGCCGTGCCGCTTGGCGAACTGCTTGACGAAGTGCTCGATCAACAGAGGGATGTCGGCCGCCCGCTCCCGCAGGGTGGGAATCGCGATCGTCACCACCTTGAGCCGGTGGTAGAGGTCGCTGCGGAACGAACCGGCGACGATGGCCTCCTCGAGGTTGCGGTTCGTGGCCGAGAGGATGCGCACGTTGACGCGTAGCGGCGCGTTCGAACCCACGCGGGTGATCTCTCCCGATTCCAGCACCCGCAGCAGTTTGATCTGCGTCGCCATCGGCATGTCGCCGACCTCGTCGAGAAACAGCGTCCCGCCGTTGGCGTACTCGAACTTGCCGACGCGGTCGCTGGAGGCGTCCGTGAAGGCCCCTTTGACGTGTCCGAACAGTTCGCTTTCCAGGATGTTCTCGCTGAGTGCGGCGCAATTGAGCGCCACGAAGGGCTTGTTCTTGCGCGGGCTGTTCTGGTGCACCGCCTGAGCCACCAGCTCCTTGCCCGTGCCGGTCTCGCCCTGGATCAAAAGGGTGGCGTCCGTGGGAGCGATGCGCTTGAGCCGCTCGATGAGGGCCACCATCTGCGGACTGGAGCCGACGACGCCCTCGAAGCCGAACTTCTCGTCTAAGCGGCGGTTCAATTCCAGGTTCTGGCGGCGCAGACGCACGCCGGCCGAGGCCTTCTCCACGGCGGTGCGCAGATGGCCGAGGTCGAGTGGCTTCTGCAAGTAGGTGAAGGCACCCTGCTGCATGGCGGACACCGCGGAGGGGATCGTGCCGTGGCCGGTGACCACGATCACCTCGGTCTCCGGGGCAGCCTTCTTGGCCCGGGCCAGGATCTCCAGCCCGCCGATATCGTTCATCATCAGGTCGGTGACGACGACGTCGAACGGCTCCGCCTCGAGCCGGCGGGCGCCCTCGGCGCCGCCGCCCGCCACGGTCACCAGGCAGCCCAGCCGCCCCAGTCCCTCGCCCATCGTGCGGGCGTGTACGACGTCGTTGTCGACCACCAGGACGCGGACGGGATCGGCCGAAACGTCCGCATCGTCGCTCGGTGCGGACGGGTCACCGGATCGGGATGGCACTGAGGGGTTCGCCATGGTGGGGATGGTACGAGGCGGTGCGGCGGCACGTCCAGTTGCCGGACGCGGTCACGCCGGCTGGCCGTGGCTGGAGGGCGGCAGGCGTGGCGGAGCTGGCAGCCAAATCGTGACTTTCGTGCCGCGGCCCGGGGCGCTCTCCACGTCGATCGTGCCACCGTGCGCCTCGACGATCTTGCGGGCCGTGGGCAGGCCCAGACCGGAACCACCCTGTTTGGTCGTGTAGAACGCGCGGAACACCTTGCCGAGCGTTTCCGCGTCCATGCCCGGGCCGGTGTCGATCAGCTCGAGGAGCACTCCCAGGCCGGCGGCACGGGTGCGCACCACGAGCTGCCCGCCCCCCTCCATCGCCTGCACGGCGTTGATCAGCAGGTTGAGGACGGCCGAGCGGAATGTCTCCCTGTCGAGGCGGACGGCGGGCAGCTCCGGGTCGAGATAGCGGACGATGTCGACGCCGGCCTCCTGGGCCCGGATCGCGAAGAAATCGAGCAGTTGCTCCACCTCCACGTTGAGGCTGCCGGGCTCGAGCGTGAGCGACTCCTGGCGGGCGAAGTCGAGAAAATCGCCGAGCAGTTTCTGCAGACGGTCGCATTCCTGCCGGACCAGGTCGATCTTGGCCTTGGCGCGGCGGTCCCGCTGCTTGGTGGGCGATTCGGGATCGCTGGTCTCGAAGTCCTCGGCCAGCAACTCCATGGTGAGGCGGATGGTGGACAGCGGGTTGCGGATCTCGTGGGCGAGGCCGCCCACGAGAGCCGCGAACTCCGCATATGTTTCCGCCCGGGAGGTTTCCGGTTCGTCGCCCGCCGACATGGCCGATTCCGCCCTCGCCCGCGACCGTGATCGTCACTCCGCCGGGGCGCCGCTCCCTGCCTGCTCCCGGAGCACCGCCTTGCGGGAGAGCTTGACCCGGTCCTGATCGTCGACGGCGATCACCTTGACCCGCATGATGTCGCCCACACGGCAGATGTCCGTCACGCTCTTCACGAACTCGTCGGACAGTTCGCTGACGTGGCATAGACCGTCCTTGCCGGGCACCAATTCCACGAAGGCACCGAAGTCCTTGATGCTCGTGACCCGGCCCTCGTAAATACGCCCGATCTGGATCGAGGCGGTGAGGGCCTCGACCTGGGCCATGGCCGCCATCGCGCCTTCGGCGTCGTGGCTGGCCACGGTGACCGTGCCGTCGTCCTCGACCTCGATGCTGGCACCGGTGGATTCCTGGATCGCCCGGATGGTCTTGCCACCAGGACCGATGAGCAGGCCGATCTTCTCGGGGTTGATCCGCGTGCGCAGCAGCCGCGGGGCCCACACGGAAATCTCCGGCCGCGGCCGGCGGATCGCCGAGAGCATCGTGCGCAGGATCTCCAGCCGGGCGTCTCGGGACTGCCGCAGCGTGGCCTCGATGATCGCCGGCGAGATGCCGTCGATCTTGAGGTCGAGCTGGATGCCCGTGATGCCGTTCTGCGAGCCGGCGATCTTGAAGTCCATGTCGCCGTAGTGATCCTCGTCGCCGATGATGTCGGTGAGCAGCACCCAACGCTGCTCGGTCTCCTTGACGAGGCCCACCGAGATGCCCGCCACCGGGTGCGAGATCGGCACGCCGGCGGCCATCAGGCCGAGCGTGGCCCCGCACACCGACGCCATCGAACTCGAGCCGTTCGATTCGAGGATGTCGGAGATCACGCGGATCGTATAGGGAAACACGTCAGGATCCGGCAGCACCGGCTTCACGCTGCGCTCGGCGAGCGCGCCGTGGCCGAGTTCGCGCCGGCCGGGGCCGCGGATCGGTCGCACTTCGCCCACCGAGAACGACGGGAAGTAGTAGTCGAGCATGAACTTCTTGGAGTACTCGTCGATCAGGCCGTCGACCCGCTGCTCGTCCTTACCGGTGCCCAGCGTGATCGTGACCAGCGCCTGCGTCTCGCCGCGCTGGAAGACTGCCGAGCCGTGCACGCGAGGCAGCACGTCGACCTCGCAGTGGATGGACCGCAGGGTCTTGTGGTCGCGGCCATCGGGCCGCTTGCCCTCCAGGATCAACTCGCGGACCGCACGCTCCTCCAGCCCGTGCCAGACGTGCGCGAAGTCGGCGTCGCTCGTCCCGCCGGCCGCACCCGGCTTGGGCTGGAAGGCCGGCTCGCTAGGAGCCACCTCCGTCTTCGCCTTCTCCCGCAGCGCCTTCACGGCCTGGCCGCGATCCTGCTTGACGGGCGTGGCCTTGGCCAGCTTGAGGTCGGCCAGATAGCCGGTGGTGAGCCGTTCACGGAGCGCCGAGTAGTCGGCCAGCACGTACTCCTTCTTGGGCTTACCGGCCTTGCGGACCAACTCCTCCTGCATCTCGCAGATCGTGCGGATGACGCGGTGGGCCTCGTCGAGGGCCTGCAGCATGCGGTCCTCGGGCATCTCCCGGGCGAAGCCCTCGATCATGAGCACGGCGGTCGGGCTGCCCGAGACCACCAGATCGAGATCGCTTTCCTCGAGTTGGTCGATCGTGGGGAACGGCACGAAGCGGCCGTCGATTTGTGCCAGCCGCACGCTGCCCAGCGGGCCGCGGAAGGGCAGGGGGGAGATGCACAGGGCGGCCGAGGCGCCGATCATGGCCAGCACATCGGGATCGTTCTGGCGGTCGCTGGCCAGCACGTTGGCCTGCACCTGGACCTCGTCGTAGAAGCCCTCGGGGAAGAGCGGCCGAATCGGGCGGTCCATGAGCCGGCTGGTGAGCGTCTCCTTGAGCGTGGGGCGTCCCTCACGCTTGAGGAAGCCACCCGGAAACTTGCCCGCCGCCGCCACTCGCTCCCGGTAGTCGCACGTGAGGGGGAAGAAATCGATGCCGGGGCGGGGCGCTCCCGTGGCCGTGGCCACGAGCACCACCGTCTCCCCGTAGCTTACGAGCACGCTGCCCGCGGCCTGCTTGGCCAGAAATCCGGTTTCGATCGCCAGTACATGGTCGCCGATCTGTCGTTCAACACGCTGCTTCACTACTACTTCCCTTCCTTCCCTTCGCGCCCGCGATCGTGCCGCGACAACCGTGGTTATCGCCCGGCGGGCATGCCATCCATCTGGAACCGGACGCGACGATGCGCCCGGATGAACCCCACTCCGTTGATCACGACCCTACCGTACCGGCACGTCCGGGACGGGGGGTGACCAGCAGCAATCAACGCCGTCCGCCGAGAACCCCGAGGGGCTGCTACTTGCGGATCTCCAAGCGGCGGATGATGTCCAGATAGCGCTGCGGGGTGACCCGCTTCAGATAGTCAAGAAGCCGGCGACGTCGGCTCACCATCATCAGCAGGCCCCGCCGGCTGGCGAAGTCCTTGCTGTGCTTCTTGAAATGGTCCGTCAGATGCGAGATGCGCCCAGTGAGGAGGGCGATCTGGACTTCGGCGGACCCGGTGTCGGCGGTTCCGCGCCGATGGGCACCGATCAGTTCTTTTTTGCGTTCTTTCGTGAGCGACATCACCGACATCCACCCGCCACGGGTGGCATTGATTGTTGGGAGCGAAGTTCGTTGAACGGCAGTGTATCGGCACCGCCGCAAATTGCAACAGGCCCGTATTTCTTGCGTGCGCCACGCCGCAGGCACCGGCCGTCGTGATCGCGGGTCATGTTCGCCGCACGGCGGCGGCACCGCGCTTCCTGCCCGTGCCCTGTGGCGTATGCACCACGTCCCAGGCAAGCCCCAACCGTTCCATCGCCAGGATCACCCAGTATGTGGAGTCAAATTCCCACCACCGATGCCCGTGGGCGGCCATGCGCTGGTAGGCGTGGTGGTTGTTGTGCCAGCCTTCGCCAAAGGCCAGCAGGCCGACCCACCACAGGTTACGCGAATCATCCGTGGTCTCGTAGTTGCGATAGCCCCACATGTGGGTCGCCGAGTTCACGAACCAGGTGATGTGGAACACGATCACCATGCGGACGGCGAGCCCCCACACGAGCCAGGAGATGCCCGTGAAGCGGTCGTACAGCAGCCAGCCGGAGGCGAGCAAGGCGGTGCCGATGAGAAAGTGCCAGAGCAGGAACGTGACGTGCAGGAAACGGACGCCGGCGTCGCGTTCCAGGTCCGGGGCCCAGCGCCGGGTGTGGGCGGCGACTTCCTCGGCCGTGTGCCGCGGAAACAGCCAGAGCATGTGGGACCACAGGCCGCCATCGCGGGGAGAATGCGGGTCGCCGTCCTGGTCGCTGAAGGCGTGGTGCTTGCGATGATTGGCCACCCACACGAGCGCGGAACCCTCGCCGGAAATGCCACCCAGGAAGGCGAACAGGAAACGCACGGGCGCCGACGTGACGAAACTGCCGTGCGTGAGCAGACGGTGGTATCCCAGGCACACGCCCAGGCCGCCCGTGATCCAGTACAGCACCATGCAGATGGCGAGGCCCGACCAGGTGAAGAAAAACGGCGCCGCCAGTGCCGCCAGATGGACTCCGCCGATCCAGATGAAGACCGCCCAGTCCAGATCGCCCCAACGTTCGCGGCCGCCCTCGCGCCGTGGCTCATGACGGTCGGCGGCCGCCTCGCCGCCGCCGGACGAGGCCGCTGCCGACAGCGGGTCGTACACCGCGGACCGGCCGAAATCGTCGCCAGCCTCGAGCACCATCGCGGTGGACGAGGCGGTGTCGTCGGGCTCGGAGGACGTGTCGCGCGGTGGTGTCATATGACGGCCCGTGCCTTTCGCTGGAAGGATGAAGATGCGTCGTGTCCAAAACGACACGTTACCACTCTGACGGCAGAGCGGTGATTCCGACAGCGCCGCGGCGTCAGGTTTTGGTCCGACCCGGGTCAAAAATCTGTCAAAATGCCCCGCCGCCGCTCGTTGGAGGGGGGTTCGACGCCCGTTGCCCGTCGCCTGCCGGCGGCGGGACGCCGTCTGGCAACACCGACATCAGCCAGGCACCGGGGCCGGATGCCGGCACGTAGGCGGTGTCTGGAGCCGCCAACATCCAGGCCAATCGCTCGAACGGCACGACCGTGGTGGGTGCGTCGAGCAACGGTCTGCCCTCCGCTACCACCATCCCCTCGCGCAGTCCGCCGGCCGGCAGGATCCGGGCCCCGTTCGGGCCGAATCGCAGCACGCATGCCATGGCATCGATCGCCCGCTCCGATCGCGTCGCGGGGGGCGACGATCGCGGTTGGCAACCCAGGGCCATGCCGATCCTGTCGAGCAGTCGGCCGTCGATCCAGCCTGGGCCGGCCGACCACCCGATCGCGCCGCCGCAGAGCCGGCCCTGCTGCCACGTCACGTCGTTCAGGTCGACCGTCGCCGTGCCCGCCGCTCGCGATCCCAGAGCCGCCGCGCAGGCGGCCACATCGATCTCGGCGATGCGGCCCGCGACCGTTCCGCCCCAGGAACCAGCGTCGCGCGTAACCCGCAAGGTGCCGGACGCCAGCGCCGTCGGGCCCAGGGAACTGCCGGCCGTGGTCCCTCCACCCACCAGGGCGACGACGATCCCCCAAGGGATCGGGTCGGTGCACGAGGCTTCGACCTCGACGCGGTCGATCGCCGCCCCCGTGGCATCGCGTGACCAGGTGCGCACGATGCGGACCTCGTCGCCGGCGGCAGCGTGGCGTACGACGCGGATCGCCCGCGAACCGGCTTGCGCGACGCACTCCACGCGCAGCGGCGTCGCCGGCCCAGTGGCCGCAACCGACGCGGCAGACGCATCCCACTGAAAGTCGGCCACCTCGACGACACAACTGCGGGGGAAACGCGCCTCGCCCTGCAGCCAATCGCGGGCCAAGGCCGCCAGTAGCCTCGCCGCGTGCTCGTCGCAGCGGAGTCGATCGATCAGCAGCCGATCCTCGGTGGCCGCCGACTCGGCCTCGACGCGCGGGAGGTCGAGCACGCGCTGGCCGGCCGCATCGAGGAGGGTGCAGCGGTCGGCGCGGACGGCGCCGGGCCGCAGATGGGCCACCGCACCCACCTCCAGGGCCAGCCCCAGACGCTGTTGCCAGGCCTGCCGCAGCGAGTCACGGTGTGAGGCCGAGCGGATGTGCACCGCCCAGGCCAGCAGGGCGACGCAGGGCAGGAGCCCGGCCGCCAGGAACGCGACACGCGCGCGGCGGACCCGGGCGGCGGACCGTGCGATGAACATCCCTGTTCCTCCGCGTGTGCGGGAACTCCGTCAGCGGTCGCGTGCCATGTCGTGATACAGCTTCCAGCGGCCGCGCATCTCTTCGACGCTGTCGGCGCCGAACTTGTCCACCAGCGCGGCCGCCACCTCGAAGGCCACCACGCTCTCGACGATCACGCTGGCCGCGCTGACGGCGCAGACGTCGCTGCGCTCGTAGGCGGCTTCCTCTGGCTGCTTGGTCCGCAGGTTCACCGAGTCCAGCGGCTTGCGCAGCGTGCTGATCGGCTTCATCGCGGCCCGCACCACAAGCGGCTGGCCGTTTGTCATTCCCGCCTCCAGCCCGCCGGCATTGTTCGTGGGGCGGGTGAATCCCAACTGGGGCCCGTCGCGCAGCGCGGGGTCGAAATGGATCGGGTCGTGCACGTCGGAGCCGCGGCGGCGCGCCGCCTCGAAGCCCATGCCGATCTCCACGCCCTTGATCGCCTGCACGGCCATCACGGCCTGGGCCAGCCGGCCGTCGAGCTTGCGGTCCCACTGCGCGTGCGTGCCCAGGCCGATCGGCAGGCCGTCGACCCGCACTTCCACGACACCGCCCAGGGTGTCGCCCTCCTTGCCGACGCGGTCGATCAGCGACATCACCTCGGGATCCTTGTCGGGATGCAGCGAGTAGATTTCGCTCGAGTCACGAATCGCGCGGAGTTCGGGCAGGGTTCCGGCGCGAGTGCCGAGCACGATGCCGCCGAGTTCCGTGACCCAGCCGCCGACCTCGATGCCGAACACCGAGAGCAACTGACGGGCCAGGCCTCCGGCCGCGACGCGGGCCGCGGTCTCGCGGGCGCTGGCCCGCTCCAGCACGGCCCGGACACCGCCCATGTGCTTGATCGAGCCGGGCAGGTCGGCGTGGCCGGGCCGGGGCCGATCGACGTCGTCGAGTTTCTCGAGCTTGGCGTCCTTGTTGATCACCTCGAGGGCCAGTGGGCTGCCGAGGGTGACGCCGCGCCACAGCCCGGAGAGAAACGCGACGGTGTCGGTTTCGATCCGCTGCCGGCCGCCGCGGCCATACCCTCCCTGTCGCCGCCGTAACTCAGCGTCGATCGCGGCCACGTCGACTGCCAATCCGGCCGGAAATCCGTCAATCAGGGCCACGAGCGCGGGGCCGTGCGATTCACCGGCGGTCCAGTAGCGGAGCATGGGGGCGGGTCCGTCGGAAGCGGATGAGGGCGGGCGAATGATTCGATTCTAGTTCGGCCGCCGGGACCACCCTAGAGCGAAACCCCCAGCGAAACCCGGCCCGGATTCGACGCGCGAGCCCCGGCGACCGCCCTGGTGCGGTCTGTCTCGAGCTTCAGGGCGTGTCGTTCGGCAGGCAGCCCGTGATCAGGCGACAGGCTTCCAGGTATTTGTCGCGGGTGCGGTCCACCACATCGGCGGGCAGTGGCGGCGGGGGGCTCGACTTGTCCCAGCCGCTCGCCTCCAGCCAGTCGCGGACGAACTGCTTGTCGAATGAATCGGGGACGCTGCCGGTGCCGGCGGCCGCGGCCGGCCAGAATCGTGAACTGTCCGGCGTGAGCACCTCGTCGACGAGCAGCAGTTCACCGGAGGCCGTGCGGCCCCACTCGAACTTCGTGTCGGCGACCACGATGCCGTGGCCGGCCGCGTGCTCCGTGCCGCGATCGTAGACGTCGACGCTCTTGTCGCGGAGCGTCGCGGCGAGATCGGCGCCGATCCGGGCGGCCATCACGTCGAAGGACACGTTTTCATCGTGGCCGCTCTCGGCCTTCGTGGCCGGGGTGAAGATCGGTTCCGGCAGCCGGCCGCCGGCGGCGATGCCGGCGGGCAGTGGCACGCCGCACACGGTGCCAGAGCGTCGGTATTCGGACAGGCCCGAGCCGGCCAGCCAACCGCGGACGACGCACTCGAAGGGGATCACCTCCGCGCGGCGCACGAGCATCGTGCGGCCACGGAGCGGGGTGAGGTCGATGCCGGCCGGTAGCCCCATCGCGTCGACGTCGGTCGTGAGCAGGTGGTGCGCGACGGGCCGCGCTCCCCGTGACAGCAGGTCGAACCAGAACCGTGAGATCGCGGTGAGCACCTTGCCCTTGTCGGGGATCGGCGTGGGCAGGATCCAGTCGAAGGCACTGATCCGGTCGGTGCTCACGATCAGCATCACGTCGCCGAACAATTGCGACTCGAACCGGTAGCAGTCACGTACCTTGCCGCGGAGGGGTGGACCCAGGGGCAGGTCGGTGTGGACGACGGGGGCGGAGGCGGTCATGCGGATGTTCTACGGAGTCGTCTGTCGGCGTCCAAGGGGCTGGCGTGTGGCGCCGGCACGAGGCCATGGAGGGCTCGTGGTTGATGGGGATGCAGGTGAGGAGACCGGCCGCCTGGATGGCGGCCTCACTGCAGCCGGAGGGCTGCCAAGCGGCACGAGGCCATGGAGGGCTCGTGGTTGATGGGGATGCAGGTGAGGAGACCGGCCGCCTGGATGGCGGCCTCACTGCAGCCGGAGGGCTGCCAAGCGGCACGAGGCCATGGAGGGCTCGTGCCGCGTATCAACAGAAATCGCGAGACATGCGCGGCAGTGATGCCAGAGAAGGGCAGGGAACGGTGCCGGCGGACGATGATCCGGGGCGGCCTGGCACCCCCGCCTCCAGCCCCGTCGCCAGCACGTGTACGACCGCCCCACGCCGCTGGATGCGGCCCTGCACGAGGAGCACCGCGGCGCGGCGGGTGGCAGACTCGGCGCGCTCCCAGACATCGGGCCGCACGACGACGTTGGCGGCGCCGGTCTCGTCCTCGAGCGTGAGAAAGATCATTCCCTTGGCCGTGGCGGGTCGCTGCCGCGTGAGCACGATGCCGGCCACCCGCACACGGCGGCCCTCGGGAGCCGCCGTGGCCGCGGCGATCGCATCCACACCGTGGGCCGCGAGTCGCTCGCGCGCGAATTCGAGCGGATGGGCCGCGAGCGAGAGGCCGCCGGTGCGGTAGTCGGCAATCACCTCCTCGTGGGGCGTCGTCGCCGGCAGCAGCTCGCCGTCGCCGTCGTCATCCTCGGCAATCCCTTCCAGGAGCGGACGGCCGCCCGTGCGTTCCTGGCATTGCATCGCCTCCCAGACGGCGCGGCGGCGGTCGAGCCCGAGCGACGCCAGTGCACCGGCGCGAGCCAGATGCAGGAGCGATTCGCGGTCGAGGCCGGCACGCCGGGCCAAATCACGCGGCAGGCGGAACGGGCCGTCGCGACGGGCGGTCTCGATGTGGGCGGCTGCGTCCTCGCCCAGGCCGTACACCTGCTCCAGCCCGAGCCGGATCGCCGGTTGCGGGGCCCGCGCGGCGCGCGGGCCACTCTCCACCTCCAGCGTGGCGTGCCAGTGGCTCGCGTTCACGTCGGCCGGCAGCACCCTGACGCCGTGGGCCCGGGCGTCGCGCACGAGTTGCGCGGGGGCGTAGAAGCCCATCGGCTGGCTGCCCAGGAGCGCCGCCGTGAATGCCGCCGGGTGGTGGCATTTCAGCCATGCCGACACATACACGAGCAGCGCGAAACTCGCCGCATGCGACTCCGGAAATCCGTACTCCCCGAAGCCGCGGATCTGCGCGAACACCTGCTCGGCGAATTCCCGGGACAGCCCGCGCGAGAGCATGCCTTCGACGAGCCTGCGGTGAAACTCGTCGATCACTCCCGGCCGCCGCCAGGCGCCCATCGCGCGCCGCAGTTGGTCGGCCTCGCCGGGCGTGAAGCCGGCCGCCACCACCGCCAACCGCATCGCCTGCTCCTGGAAGAGCGGCACACCGAGCGTCTTTTCCAGCACCTCGCGGATGGCGTCGTTGGGGTACGTGATGGACTCCTCGCCTGCCCGTCGCCGCAGGTAGGGATGCACCATGTCTCCCTGGATCGGCCCCGGCCGCACGATCGCCACCTCGATGACGAGATCGTAGAAGCAGCGCGGCTTGAGCCTGGGCAGCATGCTCATCTGTGCCCGGCTCTCGATCTGGAACACGCCCACCGTGTCGGCCCGTGAGATCATCTCGTAGACGGCCGGATCCTCGGCGGGAACCGTGGCCAGCGTGAGCCGCGGTCCGCCCGCCGCCGCCACCAGGTCGAATGCCCGGCGGATCGCCGTCAGCATCCCCAGCGCCAGGCAGTCGACCTTGAGGATGCCCAGTTCATCGAGGTCGTTCTTATCCCACTGCACAACAGTCCGGCCCGGCATCGACGCCGGCTGGATGGGCACGAGATCGCAGAGGTCGCCGCGGGTCATCACCATGCCCCCCACGTGCTGTCCCAGGTGACGTGGAAAGCCGACGAGCTGGCCGACGAGCGTCACGAGCCTCGTGCAGGCGTCGCTCGCCGGGGCCAGCCCCGCCTCGGCCAGTCTCGTCGGCAGATCCTCAACGCCGTCCCCCACGTCGATCACGGCGGCGATGGCGTCCACGCGGTCGAGCGAGAAGCCCAGCGACTTGGTCACGTCGCGGACGGCCGACCGCAGGCGGTAGCGGATCACCTCGGCCGTGAGCGCCGCCCGGGAGCGGCCGTAGGTCTCGTAGATGTACTGGATCACCTCCTCGCGGCGCCGATGCTCGAAGTCGACGTCGATGTCGGGAGCCTCGCACCGCTCCCGACTCACGAACCGTTCGAAGAGCACGTTCATCCGCGCCGGATCGACCGATGTGATGCCGAGGCAGTAGCAGACGGCGGAGTTGGCGGCCGAGCCCCGCCCCTGGCAGAGGATGCCGCGGCGCCGGGCGAACCTCACGATGTCGAACACGGTGAGGAAGTAGGCCTCGTAGCCCAGTTCGGCGATCAGGGTCAACTCGTGCGCCACGAGGTCGCGGACCTTGTCGGGCACGCCCTGCGGATACCGCTTCGCCGCGCCCCGCCAGGCCAATGCGGCGAGATGCTCCGCCGCCGTGCGGCCGGGGGGCACGATCGCGTCGGGGTATTCGTATTTCAGTTCGTCGAGCGAGAACCGGCAGCGGCCGGCGATCTCGGCGGATCGCTCCACGGCGCCGGGCAGCACGCTGAACCGCTCGGCGATCCGGCGCCGTTCGTGCAGGTGCCGCTCGCCGTTGGCCAGCAGCCGGCCGCGGATCGCGTCGACGGTGCTGCCGTGCCGCACGGCGGCGAGGACGTCGAAGAGTGGCAGCCGCGACCGCTCGTGGTAGCGCACGTCCCCCGCCGCCGCCACCGGCACTTCGGCCTGGCGGGCCAGGCGGTCGAACCACGCCAGCCGGCTCTCGTCGTCTCCTTCGAGCGCCACCTCCGCCAGCGCCCAGAGCCGGTCGCCGAATGCGTCGTGCCAGCGTGCGATTTCCGCGGCGGCCGCGTGCGGCGACCCGTCGTCGGCCGGTGCCGAGCCCAGGACCGCAGCCAGCGGCAGGCCCGCCAGTAGGCCGGCCGCATGGGCCGCCACGTCGTCGTATGAAACGATGCAGCCGCCCCCCGACTCCGCACCGCGGGCGCATCCTCGCGTCAGCAGCTTGCACAGGTTCGCATAGCCCGTGCGGTCGGCAGCCCAGACGACCAGTGGCGCGGCGTCGCAGGGCTCGAACTGCGCCCCCACGACCAGCGCGATGCCCGCCTGCCTGGCCGCCGCGTGGGCCCGCACGATGCCTGCAAGCGTGCCGCGGTCGGTGATCGCCAGGGCCTCGTAGCCAAGCGCAGCCGCCCGGCCGACGAGCTCCTCGGGGTGCGACGCCCCTTGCAGGAACGAGAAGTTGCTCGTGCAGTGCAGTTCGGCGTACCGCGGCTCCTTCATCGCCAACCCTCCGTTTCAGGCGAACGCACCGTGCAGAAACCAGTCCCCGTCACGCAGCCGACGAAACAGCCAGAAGCGGGCCCCCGAGTCGGTTTCCACCACGTAGTAGTCGCGGCGCACGGTCGGGCCGCGCCACCAGGCCGTCTCGATGCGCTCCGGGCCACGGGCTGTGACGATGCGGTGCAGCCGGTCGCCGAGCCGGAACTGCACCGGTGGCCCGTCGGGTGCCACGGCCACGAGGCCCGCACCCGCGGTCAGCCGCAGCGGCCGTGGTGCCATCCAGATCGGCCGGCGTCCGGCCGGCATCCGCTGCGGCAGCGCGTCATCGCGGCGGCTGTGTACGCTGCGACGGGCCTGCGTGTTGACGGGCGCGGTTGCCGTGGGCGGCGCGGCGATCCAGGCATGCTCGGGCTGCGGGTCGGCCACCGCCCGGGGCATGAACACCGCGGCCCTGCCGAGCCGGCCCGAGAGACGGTCGAGCAGCAGGCCGGTCTCGAGGGCGGAAACCGTGGCCTGATCGTCATGCTCCGCGCCGCCGCTGGCCGCGAACAGGAGGCGCTGCCGGCAGGTGACGCTGCCGGCGGCCACCACCTCGACCGCGATGCCGTCGATCCAGTCGGGAGGTCGCGTGCGTCCCAGCCGCAGCCGCACGAGTTCCGCGAGATGGCGGACGGATCCGCTGGGTTGGAACAGGCCCACGTCGATCACGTTCGGCGCGCGGCCTGCGCCGCCGCCTCCCCCGGCATGCTCCAGCCGCACCTGCAGCGTCAGCACGCCCCGGCCGCTTGCGGCCAGCGGCGAGAGACACGCCGCCAGCAATTCCTCCACCACCGCCATGAGCGCATCCTCACTGGCATCGGCGGCCGCCACGGGGGAGTCGAACGACCGGCATGCCTGTGGCAATTCGTCCCCACGCGGTCCGATGAGCGGTTCAGCCAGCGTGCCGGCGAATTCCGCGAGCCGACGCGAGAGCAGCGGTGGAAACCGCGACGCTAGGCTCTTCGCCGAGAGCCGCAGCACCCCGCCGATCGTGTCGATGCCCACCTCGCGGAGCATGCCGATCGTGGTGACATCGAGCCGCAGGGCGGCCACGGGCAGGCCGGACAACACGGCGGCCGCCCCCACCGCGAACCGCTGCGCTCCCGGCGGCACGACAGCCCAGCGGCGGCACTGCCGCGGGGCCTGTGCGTCGGGGGCCGGGCCGTGCGGTGCGAGGTCGGTGTGGTGTGCCGCGGCCCAGGCCGCAGCACAGGTGTCGGCGACCGCGGCCCGGGCATGCAGGCCGCGGGCCGCGAGTGTCCATGTGGCCGTGCGGGCGATCGCCGCCTCCCCGCCGAAGAAACCGGCCGTGCCGGTGACGTCCACGTGGATGCACTCCGGCATCGAACCATTGGCAGCCTGCTCGACGCCGGCTGTCGGCGAGAACCGGCGGCACCATCGCGCCAGCTTTTCGAGCGCGGCCAGATCGGCGGCCGGATCATCATGATCGACTTCGGCGCTGTGGCAGGCACGGGAACCATGAGCGGCCGCCAGCACCGCCATCGCCTCGGCCAGCGACATGCCGGGAGCGATACGCACGGCGGTCGGTGCGGTGCCCGACCGCGGCGGCTGTGGCCAGGCCCACGACACCACCGTCATCATGCCGCGCCGTTCGCGCCGACAGACGAACGTGGGCACCTTCCGCAATTCGGGCCTGTCGAGCAGCCGGCGCTGCACAGGCCAGCGCGGCAGCCAGATCGTCATGAAGCGCGGCACGCCGAAACTCCTGTCGCGAACGCCCGCAATGCCCCGCCGTCGTCTGTCCGGGTGGGGCTGGTGACACGCAGGCCGACAGTGGCCCGCGGTGATCCCTCGACACCCCGGGCCAGATCGATCGAGATTTCCGACCAGCGTTCCGCATCGGGGTCGGCGCCGGACCAGGCGCCGCCGGCGGCCACGAGCCGCAGGGGGAGTTCGAGGAGTGTGCCGCCCGGCAGCGGCGCGACCGAGATCCGCGCCTCAGCCCATGAAGGCTCGCCTCGTGCCGCATGGGGCCGCACGAGCAATCCCACGGCGCCGCTCGTGCGGGCCGCCAGCTGCCAGCGGCGCATGGCGGTCGTCCAGTGCCGTGGTGACCGCGGTCGGTGAGACGGAGTGGCGGCCTGGCCCCAGGCCGCCGCCCGTGGCCAGGCCAGCACGGCGGCCACGCCGCGGCTGCGCAGCGACTGGTCGATTGCCCATATTTCATCCTCGTCCCGCGAGGGCCGAGCCACGACCAGTTGCCGCCCGTCCAGCCACGGCAGCACCGCCGGCGGATGGAACCATCCGGCACGATCGACCACCACGATCGCGCCCTGGCCACGCTGGCCATCGTGCTGCGTGGCCGGGGCCGCCAACCGGCAGGCGACCGCGAACGCCAGCGTCACCGCCCCGCTGCCCGTGGCATCGCCGTCGCCGGTGATCCATTCGACGAGGCTGCCACGCCGCATGCCGCCGGCGGGCAGGAGGGCGTCGAGCGGGCGGAATCCGCTCGGCACGACCTCCCTGGCTGACTCGCGGCGCTGCAACTGACCGCCGCTTTCGATCGCCGTTTCCGCCAGCCCGGCCACCACATCGAGCGTCATCATCGCCTGCCTCCGTCCGGTGCGGGCCGCGGGTAAGGAATGAACACATGTACACTATTCATCGGCGGGGCGACTGTCAACTCCCCGGCCGTCGTGGCCGGCCGGGCGGCACCCGTACAATCGCGACGGTCGCCGCCGCCCGCAGTCCGTCCTTCAGGAGTCTCCGCACGATGCCCAGACCTTCTTCTCGCACCTGCCGTGCCGCCTCCGCGGCCGCACCGTTCGTGGCCGCGTTCCTGGCCGTCTGTCAGTCGCCGTGCCCGGGTGCCGATTCATCCGGCACCTCGATCCCGACCGACTTCGCCGCGTTCCAGAAGGAGATCGCACCGCTCGTCCTCGACAAGCGTCCCGTTGATGCCAGGCACTGGCGGCAGATCGAACCCGCCCTTCACCACCTGGCCGTGCAGCATGCCGACCGCCTCACCTCGATGACGCCCGCGGACCGGATCACCGCCCTGGCGGCGCTGGCCGGCTTCATCGATCAGACCCGCACTGCAGCCGCCGGCACCCCCGTGCTCGCACCCGGGAGAACCGTGATCGGCCTGCTCGATCCCGACCGGGGGCTCGAGCCCCGTGAGATCACGGCCATCGTCGGCGCCTACGGCGGCACCACCACCATCTTCAAGAAGGACGAGGATGGCGAGACGCTCGACACCGTGGCCGACGCCTTCCTGGCCGCGGTCCGCACCGCCGTGGCCGACGCGGCGCCGCTGACGGTCGTGGTGCTCGGCCATGGCCTGCCCACCGAAATCCAGAGCTATCACATCCGTTTCGAGCGGCTCGCCGACGCCCTCATCGCCGGCGCGACGGTGCGGGGAGCGCCGGGCGGGGCTTCGCCGGCGACCGTCGACCTGGGCCGCACCGTCCTCATCTGCGACGACTGCTTCAGCGCCGACTTTCTCATCAATCTCTGCGAGGGCATCACCACGCGTTGCCGCGACCAAGGCCTGGAACTCGCGTCGCTGCCGGCCTGCGTGGCCGGCACGAACCGCAACTGCGTGGGCCACGCCGACGTGGGCGCCAAGTTCGTGCCGCACTTCTGGAAGGACGTGATCGAACTCTACTTCATCCGCCGGCCGCGGCCGCGACAGGTGACCTTGCGCGACTTCTTCGAAAACGTCGACAACATGATGTACGGCTACGGCCGGGCGCCGATCGTGGACGGCACGAAGGTGTCGGGTTATCGACTCGTCGATGCGGAACTCGTGCAGGACCCGGTCGTGTTCGTGCCCCTGGCGGCCGCCGAATTGGCCGCGCTGCGGGAGATCCTCGGCCTGCCCGCCGACGCTCCGCTGGCCCGCTGGTTGGACGCGGGATGAGCCGCCGGGGCCTTCAGCGCACCAGCGGCATGTCGCTGCTGCCGACGTCGGCCGTGATCAGCCGATCTTCGTCCGGCGAAGCAGGGGCGGGCAGCGTGGCGAACACCCGGGGCCGGCTCAGATCGACGGCCTGCGTCTTGGCGGGCACGTCGCCGGCATCCTTCGAGTCTCGGCGCTGCTTGCGGATCTGCCGGCCGGCGAACTCCACACGGTCTTCATAGATGTCGCCATCCTGAAACGGTCCGGTGCCGAACATCCAGCGGTCGCGCGTGTGGCTGGCTACGTTCTGAAAGCCGCTCTGCCAGACCGGTCTGCCCGTGGCCCGCTCGTAGGCAAACAGGCTCACCTTGGCCACCGCCCGCTGGTCGGTCCGCTTGGCGAGCGCCATCTCCGGCAGGGATGTGCCGTTGCCGGCGATCGACACGCTCGTGGCGGGCACACCGAGGAGCAGGTCATTGCGGTCGGTGCCCACGGCACCCGCCCGGGCCTCCACGATCACGTCGGCGTCCTCGCGTTTCTCGATCAGACGGCAATCCGAAGCGAGAAGTTGGTGCCGCAGGGCGCTGGTCAGGTACTTTCCGTCGGCGACGTCGTCCATGAACGCGGCGTCGAGGAACACGTCCATGCCGGCGAGCGGACGCATGTCGATCCGCATCACGGCGCGTTCCACCGCGTCAGAGACGAGCAACTGCTCGGTGGCGGTGCGCTTCGTATCGCTCCAGCGGGTCGTGCCGCAACCGCCTGCGAGGAGCGCTGCGGCAGCCAGGGCGACCAGGCAGCAGGGGCTTGGAATCTGTGCGGGCAGGCGGATGAATCGCATGGCGAACCCTTTCGCAGGGGCGGCGAGGGTAGCAGGCGGCAGCCCAGCCGGCCATTGGAAATCGCGGCCGCAGGAACGTCGGGCCGCGGTTTGTGGCCGGCGCTCATGCCGGAGCCGACGCCCCGGAACCGTGGGTTGCATAGGATGCCCGCGGAGCCCCGATAGCAGCGTCCTTCCATGTACGAGATGTTCGAGCACACCGCCGACCTGGGAATTCACGTCCGCGCGGCGACACTCGAGTCGCTGCTCGTCGACGCCGCCCGTGGGCTGACGGCCGTGATCGCGACCGACCCAGGGCGTATCGAGCCCACGGTCGAGGAACACTTCGCCGTGGCCGGCGCTGATCCCGCCTGGCTGCTGCTCGACTGGGTGGCCGAGGTGCATGCCGCCTTCGAGGTGCGTCGCATGCTGTTTCGTGACTTCGAGGTGGCGGTGAGCGAGTCCGGCCTCGAGGCCACTGCCCGCGGCGAGCGCTATGATCCGGCGCGACACTCGCTGGCCCACGAGGTGAAGGCGGTGACGCAGCATGACCTCGCCGTGCAGCCGACGGCGGACGGCTGGGAGGCCCGATTCATCGTCGACATCTGACCCATCCGCCAGGGACGCGGCGCGGGTGTCCGCCGCGGTCCGGCCGAACTCCTCTCCCGTCGGGGACGACGCGGGATGCGGACTTCTATGATGGTGTCCTGGCACAGACGAGGACACATGACATGGCCGCAGCGGCGAACACACCCCGCGACCGCGGTTTCAGCGGGCCGTTGGAACGCATCGACGACTGCACCTGGCGGATCCCACGATCCTACAGGCCCGACATGCGCGTCGATGGGGTGATCTTCGCCGACGAGCGGCTGCTGCCGCAGCTGCGCAGCGACAGGGCGCCGGAGCAGGTGGCCGACGTGGCCTGCCTGCCCGGAATCCAGCGGGCCAGCCTGGCCATGCCTGATATTCACTGGGGCTACGGGTTCTGCATCGGGGGCGTGGCGGCCACCGACCCGGCCGCGGGCGGCGTGGTGTCGCCGGGCGGCGTGGGCTACGACATCAACTGCGGCGTGCGGTTGATGCGCACCGACCTCGATCTCGAGGATGTGCGTCCGCTGCTCGTGCCCTTGATCGAGCAGTTGCTGCGTGACGTCCCCGTGGGCGTGGGACAGGGAGGGCGTCACGTGTTCCCGGCGGACGACCTGCGGTTGCTCATGCAGCGCGGCGTGCCCTATCTGCATGACCTCGGCCTGGCCACGGCCGATGACGTGTCCTGCACCGAGGCCGAGGGCTGCATCGCCGATGCGGTGCCGGGCTCCGTCAGCGACCGGGCGCTGGCGCGGGGAGCCGACCAGTGCGGAACGGTGGGGGCCGGAAACCACTTCATCGAGGTGCAGGTGGTGGACCGCGTCGAAGACCCGCAGGCGGCCGCGGCTTTCGGTCTGCGCGAGGGGCAGGTTTGCGTCCTCATCCACTCCGGGTCGAGGGGCCTCGGTTACCAGGTGTGCGAGGATGCGCTCCGGTCGCTGCGCGACGCACCGGCGAAGTACGGCCTGTCGCTCCCCGACCGGCAACTCGTCTGCGCGCCGGTGGAGAGCCCCGAGGGCCGGCACTACCTGGGGGCCATGCGGGCCGCGGCCAACTACGCCTTCTGCAACCGGCAACTGCTCATGTGGCAGGTCCGCGAGGTGTTTGCCCGCGTCCTGGGCCGGTCCTGGGAATCGTTGGGCATGACGCTCCTCTACGACGTGGCCCACAACATCGCCAAGGTGGAGACGCACGAGGTGCAGGGAACCGCCCGCGAACTGTGCGTGCATCGCAAGGGTGCGACGCGGGCGTTTCCGGCGGGGCATCCGCAGATTCCCGTGCGCTATCGCGACACGGGGCAGCCGGTGATCATTCCTGGCGACATGGGCCGGGCCAGCTGGGTGATGGTGGGGGGACCGCGGTCGCTGCAGCGGTCGTTCGGCACCACCTGCCACGGGGCGGGCCGCTGCATGAGCCGCACGGCGGCCACGAAGGCGGCCCGGGGGCGCAACATCGGCGCCGAACTGGAGCGCGGCGGCGTGATCGCGAGGTCACGGAGCCGCGAGGGACTCGCCGAGGAACAGCCGCAGGCCTACAAGGACGTGGACGTGGTGGTCGACGTGGTGCACCGGGCTGGCCTGTCGTTGAAGGTGGCTCGGCTTCGCCCGCTGGGGGTGATCAAGGGCTGACCGGCCACGGCGGCAATCCGGCCCGGCCTACGCGGGGCCGGCTACGGCGTGCTCCCACTTCGTGGCCGGCATGCCGTAGTCGCGTAGCAGTTCCACGACGCGTTCGTCCTCGACCTGTTCGAAGTCGCGGTAGAACTGGCCGATGGCCCAGAAGGCGGCCGGCTCGTGCAGACAGACCACGCGATCACACGAAGCGCGGATGGCGTCAAGCCGGTCGGGCGAGGCGACCGGCACCGCCACGACGATCTCCCGCGCGCCGCCCGCGCGGACGGTGTGCAGCGCGGCGATCATGGTGGCCCCCGTGGCGATGCCGTCGTCGGTGATGATCACGGTCCTCCCGGCCACCGGGACCTGCGGACGGACCGCACGATACATCTCCCGCCGGCGGGAGATCTCCGCCATCTGCCGCGTCCGTTCGGCCTCGATGAAGGCGTCGCCGGCGTCGGTCATGGCGCTGGCGAAGTGGTTGAGGTACACGTGGCCGTCCTCAGCCACGGCGCCCAGGGCCAGTTCGGGCTGTCGCGGGGCGCGGAGTTTCCGCGACAACACCACGTCGAGGTCGGCCCCCAGCCCCCGCGCCAAGACCGCGCCGATCTCCACGCCGCCGCGCGGGATCGCCAGCACCAGCAGCCTGTCGGCCGCGGCGCGCCGCGACGCCGCCAGTCCGGCGGCCCGCAATCGTTCCACGAGCATCCATCCGGCCTCGGCCCGGTCGGTGAACAACGGTCGTGTCATGGCAGGATCCTCAGTCGTGCAGGTAACGGGCGAACCATTCGGCAGCCAGCCGGGCCGCTTCTTCGAGGGTGCCCGGTTCCTCGAAGAGATGCGTGGCCCCGGGCACAACGGCCAGTTGTTTCTCACCCTCCAGCATGGCCAGGGCCTTGCTGTTGAGGGCCAGCACGTCGGTGTCGTCGCCACCCACCACGAGCAGGGTGGGCGTGGTGACGGCCCGCAGCCTGGGACCGGCCAGATCGGGCCGGCCGCCGCGGGAAACGACCGCCCGCACGCGCGGTTCGCGGGTGGCCGCCACCAGCGCCGCGGCCGCGCCAGTGCTGGCCCCGAACAGTCCGAGCGGCAGATGTCGCGTCAGTTCCAACTCGGCGACGAACCGCACCGCGGCCAGCAGCCGCTCCGCCAACAGCGGCACGTCGAACACGTTGACGCGGTCGGTGGCCTCCTGGGCGGTGAGCAGATCGAAGAGCAGCGTGCCGATCCACGACTCGTGGAGCACCGCCGCCACCTGCGCGTTTCGCGGGCTACTGCGGCTCGACCCGCTGCCATGTGCGAACAGCACGAGCGCCGTGGGCGGGGCGGGCAGGCAGAGCCGGCCGGGAAGCTCGATCGTCTCCCCCCGCCGGCCGGCGGCCGGCACCATTACGTCGAACGTTTCGACGGCGTTGACGAGCGTCATCAGGACTCCTCCCGGGGAGCGTGGTCGGCGTAGCGGGTGGCCGCGCCGTGAGGCCGGACGAGGTGCACGGCGGAGGCCTGGGGCCCCTCGTCTCCGTCCTCCTCGCAGAAGAACACCGGCGCGCCCACGTCGGCCAGCCGGAAGTCGTGATCGGAGATCGCGTGGCGATGGAAGTAGACCTCGCGGCCGTCGGGCGTCTCGATGAAGCCGTAGCCGTGCAGCGGGAACAGCTTCGAGATCCGGCCACGGCTGCGCGCGGCGTGCGCTTTCTCGGTGCCACGCAGGCGCCGCACGTGATCCTCCAGCCGTCGTCGCGCCGCCAGGAACGAGTCCCGCAGCGCGACGTAGACGTCCTCGTGGGCGTGGTCGAGGTGATGGTCGCGGTTGACGACGATTTCGGCGCCCGGCACCACCAGGTCGATGCGAATCGAGTACAGCCGGCCCTCGCGGTGATGGCGGTGGGGCTGTGCGATGACGACGTGGCAGCCGGTGATGCGGTCGGAAAGCCGCTCCAACTGCTCGATGTGGTCGAGCGCGGAATCCCGCACCGCATCGTCGATGGGCAGGTCGTCGAACGACACCTGGGGAGTGGTCTGCATGGCTCGTCTCTCCGGCCGGAATCCTCGCGGATCGGGGAAAAGACGCCACGTCCTGCACGCGTCGCGACACTCTATCCCCAGGCGGACGCGGCGGGCCGCGGCCGCGGTCCGTGGGGCGGGTTTCGTGGGGGATCGTGCGGCGGACACTTGGCCGTGGTCTTGCCAGGCCCCCGCAGCCCCCCCCAGGGGCCGCGACTCCGCCCCCGGGCGGTGATTTTCCCGCTCGCACCGGCTGGAGCGCCTGCGGAAGAAGTGCCGAAGAAAAGGGTTGTATCCCGGGCGGACGAAAGGTGCTGACGCGCATGCAGACAGGCCAGCAACGCATCTCCGGCGCCCTCGTGGCGACGCTGCTCGCGGCGTTGAGTATGAACTTTGCGGTCGGTCCGCCGGGCGGCCGCTGTCGTGCCGACGAGTGGCCGCAGTCGTCACCGGCCCTCCGGGTCGACGCTCCCCGGATGCCGCTGGCAGCGGCAGCGGACGAGGGCGTCGTGCCCGTCGGACCCACGCCGCGCACGCTCGCCGAGTTCGTGGCCCTGGCCGAGCGCAGCCATCCGAAACTGCGGGCGGCGGCGGCGGCCGTGGAGGCGGCCCGCGGCAAAGCGGTGCAGGCCCGGCTCTACCCCAACCCGGTCATGGCCGGCTTCTCGCCGCAGATCGCCGGCGATCAAAGCCAGTGGAGCGGCACCGTCGCCCAGGATCTCGTCACGGCCGGCAAGCTCCGGCTCGCCCAGCAGGCCGCCCTCCGGGAGGTGCAAAAGGCTGAATATGAACTGGTCCGTACCCGCTACGACGTGCTGGCGCAGGTGCGTCAGAACTTCTACGCCCTGCTCGTGTCGCAGCGACGGCTGGAGATCTACCGCCTGCTGCTCGACATCTCCAAGCGGTCGTACGAGATCGGCTCGCAACTTGCCGAAGCAGGAGAGGGGACGAAGGCCGACGTGCTGTTCTGGAGCATCGAGCGCGATCGGGCCGAGGTGCGCCTCATCAACGCCACCGTGTTCATCGAAACCGGGCGGCGGCAGTTGGCCGCGGCCGTGGGCCTGCCGCGGGCCGACGTGGGCACGATCGAGGGCGACCTGTTCCAGCGGCTGCCGAACTACGACCTCAAGCAGTTGCAGGAGGCCATCGTGAGGGCCAACTCGCTGCCACGGGCCGCCGAGGCCGATGTCGCCCGCGCGCAGTGGGCGCTGGAGCGGTCCGTCGTGCAGCCGATTCCGAACATCAACGTGATGGGCGGTTACCAGCGGCAGGTCGGCATCCCCGCCATGGACCAGGGACTTGTGCAGGTGATGGCGGCGGTGCCGCTGTTCGACCGCAACCAGGGCAACATCCGCTCCGCCCGTGCCGACATCGCCACCTCGCGGGCAGTGCTGCGGAACACAGAACTCGATCTGGCGACGCAGGCGGCCCAGGCCATCGCCGGCTACCGCACCTCGCAGCGGCTTGTGGCTTGGTACGAACGCTACATCCTGCCCAAGGCCCGCGAGACGCTGCAGATCACGCAGCGACTCTACGCGCGGGGCGAGGTGACGTTCCTGAGTCTGCTGCAGGCGCAGCGCATCCTCACGGAGACGGAACTGGCGTTCGTCGAATCGCAGGCCGACCGCTGGACCGGGGCCGTGACGATCGCCAGCCTGCTGCAGGAGGAAGAGTTTCCGCCGGCCCCGGATGCCGCCGGCGGCCCGATCGTGGAGGGTGACCTGGAGGGCTTCCCGCCTGCCGGTGCGGAGAACGTGCCGCTGCCGGCCGATCCCGCCGCGGGGCCGCCGCGGCAGTTCCCCGACGAGCCGCCCATCGCACCTCTGCCGCAGCCCTGAGCAGCGTCACTCGGCCGCGGTGATTTCCAGTGGCACGGCGGCTGTGGCGGAGTTGCCCGCCAGTGCGTCGGTGACGACCAGTTCCAGCCGCCCGTCGCCCACGGGGGCGGCTGCCGGAATCGTCACCACGTAGCGGGCGAAGTAGTCGTGCCGCGGCAGACGGCAGGTTTCGGCGATCGGTTCGAAACTCCACGCCTTGACGAGCGTGCCGTCGGCGGCCATGAGCCGCAGTTCGGCGTCGATGCAGGTCGTGTGTCCGGCAGGCGCCGCTTCGGACGAGAGATTATCGAGCTCGAAGTACACGATCACCTCCTGGCCAGGCCGAAAGCGATCGGTCGGGAACCGCTCCACGAGGCCCCAGCCCTGGACGCGCGAGGCGAAGCAGGCGTTCTGCACGGCGAGCGGCCGCGGGGCGGGAGCAGCGGGGGGTTCCGGCTCGGGCACCTGGGGTGCGGCTGGTGCTTCCGGGAGCGTCGCGGCGGCTGCGGTTGGCTCGAGTCCGGCAACGGCGGAACCGCTGGCGACGGTGGCGGCAGCGGCGCCGGCAGGTGCGGCGGTGCCGATCGCCGCCGGAGCCGCCTGGTCGAGATCCGCTTTGGCGACGACGTGCGGCAGGGTGGCGCTCGCCTCGAGCGAACTCGCGAACGCCTCGATGACAGCCGGCCAGTCTTCCTGCTGCGTACGGTGCAGCGTGTCGACGAGAGACGCTCGCGTGGCCTCGTCGAGCGTGCCCAGTCTGGCCAGCCGGTTTTCCGCCTCCTCGACCGCCGCCTGTCGGCGTTCCCCATCGGCTTCGGCCGCCGCGGCGGGGGCAGTCGCGTCTTCGTCGGCTTCCGCCACAACCGCGGACTCGGCGGCGTGGTCGGCCGAATCCCAGAGCGTGTCTCGCAGGTAGGTGGTGCTGAGCGCCGAGGTGCAACCCGTGCCACAGGCCAGCGGGAAGAAACCGACAAGCAGGAGCCACGGAGCGAGAACCGGCGGGCGCGAGGTGTGCAGGAATGCCATGAACTGTGTCGCTGCGGGATGGCGGCAGGATTGCGGCCGTCCGAGGAAGGTAGAGCGGGCCGGGTTTGGCGGGCAAGGCCAGCCACGGCCGGCATCCAGATCGTGGCAAACTGCGCAGGTCTGTTAGAATCCGTGGCCGATCTTCAGGGTTTTTCCGGCAGGCGACCCCCTCCCATGAGCAGTCCCACGTTCGATCAGCAGGCGGTGCCGTCGCAGTGGACGCACCGTCACCTGCTCGACCTGGAGCGCCTCACCCCCGACGAGATCCGTCTGTTGCTCGACACGGCGACGCTCTTCAAGGAGGCCACCGGCGGCTGTCGTCGCAAACTCGCCGTGCTCACGGGCACCACGGTGGTGACGCTGTTCTTCGAGAACTCCACGCGGACGAAGACGAGCTTCGCACTGGCGGCGCGCCGGCTCGGCGCGGACGTCGTCGATTTCTCCGCGTCCTCCAGCAGCCTCTCCAAGGGGGAGTCGTTCATCGACACTGCGCGGAACCTGGAAGCCATGGGCATCGACGCGGTGGTGGTGCGGCACGGCACGCCCGGCACGCCGCACCTGCTCGCCCAGCACCTCTCGGTGGGCGTGATCAACGCGGGTGACGGACCGCACGAGCATCCCACGCAGGGCCTGCTCGACATCTTCTCGATCCGCGAGCGGCTCGGCGACCTGCAGGGCGTGACCGTGGGCCTGGTGGGGGACATCGCCCACAGCCGCACGGCCCGGTCGAACCTCTGGGGGTTGGTGAAGCTCGGGGCCCGCGTGATCGTCTGCGGGCCGCCCACGCTCGTCTCCGACCGCTGGCGGGAACTGGGCGTGGAGGTGTCGCACGACCTCGATGCGATCGTGCCGCGCTGCGACGTGCTCAACCTTCTGCGCATCCAGTTCGAGCGGCAGAACACCCGGCCGTTCCCCTCCGTCCGCGAATACGCGCACCTCTACGCCATGACGCGTGAGCGGCTCAAGCGGGCCAAGAAAGACCTCCTCATCCTGGCGCCGGGGCCGATCAACCGGGGCGTGGAGGTGAGTGCGGAGGTGGCCGACTGCCCGCAGTCGCTGATCCTCGACCAGGTGGCCAACGGTCTCGCGGTGCGCATGGGCGTGCTCTGGCTGACCTGCGGGCCCCGCGCCGCCGACGCGGTGCCGGCGGCGATTCCGACCCGGGGAGGCTTCTGATGGGAACGCTGCTGATCCGCGGCGGCCGGGTAGTCGATCCCTCGCAGGGCATCGACCGCGTCGACGACGTGCTCGTGCGCGACGGGCTGGTGGTGTCGATCGGCCATGCCGGCACGCAGCCGATCGGCAAGGCCGATGAGACGATCGACGCCACCGGACTGGTGGTCACGCCGGGCCTCATCGACATGCACGTCCACCTCCGCGAACCCGGTCGCGAGGAGGACGAGACGATCGAGAGCGGCACGCGGGCAGCCCTGGCCGGCGGGTTCACCAGCGTGGCCTGCATTCCCAACACGGAGCCGCCGCTCGACACGCAGGCGGCCGTGGAGTTCGTGCATCAGAAGGCGGCCCGCGCCGACACCTGCAACGTGTTCGTGGTGGCCTGCGTGAGCCGCAACCGCGAGGGCAAGGAACTGGCCGAGATCGGCCAGCTCGTCGAGGCCGGCGCGGTGGCGTTCAGCGACGACGGCGCCCCCGTCTACGACGCCGAGCTGATGCGCCGGGCATTCGAGTACTGCCGGATGTTCGACAAGCCGATCCTGGCCCACGAGGAGGTGCTGGAACTGTCTCGTGGGGGCGTGATGCACGAGGGCCTGGTGTCGCTCGTGCTGGGCCTGACGGGCATGCCGGCAGCGGCCGAGGAGGTGATGATCGGCCGCGATATCGCCCTCTCTGAGGTCACCGGCGGCCGGCTGCACGTCATGCACGTCTCCACGGCCGGCGGCGTGGCCCTGATTCGCGCGGCGAAGGCCCGCGGTGCCCGGATCAGTGCCGAGGCCTGCCCGCACCACTTCACCCTCACCGACGACGGCCTGCGTGGCTTCGACTCGAACTTCAAGATGAGCCCGCCCCTGCGAACCGCGGTCGACGTGGAGGCGATCATCGCGGGGATCGTGGACGGCACGATCGACTGCATCGCCACCGACCATGCCCCACACGCCCGTGAGAAAAAGATGCTGGAACTGGACCGGGCGCCGTTCGGCATCCTCGGCCTGGAGACCGCCGTCGGCCTGGCGGTGACGCGGCTGGTGGCCACCGGGCGCATCGGCTGGCCGCGGCTGGTGGAGGCGATGAGCACGCTGCCGGCGCGAATCCTGGGTCTGAACCGGGGCACGCTGCGGCCGGGCGCCGTCGCCGACATCACGATCATCGACCCCGCCGTGTCGTGGCGGGTGGACGTGCAGCAGTTCCGCTCCCGCAGCATCAACTCGCCATTCCACGGCTGGACGCTGCAGGGCAGGGCGGCGTTCACGATCGTGGGCGGCCGCGTGAAGCATCGCCTCGACCGCGGCTGATGCGGGTCGGGGTTGGCGGAGCCGCGCGGCGGCCGAGGCGGCCATGACGCTGATCATCGACGGCTACAACCTGTTGCACGCATCGGGCGTGTTCGGCGTCGCACGCGGCCCGCGCGGATTCGAGCAGTCGCGCACGGCGCTGCTTGACCTGATCGTGGACTTGTTGGGAACGGATGCGGCAAACGCGATCGTGGTGTTCGACGCGGCGCGGGCCCCCGACGGCCTGCCGGCGCGGCTCGTGCACGGGGGAGTCCGGGTGTGGTTCGCCCGCGAGTATCCCGACGCCGACTCGCTGATTGAGGAACTCGTGGCCGACGACACGGCGCCCGGTCACCTGGTGGTGGTGTCGAACGACCGGCGGCTGCAGGCGGCGGCCCGGCGTCGCCGGGCCCGGGCGGTGGGCTGCGAGGAATGGCTGGCCGATGCCCGTGCCGCCCGCCGCGACAGCAGGCGGCCGCCCGCCGACGCCAAGCCACCGGAGCCAGGCCCGGAGGGCGTCGACGAGTGGAAACGCTACTTCGACCTGTGACCGCCGTGGTTGACGACGAGGGCGGACCGTCGCCGAAAGCCCTCTCGTTTGAGTGAGCGGGGCTGCAAGGGCCGTAGCGAACGTTCGACGACGGGGCCGGACAGCCCCGACCCACGGGAACGAGTGCCCTCCGTGGGGAGTCTCACAGGCTGCCCCCCTGGACGCTACGCGCGGGCCCACTTGGCGAGCTTGCGGTCCAGGGTCGAGCGCTCGATGCCCAGCATCGCCGCCGCCTTCGTCTTGTTGCCTCCCACGGCCTCCAGCGTCTCCAAGACGTGGCGCTTCTCGATCTCCTCGATCGTCGCCGGCACGAAGCC
>QWPN01000104.1 GCA_003671185.1 Planctomycetota bacterium
CAAGTCCCGCGTGCTGACCACGGCCCGCAACCTGCCGCGCACCGTGCTGGCAACGCTCGCGGCGCTGGCCACGGTGGTGGCGCTCGTGTTCGTGCCGGCCGAACTGCGGCTGGAGGGCAAAGGCACGCTGGAGCCCGTGCATCGCCGCGACGTGTTCGCCGGCATCGACGGTGTGGTGGAGGCCGTGGCCGAGGGCGTCGAGCACGGGGCCCAGGTCAAGGACGGGCAGCTGCTCGCGACGCTGCGCAACACCGACGTCGAGGTGGCGATCGCCGACCTGCTGGGCCGCAAGGCATCGAGCCAGGAGCAACTGGCGTCGGTGGAGCGGTCGCTGCTCAAGAACACGACGATCTCGCCCGACGAGCGCACGCGGCTCGAGGGTCAGAAGGAGCAGTTCGAGCAGGAGGTGCGGAGCTTCGACACCCAGTTGGAACTGTACCGCGACAAGAAGCGGTCGCTGCAGGTGAAGAGCCCCATCGACGGCGTGGTGGTCACCTGGCAGGTCCGCGACCGGCTGCTGCTGCGGCCGGTGGAAAAGGGGCAGGTGCTGCTCAGCGTGGCCGACAAGACCGGCCCCTGGGAGCTCGAGGTGCACATGCCCGACGACCGGCTCGGGCACGTCAACCGTGCCGCCGCGGAGGCCCAGAAAGCCGGTCGGGAATTGCGGGTCGACTACGTCCTGGCCACCGATCCCGGCACGCGGCACACGGGTTCGGTCAAGGAGATTCACGAGCAGGCCGAGGTGCACGGCGAGGAGGGCAACACGGTGCTCGTCCGCGTGACGATCGACCCCGAGCGGCACGAGAAGGAGGAGCTGGGGGCCGGGGCCAGCGTCACGGCCCGCATCTTCTGCGGCAAGCGGTCGCTGGGCTACGTGTGGTTCCACGACGTGCTGTCGTTCATTCAGACGCGGGTTTTGTTCCGGTTGTGGTGAGGCGAGCGAGGTGAAGCGATGAGAATCGATCGACTGTGGGCGGCCTGTGGAGCGGTGCTGATCGTGGCCGGCACCGCGGCGGCCGACGGCGAGCCCGTGCTCGAGCGCTGCCTCGTGTCGCTGGAGGAGGAGGCCAAGGTGCCCGCCCGGGAAGCCGGCGTGCTCGTGCAACTGACCGTCCGCGAGGGGGCCACCGTCTCCAAGGGGGACGTGATCGCGAAGATCGACGACAACCAGCCGCAGATGGAGAAGCGGAAGGCGAAGGCGGAGCACGACCAGGCCCTGGCCAAGGCGGAGAGCGACGTGGACGTACGCTACGCCCAGAAGGCGCAGGCCGTCGCCCAGAAGGCCTCGGAAAAGGCCGAGCAGTCGCACAAGTCGGTGCCCGGCTCGGTGACCGACGTGGAGCGCGACCGCCTGCGGCTCGAATGGGAGAAGAGCGGCCTGCAGATCGAGCAGGCGGCGCTCGAGCGGCGGCTCAACGACCTCACGGCCGCGGCCAAGGGGGTGGAGGTCGAGGCCTCCGAAAACGGCATCGAGCGCCGGCTCATCAAGGCGCCGCTCGATGGCATCGTGGTGCAGGTGTTTCCGCACCAGGGGGAATGGATGCAGCCGGGCGACCCGCTGGCCCGCGTGGTGCGTACCGACAAGCTGCGGGTGGAGGGGTTTGTCGACGCCTCCAAGTGGGGCCCCGACAAGGTCCGTAATCGTCCCGTCACCGTGGCCGTGACGCTCGACGACGGGCCGCAGGAGTTCGTCGGCCGGATCATTTTCGTGAGCCCGCTGGTGGAGAGCGGCGACTACCGCGTGTTCGCCGAGGTGGAGAACCGTCAGGCCGACGGGGAGTGGCTGCTGCAGGCGGGCCAGACGGTGACGATGACCATCCACTCCAAGCAGGCCCCGCTGCCGCCCGCGAACCGCTGACCACCGCCCCGCAGGGCCCGCCATGGCAATTTTGTTCGGCATCGCCGTAGCATGCGGGCCGAGGTATTCCGTAGTGGTTTGCCGGCGGAGACATGCTCGGAGCCGGCGGATTTTGCTACAGGAGGCGCCTCTGGCCGACTGCACGTCGTTCGTGAGTCGCAAAGATTCACCGGCTCCTGCGCGTGCCCCCGCCGGCTCCTCACGCTCCTGACTCCGCTGGCGAACCAATGCGGAATGCCCCCGACTCTCAGGCCGCTGAATAGGACCGCCTCCCCATGGCTTCCGCCGCCGATGCCTTTCGTTCGAGCACGACCCGCGCCGTGGGCCTGCGTCGCCGCGGCGACCTGGTGGTGAACCGGCAGGTCTACCAGGGGCAGGCCTGGTGGGTGGTGAAGGATCCGATCTCGCTGCAGTATTTTCGCTTCCGTCCCGAGGAATACGCGCTGCTCGACATGCTCGACGGGTCCCGGAGCCTCGACGTGCTCAAGGAGGAGTTCGAGGCCCGCTTCCCGCCGCGGCGGATCACGGTCGAGGAACTCTCCCGATTCATCGCCACGCTGCACCGCTCGGGGCTCGTGATCGGCGACCGGGCGGGGCAGGGGCCGCAGCTCTTCGAGCGGCGCCGGCAGCGGATTTGGAAGCAGTGGATGGCCTGGCTGTCGAACATCATGTCGATGCGCTTCCGGGGCATCGATCCCGACTGGATGCTGGAGCGGCTCGACCCCTGGTTCGGCTGGCTGTTCTCGCCGCCGGCGATCATGGCGGCCATGGTGTTCGTGGCCAGCGCCCTGCTGCTCGTGCTCGTGAACTTCGACGTCTTCCGGAGCAAACTCCCCGAGTTTCACCAGTTCTTCGCCGCGGGCAACTGGCTCTACCTGGGGATCGCGCTGGGGGTCACGAAGGTGCTCCACGAGTTCGGCCACGGGCTGTCGTGCAAGCACTACGGCGGCGAGTGCCACGAGATGGGCGTGATGCTGCTGGTGTTCACTCCCTGCCTGTATTGCGACGTCTCCGACAGCTGGATGCTGCCCAACAAGTGGAAGCGGGCTGCGATCGGCGCGGCGGGGATGTACGTGGAGGTGATCATCGCCTCCATCGCCACCTACCTGTGGTGGAACTCGCACGCCGGCGTGTTCAACCAGCTCTGCCTCGACGTGATGTTCGTGTCGAGCGTGTCGACGATCCTGTTCAACGCCAATCCCCTACTGCGCTACGACGGCTACTACATCCTCTCCGACGTGCTGGAGATCCCCAACCTGCGGCAGAAGGCCAACACGATCCTCCAGCGGCTGGCCTCGCGCTGGTGCCTGGGGATCAAGCAGCCCGAGGATCCCTTCCTGCCGCAGCGGAACCTGGGGCTGTTCGCCCTCTACGCCGTGGCGTCGAGCGTGTACGGCTGGATCGTGACGGCGTCGATCTTCCTCTTCGTGTGGAACGTCTTCAAACCCTATCGCCTGGAGGTGCTGGGGCAGATCATGGCCTTTGGCGCGCTGTGGGGCTTGGTGATCCGGCCGCTGCAGGGGATGATCAAGTTTCTCAAGGTTCCCGGGAGGCGCGACGAGGTGAAGGCCCGCAACGTGATGGTGACGGCGGCGGTGGCGACTGCCCTGCTGGCGGCGATCGCGCTGATTCCGCTGCCGCAGCGGGTGTGGTGCCCGTCCGAACTGCGGCCGCGTGGCGAGGAGACGGTGTACGTGCCGCTGCCCGGCACGCTCGAGCAACTGGCGGTCAAGCCGGGGGCCATCGTCAAGCGGGGCGAGATGCTGGCCCGGCTGTCTAGCATCGAACTCGATCTGGAGGCGGCGGACCTCGAGGGCCGCATCGCCCAGAGCGAGGCTCGGCTCGTGAGCCTGGGTCGCGAGCGGTTCCTGAATCCGGTGGCCGGCCAGGAGATCGCCACCGTGAAGGAATCGATCAAGGGGTTCCGGGAGCAGCTGGCGGAAAAAGTCCGCGATCGGATGGGCCTGCTCGTGCAACGCGACGAGGCGAGCGGCCGCTTCGACCTGCGGCTCGTGGCGCCGCGGGATGGCGTCGTGCTGCCCGCCACGAGCGTCAAGCCGCAAAAGGATCCGGGCGGCCGGCTGCCGGCCTGGTCGGGCAACGCGCTCGACGAGCAGAACGTGGGAGCCATGTTCCCGCAGGGCACCGTGCTCTGCATGGTGGGCGATCCGGAGCGGTTCGAGGCGGTGATGGTGGTGGATCAGTCGGAGATGGAGTTCGTGGGCCCCGGCCAGCGGGTCGATCTCAAGCTCGACGCTTTTCCCTGGAAGACGTTCAGCGGCACGATCGACGTGATCGCCGAGACGCACATCGAGGGAGGGTCGGAGCGGCTCTCGGTGAAGGCGGGCGGGCAGGTGCCCACGGAGACCGACGAGGCGGGCCGGGAGATGCCGATTTCCACGAGTTACGAGGCGCTGATGACCCTCGACGACACCGAGGCGGTGTTCACGCCGGGGATGCGGGGCACGGCCCGGATCAAGGTGGGCAGCCGCACCGTGGGGCAGTGGCTGCTGCGGCTGCTCTGGCAGACGTTCAACTTCCGGATGTAGGCAAAACATCGCAGCCTGCGATTTTTGCCTTGCGGGCCTCCGCCCGCTGGTGACCACCCGGCCCTCCGGGCCTGGCGCCCGGCGTCAGGGCGGGCCTTATGATGGCCCCATGCCCACGCTCGAGCGGATCACGATTTTTCCGGTGAAGAGCCTCGACGGCATGGAGGTGCCGGAGGCCCGCGTGCAGTCCTCGGGGGCCCTGGAGCACGACCGCCGTTGGCAGATCGTCGACATGGAGGGCCGCGTGGTGAATGCCAAGCGGACGCCGCTCATGCACGCCATCCGGGCCGAGTTCGACCTCGATGGAGTGAGTGTTGCGGGGGGGCCCGGGCCGGGCGCCAACGTCGTGACGCTGGCGGTCGATCCGGCGGCCCTCGTGGCAGCCGCCGTGCCGGGCCTCGGGCAGCTGGCAGCGCTTGCGCCGGCTTCCTTTCCGCTCCTGCCCGGAGCGGACGGGCCGTGTGAGTGGCTGGCGGAGGCCCTGGGTGAGCGGGTGCTGCTCGTGGAGCGTGTCGACGGTGGCTTTCCCGACGACCGTGATGCCCCGGGCCCGACGGTGGCGGCCACGGCCACGCTCGTGGAGGTGGCCCGCTGGTTCGGCTTCGACCTCGCGGAGTGCCGGCGGCGGTTTCGCGTCAATCTGGAACTTGGTGGCTGCGATGCCTTCTGGGAGGACACGCTGGCCAGTCCGGCCCGGCCCGAGTTGCAGCCGTCGCTGGCGGGGCTCTCGGCCGCCCTACCGGCCGACCCCTATGCCGATCTGCCGCCGCCGGAGCCGCGGGAGTTCACCGTGGGGGCCGTGCGGTTCCGGGCCACGAACGTGTGCCGTCGCTGCGTGGTGCCGGGCCGCGACAGCCGCACGGGCCGGGTGACCGAGC
>QWPN01000133.1 GCA_003671185.1 Planctomycetota bacterium
TAAGTACGGAATGACGAAGGGCGCGAGCCTCGACGAGCGGCTCGCCGCCGCCCGAGAGGCCGGCATGGACGGCGTCGACTTCGACGCGGCCGCGAGCGTGACCCCGGAGCAACTCCGGCTGGCTGCAACGCGGACGGGCGTGTTCATCCACAACGCGATCAACCACAGCCACTGGCAGCAGCGGCTGACGAGCGCCGATGCCGCCACCCGGGCCACGGCGCTCGAGAATCTGAAGCACTGCATCCGCGTGTCGCACGCGGCGGGGGGCAGTGCCGTGCTGCTCGTGATCGGCTCGTCCGCCGACGGCCCCGACGGTCCGGCGCGGGCCCGCGACGAGATCCGCAAGGCCCTGCCGCTGGCGGCGGCACTCGGGCAGCGCATCCTGTTCGAAAACGTGTGGAACGGTCTTTTCTACAAGGACGATGGGCCGCGCGACCAAAGCGTGCAGCCCTGGGCCGACTACATCGACAGCTTCGCCAGTCCCTGGGTGGGGGCCTTCTTCGATCTGGGCAACCACGCCCGCTACGGCGACGTGGGTGCCTGGATCCGCGGCCTCGGCCCGCGCATCGTGAAGCTCGACATCAAGGGCTACTCCAACGCCAAGGCCGATGCCGAGGGAAAGTGGAAGGGTTTCGTCGACATCGGCACCGGCGACATCGACTGGGCCGGCGTGCGCGGGGCGCTGCGTGACATCGGTTTCACTGGCTGGGTGTCGGCCGAGGTGGACGGCGGCGACGTGGCCCGGCTCAAGACCGTGCTCGACCAGATGCGGGCGGCGCTGCTGGGATGAGCAGGTCGGGCCCCGAGTCCCGCGATTTTGACGCGTTCCGACCGGGGGAATTAGGCTCTCCCACTGCTGCGGGGTCGCTCTGACCAGCCGCCACTCCCCGGGAGACCGCTGCCATGAATCGCGCATCGCATGCGTCTGCCGGCGCCGACCGCCCCGACCACCCCGGCATCTCGCGTCGCTCGTTCGCCACCGCCGCGGGAGTCGCCGCCGCCGGCGTGCTCGCCGATCCTGTGGCCCGAGCGGCGCATGCCGCTGGCAGTGATCGCCTCAAGATCGGTCTCGTGGGCTGCGGCGGCCGTGGCACCGGTGCCGCCACGAATGCGATCGCCGCCGACCCGGGCGTGGTGCTCTGGGCCCTGGCCGACGCATTTCCCGACCACGTGAAGAGCGCCGCCGGCGTGCTCGGCCGCGCGGTGGAGGAACGGGCCGGCCAGGATGCGTCCTTCCGGCAGCGTTTCGACTGTCCGGAAGAGCGGCAGTTCAGCGGCCTCGAATCCTACAAGCAGCTTCTCGATGCCTGCGACGTCGTGCTCCTGGCCACGCCGCCCGGGTTCCGCCCGGCCCACCTGCGGGCCGCCGTCGAGGCCGGACGACAGGTGTTCTGCGAGAAGCCGATGGCCGTGGATGCCGCCGGCCTGCGCAGCGTCCGCGACAGCGTGGCGATCGCCACCGAGAAGGGACTGGCCGTCGTGTCGGGATTCTGCTGGCGGTATGCCCACCGGGAGCGGGACGTGTTCAAGCGCATTCACGACGGCGCCATCGGCCCCGTGCGTGCCGCCTACACGACCTACAACGCCGCTGGCTTCCGCGGCGAGGTGCCGCGCCGGCCCGAGTGGAGCGACCTGGAGTACTACGTGCGCAACTGGCCTTACTACACGTTCCTGTCGGGCGACCACATCGTCGAGCAGGCGGTGCACTCGCTCGACCGGCTGGCCTGGGCCATGAACGACGAGATGCCGACCCGCGTGGTGTGCACCGGTGGCCGCGAGGTGCGCGGAGACCGACCCGCGGGCAACAACATCTACGACCACTTCGCCGCCGCCTTCGACTATGCGGACGGCCGCCGCGGCTTCCACATGTGCCGGCACTTCCCCGGCGCCTCCACCGACAACTCCGACTCCATCGTCGGCACCACCGGCACCGCCACCGTGAACGGCTTCGGCAACCGCCAGGAGACCGTGTCGGCCGACGGCACCCGCTGGCAGAGCAGCGTGCCCAAGAACGACATGTATCAGACCGAGCACGACGAGCTGTTCGCCTCCATCCGCGCCGGCAAGCCGATCAACGACGGCGTGCGCATGACCAACAGCACGGCCATGGCGATCATGGCCCGGATGAGCGCCTACACCGGCCAGGACGTGACCTGGGCCCAGCTCTGGGCCTCGAAGGAGGATCTCGCGCCCCCGAAGTGGGAATGGGGTCCGCTGCCGGCGCCGGCGGTGGCCGTGCCGGGCAAGACGCCGTTGGTGTAAAGTCGGTTCTCCTTCCCGGAGCCCGCCGTATGGCCGCCAAGCCCGCCGTCCAGCCGTCCACTCCCATCTACCGGGGGCCGCTGCCCCACGTCACCAGCGTGGAGCGGGTGCCCGTCACCGTCTACGACCAGCCGGCGGACGCCAGCCGTGCCGTGGCCCATGAGATCGCCGAGTTGGTGCAGTCGCGGGCGGCCGTGGGACAGAAGACGGTGCTCGGCCTGGCCACGGGCAGCACGCCGGTGGGCGTCTACAACGAGCTCGTGCGCCTGCACCGCGAGGAGGGAGTGTCGTTCCGCACGGTCGTGACCTTCAACCTCGACGAGTACTGGCCGATCGCCCCCGACGCCCTGCAGAGCTACCACCGCTTCATGCGGGAGCATCTCTTCGACCACATCGACGTGCCCGCCGACGCCATCCACATTCCCGAAGGCACGCTCCCGCGCGGCGGCATCCTCGCCGCCTGCGTGCGGTACGAGGAGATGATCCGCGAGGCGGGCGGCATCGACCTGCAGCTGCTGGGCATCGGCCGCACCGGACACATCGGCTTCAACGAGCCGGGCAGCACGCTGGAGAGCCGCACGCGACTGATTACGCTCGACAGCGTGACCCGCTCCGACGCCGCCAGCGACTTCTTCGGCGAGTGGAACGTGCCCCGGCAGGCGCTGACGATGGGCGTGGGCTCGATCATGGATGCCCGGCGCATCGTGCTGCTGGCCTTCGGCGAGCACAAGGCCCCGATCGTGTTCAAGGCGGTGGAGGAGCCGCCCGACGTGCACGTCTCCGCCAGCGCCCTGCAGCAGCACGCCGACGCCCGGATCGTGCTCGACCGGGCCGCCGCCGCGCGGTTGACGCGATTCGAGTCGCCCTGGCTGGTGGGGCCGCTGGAGTCGCTGGGGCTGGAGTGGACCGATGCCCTGACGCGCAAGGCCGTGATCTGGCTGGCGCTGAAGCTGGGCAAGCCGATCCTCAAGCTCACCGACGAGGACTACAACGAGCACGGCCTGCAGGATCTGCTCTCCAACCGGGGCCGGGCCTACGACCTCAACATCGAGGTTTTCCGCGGCATGCAGGACACGATCACGGGCTGGCCCGGCGGACGACCGGGCACCACGCGCCGGGCCGCGCAGGCGGCCGGCGGCCGGAGCGAGGAGTTCCCCAAGCGGGTCGTCGTCTTCAGCCCCCACCCCGACGACGACGTGATCAGCATGGGCGGCACGTTCATCCGGCTCTGTGAACAGGGGCACGAGGTTCACGTGGCCTACCAGACCAGCGGCAGCATCGCGGTCTGGGACGAGTCGGCCGACCGGCACGTCGACTTCGTGGAGGAGTTTTGTCGCGCCTTCGGCGTGGGCACGATCATCTCGCCGGGCGAACGCGGGGCTGGCGAGGTCGCGGAGACGATCCGCTCGTTCATGAAAACGAAGACCACCGGGGCCGTCGACAGCCCGGAACTGCAGGCCGTGAAGGGATTGATCCGGCGCACGGAGGCCCGCGCCGCCGCCCGCTACTCGGGCGTGCAGCCCGACCGCATCCACTTCCTCGACCTGCCCTTCTACGAGACGGGCCGCGTGCGCAAGAACCCGCCGGGGCCGGCCGACGTGGCGATCGTCGCCGAGTTGCTCGACAGCGTGCGGCCCCACCAGGTGTACGCCGCCGGCGACCTCTCCGACCCGCACGGCACCCACCGCGTCTGCCTGGCGGTGGTGCTGACGGCGCTCGACGAGTTGGCGGGCCGCGACTGGGCGAAGCGCTGCGAACTGTGGCTGTATCGCGGTGCCTGGCAGGAGTGGGCCCCGCACGAGATCGACATGGCCGTGCCGCTGTCGCCCGACGAGGTGGAGCGGAAGCGGATGGCGATCTTCAAGCACGAGAGCCAGAAGGATCACGCGGTGTTTCCCGGCCCCACCGACTCGCGGGAGTTCTGGCAGCGGGCCGAGGACCGCAACCGCGACACGGCCCGGCTCTACGACAAGCTGGGCCTGCCCGAGTACGAGGCCATCGAGGGCTTCGTGCTGCACCGGCGCTGACGCAGATTCGCGGGAGGATGACCATGAGGGCAATTCCAGCGATCGACGTGGCACGGCTGCGGGCCGCGGTGCTCGTCGCGCTGCCGCTGCTGGCGATCGTCGCGGCGCGGGCCGCAGCGGACGTCACGGCCCCGGAGGGGTTTACGCCGCTGTTCAACGGCCGCGACCTGGCCGGCTGGCGCGGCCGCCCGCACCTCGACCCACGCGAGGACGCCCGCGGCGATGACGCCGGGCGGCAGGCCCGGCAGAAGCAGTGGGACGACGACCTGGCGGCCCACTGGAAGGTGGCCGACGGGGTGATCGTCAGCGACGGCCACGGCGTGTTCCTCACCACCGCACGCGACTACGGCGACTTCGAGTTGCTCGTCGACTGGATGCTCCCCGCCCCCTGTGCCGACAGCGGCATCTACCTGCGGGCCAATCCGCAGGTGCAGATCTGGGACCCGGGCTGTCAGCGTGACCGGGTGCACGGGGCCGAGAAGGGCTCCTGCGGCCTGTGGAACAACCCCGCCGACTCGCCCGGACGGTTTCCGCTGGTCAAAGCCGACATGCCGATCGGCGAGTGGAATACGACGCGGATCGCGATGCGGGGCGAGCGGGTGAGCGTGACGCTCAACGGCCAGCTGGTGGTGGACGCTCAGCCGCTGGCGAACTTCTTCGAAAAGGGCCGGCCGCTACCCGACCGCGGCCCGATCCAGATTCAGACTCACGGTGCGCCGATGCACGTGAAGAACGTCTTTTTGCGCGAGACGCCGCGCTGACGCCGCCGGCAGGTGGCTCCGAGCATGTCTCCGCCGGCGAACCCACGCGGACGATCCCGGCTGCCTTCGACACCCGTTGGACACGTCTTCTACGGATCACACGTGAAACTCGCGCGTACGGGTTTCCTGATCATCGATTGTGCGAGGGGTCGTCCGTGCCAGTCGAGCGGCGTGGGAAACCGAGCGCAGCCACGAAGGCGAAGCGCGTTTTCCCCCGA
>QWPN01000146.1 GCA_003671185.1 Planctomycetota bacterium
CGCGAGGCCACGATCCGGGCCCGCGAGAAAGTCGACCGCGACCTCGACGCCGATCGCCGCGCGGCCATCGGCCGCGAACGCGCCCGCCTCAACGGCGAACTGCAGCGGCGCGAGGACAAAATCAAGCAGCTCACCGAGCGTTACAACGCATTGGTGGAGGAGGGCATCCGCATCGGCTACACGCAGTCGGAAAACTATCCGACTACGATCAACGGCGAGTCGGTGATCGGCAACGAGCGGCCCACCGACGCGTTCAAGCAGGCGGAACGGTCGGTGGCGGAGGAGATCACCCGCGAGGCGCCCAATTTGTACGCCAACACCCCCATCCCGATGACCGCCCGCGTGGTGGGCCGCACGGCTCCGCTCGTGGCCCGAATCCTCGATTACGACGCGGAAAACGCCCGCACGAAGCGGGACATCGAACGTGGCTTCATGGACTCGCTGCACACGGTGGACGTGGCTGCGATTCCGTTCCCCGACGAACCGCCGATCACGTACCCCAACGCCACCCGGTGGAAGGAACTCACCAAGTCGCGCAAGCGATTCACGGTGGTCAACAATTACAAGCCGGGCAGCAACGAGGAGCGCATCTACAAAGCGTTCGACGAGAAGATCGGCAACTTCGACTTCGAGGAGACGCCGCTGCGGGACGTGATCCAGGTGATCCGGGACGAGCATCGGATCCCCGTCGTCATCGACAACAAGGCGCTCGAGGCGGCGAACCTCACGCCCGACATGCCGATCTCCGCGAAGCTCACCGACATGTCGTTGCGCTCGGCGCTGAAAAACCTCCTCGGCCAGGTCGACCTCACCTACGTCGTCAAGGACGAGGTGCTGAAGATCACCACGCGGGAACAGGCGGAACAGGAACTCGAGGTTCGGGTCTACCCGGTCGCCGACTTGGTGCTGCCGATCGACCAGGGCACGGGCGTCAATCCATTCCAAATGGGTGGCGGCATGGGTGGCATGGGCGGTGGCATGGGCGGTGGCATGGGCGGCATGGGCGGCATGGGTGGCATGGGTGGCGGCATGGGCGGCATGGGTGGCGGCATGGGCGGCGGGTTCTGCTGGGTGGCCCGTGAGGTCTATGGTGCACACGATCCGCGTTGGCTCGTGTTTCGCGATTGGATGACCGGCGAGGCGCCGGACTGGCTCCGCAACCTGTATCGCACCCACGGCCCGGACATCGCCGACTGGATTCGTGACAGGCCGGCGGCGAAGACGCTGCTGCGGCAGTTCTTCATGGATCCAATCGTCGCCAGTCGCATGGCTACGGCCGGGGCTTCAGCCGGCCAGTTCCAGGTAGGCGGCTCGCGGTCCCGTGTGGCGCGTCGTGAGACAGCGGTGGTCCGACCGGTGGCCGCGACGGCGGAGGTCGCCGCCGACGATCGCGTCGGCTTGCCCGTCGAGATCCTCGATGCCAAGGACCTCAAAACGGCACTCGCGGCGTACCTCGCCCCCGCAGCGAAGGCAGCCAAGCCCGCCCCGGGCGACGACCGGGACATCGCCAGGCGGATGGCCGAAGTCCGCGTCTCGGCCGCCGACCTCGGCCGCCGCGGTCGCTTCGAGAGGGCCGCGGAACTGATCATGGCGGCGATCACCTGCGATCATGCCGAGGCCTGGATGTACGAGTCGCTGGCCATCGCCTTGGAGGCTTCGGGGCGCAACCGCGACGAGATCGAGCGTGTGCTGCTCTCCAGCGCCGACTTCGCACACAGCCCAGTAGAACTGCTGCAATTGGCCAACTACCTGGCCCGCTACGGTTCGGGCTCGCAGGCGATCCGTATCTGCCGCCAGGTGACCCGGCTCGACCCCGTCAACCGCGAGGCGTTCGCTCTGGCCATGGCTCTGGCAGCCCGCAGCGACGACGCGGAGACTCTGGCCTGGGCCTGTCCGGGCGTGCTGGCCCACGAGTGGCCGGCGGATCAGCGCGACGTGGCCACGCGGGCGGCACGGCTGGCCAAGGCGACGATCGCCGCACTGTCCGCAGCCGGCCGTAACGTGGAAGCCGCGGCCTTCTCGGCCGCGGTCGACGCCGCGCTCGTTCGCGATCTGGTCATCGAAATCTCCTGGGCGGGCGACGCCGACATCGACGTCGCCGTGGAGGAGCCCACGGGCACCGTGTGTTCGCTCTCCGCGCCGCGGTCGACGTCCGGCGGCGCGCTGCTGGCCGACGGACATGCTGGTGACGACGAGAAGTTGCATCGCGAAGTCTACGTGGCGGGCGAGGCCTTCCCCGGCCCCTACCGCGTCCTGGTGAGCCGCTCGCCCTGGGGTAGCGTCGCCGCCGACACGATCACGGCCGAGATGACGATCCACCGCGGCACTGATCGCGAGCAGAAACTGCGTCGTCAGATCCGCGTCGGCGCCGACGATCAACTGCTGGCGGTGAACGTGCCCGAGGGCCGGCGTCGCGAGCCGCTCCTCGATGCCCAGGTGGCGCAGGACGTGGCGACGCAGACCGGCATTGGCAGGGCGGTTTTGGCCCAGCAACTGGCTGCGATCAGCGACCCCGCGGCGGCCGCCGCGATGTCGCAGAGCCGCGGCGGCATGCCCATCCAGCCGATCCCGGGGCTGCCGTTCTTCGGCGGTGGCGCCGTCGGTAACCAGCCCATCGTGCGCACGCTCCCCGAAGGTGCGAACATGTCCGCGCGTGCGGTGATCACGGCCGATCGTCGCTACGTGCGGGTCAATGCCGTGCCGCTGTTCTCGCTCGTGGGCCAGGTGACGCAGTTCAACTTTACGGGCGGCGGTGCCCAGGGCAACCAAGCGGGCGCGGGCGCTGGTGGTGGCGGCCTGGGTGGTGGTGCCGGTGGTGGCGGGCTCGGTGGTGGCGGCGGGCTCCAAGGTGGTGGTGGCGTCGGTGGTGGTGGCGTCGGGGGTGGCGGTGGCCTGGGTGCGGGCGGTCTCGGAGCGGGTGGCATCTGCTGGGTGGCGCGCGAGGTCTACGGTGCCCACGACCCGCGCTGGATGATGTTCCGCACCTGGCTCACGACCGAGGCGCCGACCTGGCTTCTCCACACCTACGTGGCCCATGGCGAGTCGTTCGCCGCGTGGATTCATGACAAGCCGGCCGCCAAGGCCGTGGTCCGGGCTCTGATGGACCGGGCCATCTCCGGCCAGGTGGCGGCGACATGCCCACCTTCGGAGTGATCCTCGTCGCGGCCGGGCGGAGCAGCCGCTTCCGCGACGCCAACTACAAGAAACCTTTCGCGCCGCTGGCCGGCCGTCCGGTCTGGCTGCATTCGGCGGAGCGATTCGTCGATCGCAACGATGTCAAGCAGGTCGTGGTCGTCGTGGCCCCGGAGGATCGCGGGGCCTTTGTGGAGAAGTTCGGGGCCAGCCTGGCCTTCATGGGCGTGACGCTCGCGGAGGGGGGCGCCCAGAGATCCGACTCGGTGCGCAACGGCCTGGAAAAACTCCACGCCGACATCGACATGGTGGCGATCCACGACGCGGCCCGCCCCTGCCTGGCAGCCGCCTGGATCGACCGCGTTTTCGAAGTTGGAGCCCGCACCGGAGCCGCCATCCTCGCCATCCCGGTCGTGGGCACACTGAAACGGGTGGGGCCCGACGACGTGATCACCGACACCATCGATCGCAGCGGTCTCTGGGAGGCCCAGACCCCGCAGGTGTTCCGCCGCGACGTGCTCGAGCGCGCCTTCGCCTTGGCGCGTGTGGGGCAGCCCACCGACGAGGCCCAACTCGTGGAGGCGATCGGCCAGCCGGTGACGGTGGTGCCCGGATCACCGATCAACCTCAAGATCACCTCGCGCGAGGACCTACGGCTGGCGGAGCAGGCCCTCAAGGCCCTGCCCACGCCCAAGCTCGGCGGCCCAGCCCATCCCTTCGCCAACGACGACATGTGGCGATGACCGCTCCCCACCACGACCTGCTTGCCGAGTTCGAGACCCGGGGCCTGGTCCACCAGGCGACCGACGCAGCGACGCTGCGCGGCTGGCTGGGCACGGCCGGGCGGCGGGTCTACGCCGGGTTCGACCCCACGGCCGACAGCCTCCACGTCGGTCACCTGGTGGCCCTCGTGCTGCTGCGGCGCGTGGCCCGCGCCGGGCACGAACCGGTGGCGCTTGTGGGCGGTGCCACCGGCATGATCGGCGATCCCAGCGGCCGCAGCGAGGAGCGGAACCTGCTCTCCGAGGAGCAGTTGGCCGCCAATATCGCCGGTGTGGGCCGGCAGATCCGCGCGGTGCTGGCCGATGCCGGGGGGCGGGTGCACGTCGTCGACAACGCCGACTGGATGCGGGGCGTCGGCTACCTGGCATTCCTGCGGGATGTCGGCAAGCACGTACCGCTGGCCCAGATGCTCGGCAAGGACTCGGTGAAAGGCCGGTTGGAGCGGGAGGGTGGCATCTCGTACACCGAGTTCAGCTACATGCTGCTGCAGGCCTGGGACTTCGTGCACCTCTCCGACACGCTCGACTGCCGCGTGCAGATCGGCGGCAGCGACCAGTGGGGCAACATCACGGCTGGCATCGAACTGGGCCGCCGGCTCCGCGGCCGCGACCTGCACGGCATCACCTGCCCACTGCTCACCAAGGCCGACGGCACGAAGATGGGGAAGACCGCGTCGGGGGCCGTGTGGCTCGACCCGCAACGCACGAGCCCCTACCGCTTCTACCAGTACTGGATCAACCTCGACGACGCCGACGCCGGCCGCTGTCTGCTGCGGCTCACCGAACTTCCGCTCGACGAGATCCACGACCTCGACACCAAACGGATCGCCAATCCCGGCGCCCGCGACAGCCAGCGGCGGCTGGCCGAGGAACTGACGCGGCTCGTGCATGGCGACGCCGGTCTGGCCGCCGCGCGGCAGGCGACGGAAATCTTCTTCGGTGCAGAAATCGCCAGCCTCGATGACACGACCCTGGCCGAAATCTTCGCCGACGTGCCCAGTCGCGAGTTCGTCCGCGGCTCGCTCGACGGCGAGGGACTGCCGTTGGTCGAGGCGCTGGAGGCCACGGGCCTGGCGCAGAGCCGCGGCGCCGCCCGGCGCACGATCGAGCAGGGGGGTGCCTACGTGAACAACCGCCGTGTCACCGACGTGGCCCATCGGCTCACTTCCCGCGACCTGGCCGGGTCCGCAACGCTCGTGCTCCGGTCGGGCAAAAAGTCCTACGCGCTGGTCCGCTTCATCTGACCGGGCTCCCGGGAAGCCCCGTCTGCGGGCGCGGCACTTCCTGGCCGGATGGCGGCCCGGGACCGCGCGGCCCGCCGGCATTGACGCGCTGGCCGGCGGCTGCGACCGTTTCCGCCCCGGAGGCCACCCGTGCGTCGCATCGCGTTCCTGCTCGCCGTCGCCCTGGCACTGGCCGCGCCCCAGGCCCGCTGTGCCGGCATTCCCGAGCCCGCGCCCGGGGGCGTCGCCGGCCTGGAGGAACGGCTCACGGTGGGGCTCCGCGTCCGCGCCCCGCGCGACGTGGCCTTCTGCGAGAACGTGGTCCGGCTCGCTCGCGAGGGACGGCTGCCCGTCAAACTCGTCGATTCGGCATACCTGTGGGCCGTGCAGCGCGGACGCAAGTATCCCTTTCCGGCCTTCGAGTACGTCATTCGCCTGCAGGCGGCCCGTCTGGGCGTCGATCTGGAGACGCCGGCGAAGCCGTGATCGCGTGGACCGTGTACCGCGCGTTGGCATGCAGCCGCGGGAACGGCAGTTCGGCGGCGCCCGGTGCGTCGCGGGGCACGATCGCGTGGTCGGCGCCGTAGCGTTCCGCGACCAGCCGCATCCGCTCAGCCCCCAACGCCGACGTCGACCGCTCCAGGTCGGCCATGCCACCGTCCCGCGAGAAGCAGTCGATGATCCGGCGCCGCCAGGCGATGAGCGAGGCAGCATCCTGCGGGCTGTTCTTCCATGACACCACCTCGCGCCGGCCGGTGAGCCAGGTGAAGCTGGCGGCGCCGCGCGGCGTGATGAAGCAGGCGTCGGCCGGGGCATGGTCGCGCACCCAGCCGCAGATGTCGGCCCAGGCGTCGGCCTGCACCTTGGCGTCGCTGCGTGGCGCGGGCCCGCTGCGGCCCGGCAATGGCCAGTGGCCCGATTCGACCGCCAGGTCGAGGCCGAGGAGGGCCACGGCCACGAGCCGCGCGGCGGCTGGCCGCATGCCGCACAGCCGGCGGCAGGCGACGTCGTCGGCGAGGACGACCGCCACCGCCGCGCCCAGCGCGAAGGGCACCGCCACGTCCGCCAGCCGGAACCAGTAGTAACGCAGCAGTCCGAAGGCGGCCGCTGGCGCCCACTGTTCCAGGAGCGAGATCACGCAGCCCGCCAGTGAGATGCCCAGGGCTGCGGCCGTGAACGCTGCCAGCCGGGCCCGGGCCGGCGACGGCGGCACCGACCGCCACACCAGCCACCAGACAAGGACCGCGAGCACATGCCGGGCCACCATCCCGGCCGCGAAGGCCCGCACCAGCAGGTGGTGCGGCAGTCGCTCCACGACATAGATTCGCGCCGCTTCCGCGCGCTGGACGGCATCACCGGCGGACAGGCCAAGCGCCGGCACGACTCCGGCGGCCGCCAAGGCCAGTGCCAGAGCAATCAGCACGGTCCGGACGGCCCACGGTTGCGGCTGTCGCGGTCGCGACACCGCGATCCCCGCCGCCAGCGCCGCCACGGCCGACCAGCCACCCACGATCGGATGCACCGCCGTGGCCGCACCAAGCAGGCATGATGACGACGGGAAACGACCTCGGAACAACTCGCCCAACGATCCCAGCACGAACGCCCAGGCGAACACCTTGGCCTCGCAGCCGCCGATCACCCACTCGCCCGCGGCGGTCGTGTGTCGCAGCGCCAGCGAGAACACGGCAGCGGCCACGAGCCGCGGCCAGCCGGGGCCGACGAGCGCCGCGAGCGCGTGCCGGCAGCCCACGGCCAGCGCCATCCAGCCGAGGATCCGCCCCACCCACGCGGCCTGCTCCAGCGGCAGCGCCGCGGCCAGCGGCCCCATCAGCAGGTAGAACGCACCATGCGCATCGGGCGTCTCCAGAAAGAAATCGCCGCGTCCCCAGGTCGGGTCGGCGGCATGCCGCGCCTTCGTCAGGTAGACGGTCTCGTTGACGTCGGGCACGGGCCAGGCGCCGGCGCTGGCGAAGATCGCGGCGATCAGGGCCGTTTCGGCCGCCGCGCGCCACCATGCCTGGCCGGCACGCTGCGTTGCCGGAGACGCGTCGTTGTCGCCCGTGATCACGCGCATCTGGAACCCCGTGAGCCGGACTGCCACAATCCTTTCCACCCGCAGGATACCGCAAACACATGACAACGCCCGACACGCCCCGTTGCCTTCCCGCCCCGGTCGGGCCGACCACGGCGGCCGGTGGCGCGGCTTTGCGGCGGGCCGTCGAGGAGGGGACGCTGGGGATCGTGGGGGCCCCGTTCGCCTTGGCAGCGAAACTCGTCGAGGAACGCGGGTTCGACGCCATCTACCTGTCGGGCGCCGCCTTCTCGGCCGGAACGCTTGGCGTGCCCGACATCGGGCTCTTCACCCGCGAGCAGCTCGTCGAGCAGACGCGGATTCTGGCCCGGGCGGTGTCGATCCCGCTCGTGGTGGACGCCGACACGGGCTTCGGTGGGCCGCGCCAGGTCGAGGAGACGGTGCGATTGCTGGAGGAGGCGGGGGCGGCGGCGATCCAACTGGAGGACCAGTCGCCGGCCAAGCGCTGCGGCCATCTGGCCGGAAAGCAGGTCGTCGAGCCGGCGGAGATGTGCGAGAAACTGGCCGCGGCTGCGGCCGCACGGCGGCACCCCGGCACGGTGATCATCGGCCGCAGCGACGCCCGCGGTGTGCATGGGCTCGACGACCTCCTGACTCGCCTCGACGCCTACCGGACAGCCGGCGCCGACTGGCTGTTTCCCGAGGCGCTCGCCTCCCGCGACGAGTTTCGCCGCGTGGGCAGCGCATGTGCGGGCCTGGCACCGCTGCTGGCCAACATGACCGAGTTTGGAGTCGCTCCGCTGGTGTCGCTTCCCGATCTCGCCGAGATGGGATTCGCGGCCGTGCTCTATCCAGTGACGCTCCTGCGACTGGCGATGAAGGCGATGGAGGCGGGGCTGGCCGTGCTGGCCGCTGACGGCACCCAGGAAAGCCTGCTTGACCTGATGCTGACCCGCGAGGAACTCTACGACCTGCTCGGCTACGATCCCGCCCATCCCGAGCGGCATCCGGCGGCCCGCAACGAGGAACACACGTCATGAACGCCTCCCGCCCCGCCAGTGCCGACTTCGCCCGTGGTCTGGCCGGTGTGGTCGCCGGCCAGACCGCGATCTCATCGCTGGAGGGCACGCTCCGCTATCGCGGCTACGCGATCGAGCCGCTGGCGGCGGCCGGCGACTTCGAGGACGTGGCCTATTTGCTGTTGTACGGCGAACTCCCCACTCGCTCCGAACACGTGGCGTTCCAGGGCCGCATCGCGGCGGCCGCCCGCACGGTCGATGAGGCGGTGATCGACGCCCTGGCCCGACTGGCCGCCCGCGAGCCGCACGCCTCACCGATGGACGCCCTGCGCACCGGCGTGAGCATGCTGGGGCAGGTGGCGAGAGACGACGCGCCGGGCACGCGGGCCGATCTGCTGGCCCGGTCCGAGCGGCTCATCGGCCAGGTGCCGGCGTTGCTGGCGGCCTGGATTGACCTCACGGCGGGCCGCGCCGTGGCTCCTTGGCCGGACGGCCCGATCGCGGCGGCCCTGCTGGCGCGGCTCACAGGCCGCACGCCTCCACCCGAACACGTGGCCATCTTCGGCACCACGCTCGTGCTCTACGCCGAGCACGAGTTCAACGCCTCCACGTTCGCCGCCCGCACGGTGGCGTCGACCGGCTCCGACCTGCACTCCGCGGTCACGGCGGCCATCGGCGCTCTGAAGGGCCCCTTGCACGGCGGGGCGAACGAGAGGGTGCTGGAGCTGCTGGGCGAGATCGGGTCGGCGGAGCGGGTGGAGCCCTGGCTCCACGAGCAGTTCGCTGCCAAGCGGGTGGTGATGGGCTTCGGCCACCGCGTGTACAAGGACGGCGACGTGCGCGCTACGTTGCTCGGTGCGATGTGCCGCGCCATGGTGCGCGGCACGCCGGCTGAGTCGCTCGAGCAGCTGGCCGACCGGGTCGAGCGGATGATGCTCGATCGCAAGTCGCTGCGGCCCAACCTCGACTGGCCCGCGGCCCGGGTTTACCACGCGTTGGGTCTGCCGGTGAAAGTGTTCACGCCGATCTTCGTGGTGGCGCGGATGAGCGGCTGGACGGCGCACGTGATCGAGCAGGTGGGGGACAACCGACTGATCCGTCCCACATCGATCTACGCCGGCCCCGCTCCGCGCGACTATGTGGCGATCGCCGCCCGGGGCGATTGACCGCCCGGCTGGAGGCCGGGCCCTCGAGAGCGAGCGGAGGCTCGCCACGCAAACCGAGGCCAGGAGGGCGAGGTTTGCGTACTTACGGCACGCTCGCCGAATCACCCGTCTGCGGGGCTGACGCAGCCGCCTGCTCAACCTGGGCCTGCACCGTCACCACCGGCACGGCGCCCTCCCCGAGGTCGGTCGTGATGCGCAACTGCCGCTCCACCTTGCCGGCCGCATCACCGGCCTGGAACGTGACCGGCAGGATGTGCACCCGCGCCGGAGCGGCCTTGGGCTCGCAGGTCAGGCAGCCATCCGTGCAGACCACCCCCGTGATGCAGAACTCGCGATTGGCCCGCACCACGACATTCTTCGTGATCGTGCCCCCACAGGGCACCGCCCCCAGCGCCAGGAGCTGCGGACTCACCGTCACCTCGGCCACCACACGGCCTTCGACGTCCATGGGGATCTGCGCCGCCCGCGGATCGCTCGTGACCAGGATCAGCTGCCCTTTCACGTAGCCCGCCGGCGCGTCGGGTTTGAGTTGCAACGTCAGGTCGTAGGCCGTCTGCGAAGCGGTCTGCGTGGGCTTCGAGAGCCGCACCTCGAAGCTGGGATTGGCGCTGCGCACGTCCTTGATCTCCCAGGGCGCGGAGCCGACGTGGGTCACGCGCACGAGCCGCTCGACCCCCTTCCCCAGATCGACGTTGCCGAGGTCGACGAAGGGCGGATCGAACGTCACGTCGCTGCGGATGTTGCCCGCCACGCGGAGTTGCACCTCGGCAAAGAACGGCTTGTCGAACGTGACCGTGAGCGTCGCTCCATGCTGACCGAGAAACGTCCGCGTGTTGAACTTGGCCACCACCTCCGCGGTCTCGTGGGTCTTGAGTTCCTTCTTCGTGACTTCGGGCGACGTGCAACCGCAGCTCGTGCGCACGCCGACGACGTGCAGGTCTTCCTTGTAGAGATTGCGGAACACGAACCGATATTCGGTCTTCGAGCCCTTGGCGACGGTGCCGAAGTTGTGGCTCGTCACCGAGAACATCTTGTTGGCCCATTCCTGGGCGTGGAGCGGACCGGCGCAGGTGGCCGCGAAGGCCAGCGCCGCACACGAGAGCGTGCGCGTGAGGCGGCCGAGCAGAGGGGTCATGGAAGGCACACCGGAGAAGGACGGGAGAAGGCGGAAGGACGCGAAAAAGACTACGGATGCCATGGGATGGGCGTCAACTTTTCAGGGGCGATGAGGTGGATGGCGGCCCCGACGGCGGCTGCCGCCACACCGCTAGTATTCCCCCGCCCACGTGTCTGCCACGCCCCGCTAGCCCGGTTTCGGGGCCGGAATCCAGCCCGCAGCCCCGCACGACCGATACAGGCCTTGAGGTTTCGTATGATGAAGTCGTGCCTGCGGCTCGCGGGACCGGTCGCGTGACCGGCCGGGTCGGGAGGACACGTGCCGTCGGAGAGATCCGGCGGTGGACACCTACGGGGGCGTACCGGTTTCGACCGGATGGCAAGAGGTTCGGATTGCGTGTCGTGGTTGGTCGGCTGGCCACGTTAAAAGTCGACCAAGCTTCAATTGCCGAAGCTCAGTTTTCTCTGGCTGCTTAACTAAGCAACCCCGAGCGATGGCCCCAGTCGGAAGGGCCTCCCAATCGGTCGCCAAATCCGACTCGCCCCGGTTCACCGCCTGGTACGGCCGGGGTCAAAAATGTTCCGGGCTGGCCTGTGACGCACCCTGTCGGCCGGGGACGCGCGGGCGAGACTCAAATTGACCGAATACACACGTAGACGTTCGTGCTGAAACATCTCGGGACGCGGGTTCGACTCCCGCCGCCTCCACTGTATTCACGCCCGCCGGGCCCTCGTGGCCCCGGCGGGCTGAGTTGGTAAAGCCCGCTATCCAGGCGGGCCGTCGATGCTCGGCAGGGCCCTCGTGGCCCCGGCGGGCTGAGTTGGTAAAGCCCGCCATCCAGGCGGGCCGTCGATGCTCGGCAGGGCCCTTGCGGCCCCGGCGGGCTGAGTTGGTAAAGCCCGCCATCCAAACGCGGCACACATCGAGGGTACGACATCATGCAGTGCAACATCGACAACCGCGGCCGCGTGGCCCGCATCGTATCCGGCATCCTCACCGCTGCCGTGGCAGCGGGACTGCTCGCCGGCTGGGCCCTGCAGGCCCTCCCCGTTTGGGCGTCCTGGGCGGCGCTGGCGGCACTCGCCGGCGGCGCCTTCATGGTCTTCGAGGGCGTGAAGGGCTGGTGCGTGATGCGGGCCATGGGCTTCAAGACGCCAATCTGACGTCCGGCCGTAATGCCCGGCCACCGCTTCCCGTCACGGCTCCGACACGATGGCCACGGGCAGTGAATTGCCGAACGTCTTGAAGTCCTTGAACGTCCAGGCTACCTGCTTGTCGGGCGTGACCTCGATGATCTGCGGGTTCGCCGGTCCGGCGTGACAGTTGACCAGCAGCGTGTTGCCGTTCTTCCTGCGGCTCACCTGCGTCACCCAGGCCAGCGTGATCCCCGGCAGATCGTTCTGTTCCAGCTTCCAGACGATCTCCTTGGCCGGCGTCACTTCCAGCACGCTGTGGCCGTTGCCCGTGCCGATCAGCGTGTTGCCGTTGGGCAGCCGCACAGCGGAATAGGCCTGGTCGCCGAACCCCTCGGGCCCGTGGCCGGGTTTCTTGGGCCTGTCGAACAGCGGCACGTCGAACTCCCAGACCACCTCCCCGTCGGCATCGTATTCGCGGATCACGCCGTCCCGCTCGTGGGCCACGAGGTAGGTGCCCGACTCCGTCTTCCTCGCGTTCCGGGTGTCGGCGTGCGGATGCGGGTTGTTGACGACGAGTTTCACCTGCTTGCGGATCGTTCCATCCCTGTCGACTTCGATGATCCGCGCCGGACCCGACTCGACGATCATGGTGGCCCCGTCCGGCAGCCGTTGAAAGGCGTGCACCTCGACGGGCCGGCCGGCGTTCTCACCCCGCTTGGCGTCGTACTCCCAGATCCTGTTTCGCTCGGCGTCGACCTCAACGATCCTCGTCCAGCCGTCCTGGAAGAGGAGGTGGCCGTCGGGCAGCAGGTGCAGGTCGTGGATCGCCCCGTTGGTCACCCTCCACTCCACGGCCCCGTCGGCGCTCACTGCCGCCAATGTCCGCGTGGAGTCGTCGGCCGCGATCACGCGCCGGGGCGTGCCGGTCTGCACAGCCGTCGGCGGTACCTCCGCGATCGCCGCACCGCAGGCGGCTCCGACCACGCTCGCCGCCACTACCCAGATTCCCCTGGCCATGATTTCTGCCCTCTGTGCCTGCCCGGTGACGCGGTTCAAGCCGCCCGTGGCAGCAGCCCGCGGCCGGTATCGTGCCATACTTTCGCCGTGCCGTCCCGGGAAAACTACACTGAAAGGGCCGGAAGCAATTGGAGCGTCCGATCCGACCGGCGTGGAGAGGCCGCATGCGTCCGCAAACCAGGGACTTCCGACGCGATATGGCCTGGCTGGCGGCCGCCATCCTGCTGGTTGCATGCACCTGCGCCGCACACGCGGACCAGCAGGCCGCCGATCCCCGCGGCCTCGAGATCTTCGTCACGCGGCTGCGCGAACTGCTGGCCCACCGCTGTGCCAACTGCCACGGGGCCACCAGCGTGGAGAACGGGTTCGACATGTCGACCCGTGAGTCGCTGCTGGCCGGTGGCGAGAGCGGGCCCGCCGTGGTGCCGGGGAACTCGAACGGGAGCCTGCTCTACAGGCTGGCGGCCCGCCTCCAGGAGCCGCACATGCCCGAGGAGGGGGACGCGCTCACCACCGACGAGCTGAAACTCCTCGCCGAGTGGATCGACCGCGGCGCCCCCTTCGACAAGCCACTCATCGCCGCCGCTGACAAGGGTCCCTGGACCGAGCGGACGGTGCCGGCCGAGGCCCGCGACTTCTGGGCCTTCAAGCCGCTCGACACCACCGCGCCGCCGGCACCGGACGACCCTCACGGCTGGTGCCGCAACCCGATCGATCGCTTCATCCTCGCCAGGCAGCGGGCCGCTGGCATCGCACCGTCTGCCGCGGCCCCGCCGCAGGTGCTCCTGCGCCGGATGGCCCTCGACCTCACCGGCCTGCCGCCCGCGCCCGCCGAGGTCGCCGCGTTCGTCGCCGATCCCTCGCCCAGCGCCGCCGCCGACGCCGTCGACGCCCTGCTGACGCGGCCCGCCTTCGGCGAGCGCTGGGCCCAGCATTGGCTCGACGTGGCCCGCTTTGCCGAGAGCTTCGGCTACGAGCAGGACTACGATCGGCCCCACGCCCACCACTACCGTGACTTCGTCATCAGGGCCTTCAACGACGACCTGCCCTACGACACGTTCCTGCAGTGGCAGTTGGCGGGCGACGAACTCGCCCCCGATGACGCCGAGGCCCGCAAGGCCACCGGGTTCCTCGCCGCCGGAGCCTTTCCCACGCAGCTCACCGAGAAGGAGTTCGAAAGCGCCCGGTACTCCGAACTCGACGACATGGCGGCCACCACGGGCACGGCGATGCTCGGCCTCACGATCGGTTGCGCGCGGTGCCACGACCACAAGTTCGACCCGCTGCCGCAGGCCGACTACTACCGCCTCGTCTCCACGTTCACGACCACGATCCGTGGCAACGTCGACGTGCGGCTCTCCTCCGACGCCCACCGCGCGGCCCTGGACGCCTGGCAGAAGCGGCTCGACGGTGCGACGGCCGCCCGGTTGGCCTACGAGCGGGACGAATTGCCAGGTCGCTTCGCCGCCTGGGCCGACACCATGCGTGCCGCCCCGCAGGGGCCCTCCTCGCCGTGGCGACCAGGGAGAATCGTCTCGGCCACAAGCCGGGCAGGGGCCACGTTCTCGCCGCAGGCCGACGGGTCGCTGTTGGCCAGCGGGGCGGCCGGCGATCAGGACGTGTACACGATTGTGATCGACGTGCCGCTGGAGACAGTGGCCTCGCTGCGGCTCGACGCCCTCGCCGACCCGTCGCTGCCACGCGGCGGACCGGGCCGGGTGGCACACGGCAACTTCGCGCTTTCGAACCTGGCCGTGAAGGCCGGTCCGATCCCCGCTGCACCGCAGGCAGACGCGACCGTGGGCCTGATCGCCGTCGCGCTCGTCAACCCACGCGCCGATTTCTCGCAGACTGCGCCCGACCTACCCGTGGCCCACGCCATCGACGGTGACGCCACGTCGGCCTGGGCGATCGACCCACGCGTGGGCGTGGCGCACGTCGCGGCGTTCGACCTCGAGAAGCCGATTTCCCATTCGGGCGGCGTGCGGTTGGCCGTCACGCTCGAGTTCATGAACAACGTCCGGCATGCCATCGGCCGGCCCCGGCTCACCGCGGCGGCGGTGCCCGGACTGCCGTCCGATCCGCTCACGTCGGAACGCGATCCCGTGGCCGGCGGCGCGGGCGCGGCGCCCCGGGCAGCCGCACTCCTGGCCCGACCGGAGGCCGAGCGCACGGCGGCCGAGCGCGAGGAACTCCGCCGCCTGCACCGCGAAGCCGACGACGGCTGGATGGCGCTCGATGCGGCCGTGAAGCGACTGGAGGCGGAACGGCCGCAGCCCGAAGTGGCCAAGGTGCTGGTCGCCGGCGAGAACGTGCCACGCATCCCGCACCATGCCGACGGCCGTGGCTACCCACACTTCTACAAGGAAACGCACTTCCTGCGTCGTGGCGACGTCAACCAGAAGGACGGCGTGGCGCAGTCCGGATTCCTCCAGGTGCTGTCTCGGCATCCCGCCGGCGCGGAGCACTGGCAGAGCCCGCCGCCGGCCGGAGCCACGTCGAGCCATCGCCGCGCGGCGCTGGCCCGTTGGATCACCGATGTCGACTACGGCGCCGGCCACCTGGCGGCCCGCGTGATCGTGAACCGCCTCTGGCAGCATCACTTCGGCGCGGGCCTCGTGGCCACGCCCAGCGACTTCGGCCGCCAGGGCGATCCACCTTCGCATCCCGAACTGCTCGACTGGCTGGCGGCCGAACTGATCCGCGCCGGCTGGCGGCTGAAGCCGCTTCACCGGCTGATGGTCACGAGCGCCACCTACCGGCAAGCGAGCGCAGCCGATTCCGCCAAGGCCGAGGTCGACCCGGCCAACCGGCTGCTGTGGCGGTTCAATCGCCGGCGGCTGGAGGGCGAGGCCATCCGCGACACGCTCCTGTCGCTGGCCGGCACGCTCAATCCCGGGTTGTATGGCCGGGCCGGGGCCAACGAGGCCACGCCGCGTCGCAGCCTCTACCTGGAGATGAAGCGCAGCCGACTGCCCCTCTTCCTGCGCACGTTCGACTCGCCCGACTTCGTCTCCGGGCTGGCGAAACGGTCCAGCACCACCACGGCACCGCAGGCGCTGTTTCTCATGAACTCACCAATCACGCGGTCCTGGGCGGACGCCTTCGCCGCCCGCATCGGGGCCACGGCCGACGCGGTGCCGCTGCTGCCGGCACCATGGGGCGTGCCGACTGCCGTCCCTGAGACTCCCCGGCAGCGGGTCATCCAGGCCGCCTTCGCCACCGCGCTGGCACGGTCGGCCAGTGCGGCCGAACTCCAGGACGCCGAACGGTTCATCGCCGCCCAGGAGCAGGCCTATGCCGCAGCCGGCCGCGGTGCTGCCGGCGGCGCGGCGCTGGCCGACTTCTGCCAGGTGCTGATGGGGCTCAACGAGACGCTGCACATCGAATGAGGCACGCCATGCGCGACATCGCTCTCCATCGTCACCTGCCGGCCGGCCTCCTGCCGCGCCGCGACCTGCTCAAACACGCCGGAGCCGGATTCGGCCTGCTCGGACTGGCCGGGCTGCTCGCCGACGACGGGGCCCGCGCCGCCCTGCCGACCGGCGATCGTGCCGACGACCCGCTGGCCCCGCGCCCCGGCCACTTTCCGCCCCGCGCCAAGAACGTGATCTGGCTGTTCATCAACGGCGGCCCCAGCCACGTCGACACCTTCGACCACAAGCCGGAACTGGAGAAACGGGACGGCCAGCCGCTGCCAGGGTTCGACAAGAACACCGGTTTCTTCGCCGACCAGGTGGGTGGACTGATGAAGAGCCCGTTCGAGTTCCGGCGTCACGGCGAGAGCGGCGCCTGGGTGTCGAGCCTGTTCCCACACATGGCCCGGCACGTCGACAAGATGGCGTTCATCAAGAGTTGCTGGACCGATTCCAACAACCACGCGCCGGCGCTGCTCAAGATCAACACCGGCATGGCCCGGATGGGCTTTCCCTGCACGGGCAGCTGGGTGACCTACGGACTGGGCAGCGAGAACCGCGACCTGCCCGGCTTCGTCGTCATGTACGACACCAAGGGGCGGGGCCTGCCCAAGGGCTATGCGCAGAACTGGTCGGCGGGCTTCCTGCCCGGCGTGTTCCAGGGCACCGGCATCGATACGGCGGGCACGCCGATCCCGAACCTGTCACGCGTGCAGGGCATGACCGACGCGGAACAGCGGGCCCAGTTCGACCTCGCCGCCCGGCTCAACGGCCGCCACCTCGACGGTAGCGGAGCCGACTCGGCGCTCCAGGCCCGGATCGAGAGCTACGAACTCGCCTACCGGATGCAGATGGCCGCGCCGGAAGCCCTCGACCTGGCCGCCGAGACGAGGGAAACGCAGGACCTGTACGGGCTTCACGACCCCACCTGCGGCCACTTCGCCAAACAGTGTCTGATCGCACGGCGGCTGGTGGAGCGCGGCGTGCGCTTCGTGCAGATCTATTCCGGCGGCGAGGAGAACCAGAAGAGCTGGGATGGCCACGAGGACATCCGCGGCAACCACGCCGGCTTCGCGGCCGAAACTGACCGGCCGATCGCGGCGTTGCTCGAGGACCTGGCCCGGCGCGGCATGCTCGACGAGACGCTGGTGATCTGGGGGGGCGAGTTCGGACGGCTGCCGATCGCGCAAAAGTCGGCGAAGCCGGGCCGCGACCACAACCCGCACGCCTTCACCGTGTGGCTCGCCGGCGGCGGCGTCAAGGCGGGCACCTGCCACGGGGCCACCGACGACGTGGGCTTCAAGGCGGTTCACGACCGCGTCAGCGTCAACGACCTGCACGCCACGATCCTGCACCTGCTGGGCATGGACCACAAACGGCTCGTGTTCCGGTTCAACGGCCGCGACTTCCGTCTCACCGACGTGGCCGGCGTGGTCGTCGCCGACGTCGTGGCCTGACGGGGGCCACGTGCCCGGTTCCCAAGGCCGCGGCAGCGCGGTGGAACGTCAGCCGGCACTCCACCCCGGCTTGGGCTGGGCGTGGATCGTGGCGGGCGTGCCACCGGCCAGTGCCGCGGCCGCCGACCGTGCGGCGGCGATCTGCTTTTCGTCGAGCAGTTCGATCGCCAGGTCGAAGCG
>QWPN01000158.1 GCA_003671185.1 Planctomycetota bacterium
CGCTGCGATCCGCGCCGGCCGGCGCGGATCGGGCCCGCCGCGTCGCGCGGATCTGCCGCCCCGGGCGCCTCGGCGGTGTCGGTGTCGGTGTCGGTGTCGGCGGCGGTGTCGGCGGCGGCAGCGCCGGTCTCTTCGCTGGCCACGATATCGAGCGTCAGCGGCGTCTGTTCGTGGATACTCGAGAGCAGGCCGCGGCGGTCGACTTCGAGGAGCACCGCAGCCAGCACGGCGCAGGGCCTGCCCGCCCGGCCGGCGGCGGTCGTGCAGTGGCTCTCCAGCGTCATGCCCCCGCGGCGGTGAGCCGAGAGCTCGAGCCGCACCTCGTGCTCGGCGCCGTCGTCGCCGGCGACGCTGGCCCGCACCTGCCCCACCCGCGGGCAGGCCACGGCGGCCGGCGTGATCGAGCGGGCCCGGGCCACGTCGGCGGGGGCGAACAGATGGAACAGTCGCTTCTCGAGGGTCTTCATGCTGCCGGTTCGTGGAGGCGGGATGCTGCGCGACGAACCGGCGCCGTGTGACGCCCGGCGCGCAACACGCTGTTGTACCCCACTTCGCTCCCGCCCGGCCATCCCCGATCGCGCCGCCGCCCGGAATGGCACCCGGTGCCGTGTCGTCCGCCACATGTCCCTGGGTCGGCGGAGGCCTGTCCGTAGCGTCGTGGCGCGGCCGGCTGCGTCCCGGACTCGGCGCTCAACCCTCTTTGACGGCCGCCACCAGTTCCAGCACGTTCTCCACCGGCGTCTGCGGGAGGATGCCATGGCCGAGGTTGAAGATGTGTCCGGGGCGTCCGGCGGCCCGCTGCAACACCTCGCGGGTGCAGCGGCGCACCGTGTCGCGGTCGGCGAGGAGCACGGCCGGATCGAGGTTGCCCTGCACCGCCCGGTCGTGCCCCACCATCTCCCAGGCCCGATCGAGATCGATCCGCCAGTCGATGCCGATCACCGACCCTCCCGCCTCGCGGAGCAGTGGCAGCAGGGCCGGGTTGCCGGTGGCGAAGTGGATCACAGGTACGCGCTGCGCCGCCGCGGCGATGGCGGCGCGACTATGGTCGAGCACGTAACGGCGGTAGTCGTGGGGCGACAGGCAGCCCACCCAACTGTCGAACACCTGCACGACCTGCGCGCCGGCTTCGATCTGGGCCACGAGATATCGACTCACGGCCCGGGCGATTTTTCCCATCAGGTCGTGCCAGGCCGACTCGTGCCGGTACATCAGCGACTTGGTGTGGAGCCAGGCCTTGCTCGTGCCCCCCTCGATGCAGTAGCCGGCCAGCGTGAACGGCGCGCCCGCGAACCCGATCACGGGAATCGATTCATCGAGGCCGGCGCGGGTGGCACGGACCACGTCCATGACAAAGCCCAGCCGATCCACGTCGGTGAGTTCGAGGACGCGGTCCACGTCGGCTGGGGCACGGACGGGGTTGTGGATCACCGGACCCTCCCCCTGCGCGAACTCCAGGTCCAACCCCATCGGTTCGAGGAGCGGCAGCAAGTCGCTGAAGATGATGGCCGCATCCACGCCCAGGCGCTGCACGGTGGCGATCATCACCTCGGCGGCCAGCCGGGGCGTCTTGCAGAGTTCCATGAAACCCACCGCGTCGCGCACGGCGCGGTATTCGGGCAGGTAGCGGCCGGCCTGCCGCATCAGCCACACGGGGGTGCGCTCCACCGGTTCCCGGCGGCAGGCCCGGAGCAAGAGCGGTTCGCCGGATCGCGCCGTCAACCCGCCTGCGGGCCGGGCCGGGGCCGCTTCCGGCGGAGTGTGGTGGGGGTGGGGCATCGGGCCGAGTATATGTCCGCCGAGGGGCATCGGCAGGCCGCCGCCGCCAACTACAATGGAGAGACGCTCACCGCCGGGATTCCGCATGGCCGCCTTCCTCTCCGGCATCTCCATCGTCTGTTTCGCGGCGAGTTATGCCGTCGCGCTGGCCTGCGAGGCCTCCCGGCTGCTGTTCCGCTCCGGCGTGCGCGGGGCGGTGATGGTCGGGTTCGCCGGTGCCGGCCTCGTGGCCCACACGCTGTTCCTGGGCTGGCGGGCTGCGAACGAGGCGGCGCTGCCGCTGTCGAGCCCGTTCGACTGGTACCTGCTGGCCGCCTGGCTGCTGGCGGCGTTCCATCTCTATTTCACGGTTACGAACCCGCGCACGCCCGTCGGGCTGTTCATGCTGCCGGTGGTGCTGCTGCTCGTCGGCGCGGCGCAGCTCTCCAGCCGGGATCCCTTCCCGCAGAACCCGGCCACGCAGGTCTGGGGCGCGATCCATGGCAGCCTCAATCTCCTGGCCAGCGTGAGCGTGGCGATCGGCGCGATCGCGGGGCTGATGTGGCTCATCCAGGCCGCGCGGCTGGACCAAAAGCGGGCCCCGCTGCAGGGTTTCCGCATGCCGAGTCTGGAACGGCTCGCCCAGGTCACGGGCAGAACGCTGGCGATCTCGGCCTGGACCGCGGCGGCGGGCTTCGTGTCCGGCATCGTGCTCAATGCCGTCAACCGTCAGCGCGGCCTCCTGGAAACGGTGCCCTGGACCGATCCCGTGGTCCTGCGCATGGGAGCGCTGGTGGCCTGGCTGATCGGCGCCGATGCCCTGGCGCAACTGGCCCGCCGGCGTGCCGATGGTCCGCGTACCACCGCATGGCTGTCCCTGGCGAGTCTCGCGGTCCTGACGGCCTCCATCGCCTGGGGCGTGTTCGGCCCCACACGGCATGGCAAGCCGCCGCCGTCTGCGGCCGTCCACGAGGAGGCCGCGCCATGACGATCGCCCTCGTCGGCGGCACGCACCGCACGGTGCCCATCGGACTGCGAGAAAAGCTGGCTTTCTCCGCCGAGCAGGCGGCACAGGCACTGGCCCGCTTCCGGGAACGGTTTCCCGGCCGCGAAGGCGTGCTGCTCTCCACCTGCAACCGCGTCGAGTTCTACGCGGCGGGCGAGGACGATGCCGCCGCACCGCCGCACGAGCAGATCGTGTCCTTCCTGGCCGAGTGCCGGGGCATCGACGCGGCCACGTTGGGGCCGGTGCTCTCCCAGGAGCACGACGAGTCGGTGGTGCGGCACCTGTTCAACGTCGCCTCCGGCCTCGACAGCATGGTGCTCGGCGAGCCGCAGATCCTCTCCCAGGTGAAGCAGGCCTGGGCGATCGCGCAGGACAGCCGGACGTCCGGGCCGCTCACGGCCGGCATGTTTCAGGCCGCCCTGCGCACCGCCAAGCGGGTGGCCACGGAGACGGCACTGGGCCGGGAGCGGGTCTCGATCCCCAGCGTGGCCGTGGCCGACTTCGTCAGCGGCGTGTTCGAGCGGTTCGACGACAAGCGGGTCCTGCTGCTGGGGGCAGGCAAGATGGCGGCCGAGACGCTCCGCTACCTGCGTGCGGCCGGGGCCCACGAAGTGGTGGTCGTGAACCGGACGGCGGAGCGCGGCCGGGAGTTGGCTGCACGGTTGGGGGGCCGCCCCGGGCTGTTCAGCGAGTTGGAGGCCGAACTGACGGCCGCCGACCTCGTGGTGAGCACGACGGCTGCGGCCGCGCCGGTGGTGTCGCTCGAGTTCTTCGGCCGGGTGGAGGCGGCCCGCGAGGGGCGGCCCCTGGTGGTGCTCGACCTGGCCGTGCCCCGGGACTTCGACCCCCGGATCGGCGCCCGTCCGGGCGTGTGGCTCTATTCCGTCGACGACCTGGCAGCCGCCTGCGAGACCAACCGCCGTCGCCGCCTTGGCGAGATGCCGCTGGCCGCCGCGATCGTCGAGGAGGAGACGTCGCGATTCATGGGAGACATGCACCACCGCTCCACAGCGCCGGTGATCGAGCGGTTGCGGGCGGGCTGGAGCGAGACGGGCGAGATGGAACTCGAACGGCTGTTCCGCCGGCTGCCCGCGCTCGACGCCGTGACGCGGGAGGAGATCCGCCAGGCCTTCGAACGCTACGCGGCGAAGTTGCTGCATCCGCCGCTCGCATCGCTGCGCAGCGAGAGCCGCTCGGGTCCACCGCACGGCCTGCTCGACGCCCTGCGCCGGCTGTTCGACCTGAGGGACTGACGCGCCCGCGTGGACGGCGCGCGGTTCAGCGGTAACGCACGAGCAGCACGCCCGCGAACACGAGCACGGCGCCGAGCATGCGGCCCGGCGTGAGGTCCTGCCGAGGGAGGTTGAGCAGGCCGTAGTGATCGAGTGTCAGCGAGCAGATGAGTTGCCCGCCCACGAAGGCCGCGATGAAGGCCGCGGCTCCCAGCTTGGGCGTGAGCGCGGCGCCCGAGAGCACGATCAGTGCCCCCAGCGGCCCGCCCAGCCAGTTCCACCACGGCACCGACCGCATGACCGCGGCGCTCGGTACCGCCGGTCGGACTGCCAGCATGAACAGCGCGGCGGTGGCGATCGTGCCGCAGATCGAGAAGAATGCCGCGTACCGCGGATCGTCGAGGTGCATCCGCAGCGAGGCATTGGTCGCCGCCTGCAGGGCGATGCAGCCTCCTGCGGCACAGGCCAGTGAGATCCAGACCGCGTCCATGGGGCATGCTCCAGGGGCCGGCGGCCGGTTTCCGCCAGCCGTCTGGGGCAGCATGGTACGGACCGCGGCCCCGGCCATCCATCCACGGTTTTTGCTGCCGGCGGCGGTGTCCGTGCGGGCCGGCCGCTGAACCGACCAAATTGTCCCGCCCGGTTGTAACGCGGATATTTGGTGTTATCGTTATGTGTTAGTCAGTTGGTACATATCACAATCGACACGATTTATCAGGAGTAACTACGAGCGATGGTAGACAAGAAAGAAACCAAGCCGGCTAGCGCCAAGGCCACCAACAAGTCAGAGGAAATCCGCAAGGCGGCCAAGGCGATGAAGGAAAAGGGGGAAAAGCCCCGGCCGGTGACGATCATCGCCGTGCTTAAGAAGCAGGGCATCGAGGTTTCTTCACCCCAGGTGAGCATGGTGCTCAAGCGGATGGGATTCCGGCCCCGCAAGCGGCGCAAGGCGGGAAAGCCAGTGGCAACGGGTGCCGCCAAGACGGTGCGGACGGCCCGGCCCACGAAGATTTCGGTCGACGACCTTGTGGCCGCGCGCAAGGCGGTGGGCCAGTTGGGCGGGCTCGATCGCGCCCTGGCGGCGATCGAGGCCCTGCGGAACTTCCAATCCTGACCTGACGATCGAACGGACGGCTGCCGCGGGCGACACGGTC
>QWPN01000024.1 GCA_003671185.1 Planctomycetota bacterium
ACCTCCCGCGACCTGCGCACGTTCACGAACGTCAGCGACGAGCCGGTGCTGGCCTGCGGCCCGCAGGACTACGACCGCCACGGCGTGGCCTTCGACCAGGTCGTCACGTATTGCGGCCGGTACTACGCCTACTACCACTCGAGCCCGGCCGCCGACCGTTCCACCTGGCAGACCTGTCTGGCCACCAGCCGCGACCTCGTGCACTGGGAGAAGTATGCCGGGAACCCGTTGCTACCGGTCGACCCGCTGCATCCCAAGAGGTCGAGCGCCACGCTCGTCCACGACGGCACGCGGCACCGCCTCTACACGACGCACCCCGATGTGCGGGTGCGATTCTCCGTGCAGTTGGTGCGCCGGCCGGCGCGCACCGAAGGGACCGACCCCTGAGTCCTCAGTCGCCGCTAGCCGGGACAAAGGCCGTGCGGGCGTTGGTGCAGCACACGGCGTCGACCAGCCCGTCGAGCCAGTCGCGCCGGTCGGGCAGCCGGCCGCTCGTCACGTCCGCCCCCACGAGGTCGCAGAGGATGCGCCGGAAGTATTCGTGCCGCGGAAAGGAAAGGAACGACCGCGAGTCGGTCACCATGCCTACGAACCTGGAGAGCAGCCCCATGTCGGAGAGCATGTCGAGTTGGCGGCGGATGCCCCGCTCTTGGTCGAGGAACCACCAGGCGCTACCCCACTGGATCTTGCCCGGGGTAACACCGTCCTGGAACGATCCGGGCAGGGCGGCGAACAGGGCGTCGTCGGTGGGGTTCATGTTGTAGAGAATCGTGCGGCCCAGGCAGCCTTCGCCGGCGAGCGTGCCCAGGAAGCGCACGAGTCCGGGACCCTGCCGGGCGTCGCCGATCGTGTCGCAGCCGGCGTGCGACCCGAGCCTGCGCGCGATGGCGGGGTTGGGATCGCGGACCGGTCCCAGGTGCAGTTGTGTCACCCAGCCTCTGGCGTGGTTGAGCCGGGCCACGTGGAGGAGGATGAAGCCGGCGAACCGCGCGGCTTCCTCCGCCGTGGCTGCGGCGCCCGTGAGGCAATTCTCCCAGATCGAGCGGGCCTCGGCCTCGGTGCAGTTCGCGTCGGGCAGGCAGTCGAGCCCGTGATCGCTGGCCCGGCAGCCGGCGGCCGCGAAGTCGGCGTGCCGTTGCTCCAGGGCGGCGAGCAGTCCCAGGAAGCTGTCGGCTCCGCGGCCGGAGGCGTCGGAAAGCCGACGCGTCCAGGCCTGCACGCGCTGCGGTCGGGAGACGGCCAGGGCCTCGTCGGGGCGAAAGGTGGGGATGACGCGGATGCCGATCTGGGCGGCGGCGATGGCGTGGTGCCAGTCGAGCGTGTCGGCCGGGTCGTCGGTGGTGCCCACCAGATCCACGTTCATGTGCCTGAGGATGCCCCGCGCAGTGAGCGGTCCCTGGGACAGTTGCCGGTTGGCCTCGATCCACACCGCCTCGGCGGTCGAGCCGTCGAGCAGCGTGTCGATGGCGAAATGCCGGCGCAGTTCGAGGTGCGTCCAGTGGAAGAGCGGATTGCGCAGCGTCTGCGGCACCGTCTCGGCCCAGGCCTGGAACTTGTCCCGCGGAGCCGCGGAGCCGGTGATCAGGTCCTCGGCCACGCCGGCGGCGCGCATGGCCCGCCACTTGTAGTGGTCTTCCTCGAGCCAGATGGCATGCAGGCTCTCGAAGCGTCGATCCTGGGCGATGTCGCGGGGGCTCAAGTGGGAATGGAAGTCGACGATCGGCCGTGTCGCCGCCACGCGCCGGAACAGGTCCTCGGCCACGGTGCTCGAGAGCAGGAACGAGTCGTCGCAGAACGCCATGGAAAGGCACAATCCCGAGGGAGGCACCGGCCGCTGCCCGCGCCGGTGTAGAAAATCCTACACCAGGCCGTCGCCCCGCGACCCCGGCAGGGTGGGCAATCTGGGTGGCGGTGAACGCTCCCCGGGCCTGGTGCGTAAAGGGGTGCAACCAAGGAGGGTTTCATCATGGATGCGCATATCAACGAGTATCTGGCGGCAGTGGCGGCGATGCGGGAGATGTATGGCGAGCCGGGGACGGGCCGGCCGTCCGAAGATCGCGCCACCGCCGGCGAGGCGGTCACGCTGCTCGAGCCTGCATGGTGCGGCCAAGAATGACGTTCAGGGCCGGTCCGGCGGCCATCGTCGTGATCACGCACATCAGCACGCAGGCCACGAACAACCGCAGGTCGACGAGTTCGGCTTCGTAGGCCGCCGCCGCCATCACGATGCCCAAAATGCCACGGGCGTTGAGCCCACAGCCCACCGCCAGGGACTGGCGGTTGTCCATGCCGGCCAGCCTGCCGCCCACGAACACGCCGCAGATCTTGCCCAGAAACGCCACCGCCGTGATCAGGATCACGAGCCAGAGGTCGAAGCCGGCGATGAAGTCGGCCGCGATGGCCATGGAGACGAAGAATATCGGCGTGAACACCGCGTAGGAAAAATCGCCGATGACGCGGAAGGGCTCGGGATGTTCTTGATACACATCCGCCAGGGCGATGCCCACCACGAACGCGCCGAGGAAGGAGTGCAGACCCAGGTATTCGGAGCCTGCCGCACCCACGAGGGCGAAGAGCGCGATGCAGGTGATCATCCCGGCCGGCTGCGGCATGTGCCGTCGCACCCAGGCCAAGACCCGCGGCAGGATGAACCGGCCAGCCAACAGGATGCCGGCGATGTACACGAACACCATGGCGAAGATCGCTGCTCCCAGGCCTTGGGCACTGGCGTGCGGGCCGAACTCCGCCAGGATCACCGCGAACAGGCCCCAGCCCACGATGTCGTCCACCAGCGTCGCCGACATGATCGTGCGGCCGATGTCGCTGCGAAACAGCCCCATGTCCATGAGAATCCTGGCGATCACGGGGTTCGCCGACAGCGAGAGGATCGAGCCCATGAACAGCGCCGTCGAGAACCGATCCTTCGGCGTCACCCCGATCACGTCCGGGAACGCGTAGCACATCAGGAACCCGAGCACGAGCGGCACGAGCGTGCCAATGATCCCCACCGAGAGCGCCTTGCGGCCGATGCGCCGGAACTCGCCGACGCTGATGTCGAGCCCGATCGTGACGATGAAGAACAGCATGCCCACCCGGGCAATCGCGGTGCGGGCACCGGCAATCGGACCCGTGGGGGGAAACAGCGTGGCGTAGGCCTCGGGGGCGAATCGCCCCAGCACCGTGGGGCCGAGCAGCAGCCCCCCGGCGATCTCGCCCACGACCGCCGGGATGCCGATTCGGCGCGCGGCCTGCCCGAGCACGAGCGCCGTGGCGAGCAGCGCCGCCAGGTGCAGCGAAAGGAGTGTCCAGTCGAGGGGCGTCATGCCGCCGACTCCCGGGCCCGGCAGCGACCGGCAGACGCCCGGGGCGCATGCGACACAGTCGCTTCTCCCCGATAATACCCGTTCGAACGACTATTGTTAAGACGACAAATAGCCGATAGAATTGAGCTATGGCCGCAACAACCACCGTGTCGCCCCGGTCGGCGTCCAGCGTCTTCGACTCGCTGGAGCAGGAGGCTTACCTGCAGCTGTGGCGGACCTACGACCGGCTGCGGGAGATCGACGAGCGGCTGTTCCAGCAGTACGGCATCACGGCCCAGCAGTACAACGCCCTGCGCATCCTGCGGGCGGTACGGCCCGGATCTCTGTCGACGTCGGCGCTGGGGGCGCGGCTCGTGTCACGTGCGCCCGACATGACACGGCTCCTCGACCGGCTCGAGGAGCAGGGCTTCGTGAGGCGGCAACGCAGCGCGGAGAATCGCCGCGTCATCGACGTAACGATCACCCGCTCCGGCTTGGCGGTGCTCGATACGCTGGCCGCCGGCGTGCGCCGCTGCGGGCGGGACCAACTCGGGCACCTCCCGCGGAAGACGCTGCAGGCACTGATCGCGATCCTCGAGCAGGCCCGCGCCCCGCACGAGGACCAGTCGACCGTGGACCAGTGGCTTGGAAACCGTCAACGAACTGGAGAAGGTGAAGCATGATTCAGCGAGCCGCAGGTGCCTTGTCAGAGCCCGACGTGATCGTGATCGGCGGTGGACCCTCCGGCGCCACCGCGGCCACCCTGATCGCCCAGCAGGGGCATGCGGTGCGGCTGCTCGAGCGGGAGCATTTTCCGCGCTATCACATCGGCGAGTCATTGATCCCCGAGACGTTCTGGGTGCTCGACAGGCTCGGCATGCTGGAGAAACTGCGGGGCAGCAGGTTCGTCAACAAGCACAGCGTGCAGTTCGTGTCGGAGCACGGCCGGCTCTCGGAGCCGTTTTATTTCGCTGACCACAAGCCGCATGAATCATCGCGGACGTGGCAGGTGCTGCGGCAGGATTTCGACATGATGATGCTCGACAATGCCCGCGAGCACGGCGTCGATGTCCGGGAGGGCGTGCGGGTTTTGGAGGTGCTCTTCGAGCAGGGCCGCGCCGTGGGCGTGCGGACGGTCGACGAAGCCGGCATCATCAGCGAGACGCGCTGCCGCGTGGTGGTGGATGCGGCGGGGCAGAGTTGCCTGATTCAGGACCGGCTCGGCCTGCGGGAGTGGGACCCGGTGCTGAAAAAAGCCGCGATCTGGACCTACTGGAAGGCCGCCTGCCGCGACCCGGGCCGCGACGAGGGCGCCACGATGGTGATGCAGACCAAGGGCCGGCAGGGCTGGTTCTGGTACATCCCCCTGCACGACGACGTCGTCAGCGTGGGCGTGGTGGCCCCCTACGACTACCTGTTCGTGGGCCGCGACACGAAGGATCTGGAGACGATCTATTTTCAGGAGGTCGAGAATTGCCCGGGCGTAGGGCCGCGGATCGCCGCGGCGGAGCGGGCGGGCCCGTTTCGGGCCGCCAAGGAATACTCCTATCGCTCCCGCCAGGTGGCCGGCGACGGCTGGGCGCTGGTCGGCGACGCCTTCGGGTTCCTCGATCCGCTCTATTCGTCGGGCATCCTCCTGGCGCTCAAGTCGGGCGCCGATGCCGCGGACGCGATCGCGGAGGGCCTGACGAAAGGCGACACGTCGGCCGCCCAGCTGGGAAAGTGGGGCCCGGCGTTCATCGCCGGCATGGATCGCATGCGTCGGCTGGTGTGCGAGTTTTACGACGGGCTGAACTTCGGGCAATTCGTCCGCAAGCACGGCGAC
>QWPN01000026.1 GCA_003671185.1 Planctomycetota bacterium
CAGACCGGGCATGGCCGGAGGCCCTTGGGGCGGTTTGGGGGATGGGCGAGGCAACCTGGGAAATCCCCGGGTCTGGTCGTGCCGGTCGGCCAAAGTTTGCGGGCTGTAGCGGTCGATACTCGGAATCGTACGCCAGCGCTCCGCCATGGGCCGGCAGGCTCCGCTCAGACACGACCACGACCTTCAGGGATCACAGCCATGACTGACCGCCGCACCACAACGCCCGGTGGCCTCGCGTCCAGGATAGTTCTGGCCGGCATCAGCCTCGCGGGGTGCGCCATCACCGGGTGTCAGGTGGATGTCGGCGGCCAGACGCTGCCCAGTGCCTACTACCTCCACGACGACATCCAATACTTCCCGGCGGGCCCTGAATTCAAACTCTCGAAGGAAGCCGCGGCCCAGAAGGCGTACCGCAAGGAAATGGCCGAGGACGACACGGCCTTGAGCCAGCCGCGCTGACGGGGCGTGCGGAGGCACCCGGCCAGGGCCTTTCCGGGCCGAAAATTCTCGGGCCCTGCTGCCGCCCAGCCCACGATCGAAAGCGGCAGGGCGGGGTTTGGCCCCGATTTCCCCAGCGCGCGATAGGCCGCAGCCGCTGCGGCTACTCAAAACTGGGCCTGCGGGCTGGGCCCTTGCGAAAAAACCTCGATTCGCTACATTGCTTTTGTGGGTTTAAGGCCCCATAAGACAGTTTTTGAAGCTGTTTCGTGGGTCATACACCCTTTTTGAGAAATCTCGGCCAAAACACGGACGGCCGGGTGGTCACTTCCCGCGGAGGCGGGCACGGTGGTGGATCAACATGGCCGCTGCGGCCGACCTCCTCATCGGCGAATTCGTGCGGGCGCTCGACGAGCGCAGCCGGTTGGCCATCCCGCCCGAACTGCTCGAACCGCTCCTGCGCGGCGGGCCACGGCTCGTGATCGCCAAGGAACGGGCGGGCTGCCTATCCCTGTGGTCGGCGGCCGAGTGGAGGCCCCGCATCGACGCCGCGGTCGATGTTGTGCGCAGCAAGCTGCAGGCCGGCCTGCTGGCCCAGCGGGTGAGCCAACTGCAGGATCTGGGCCGACTGCTCTCCGCGAGACACCGCACCATCACGCTCGCGGCACGGGGGCGGCTCGTGCTCCCCGAGGGTTTTCGCGATTTCCTCGGTGTCGAGCCGGGTGCCGATCTGATGGTCGTGGGAGCCGCCGTGTGTGTCGAACTCTGGCAACCGGCAGCCTGGTCGGCCTACGTGACGAGCGAGATGCCCGGATTCCGCCGGCGGATGGACGAATTGACCGCCTGACGGGCGCCACGTCCCGGCAGATTCAACGACGATTTTCGGCCATGCCCGGGTGGGAGGCAGCGGGTCATTCCCTGTCGGTCTCATCCGGTCAGGAAACGCGACAACCACGGAACGGAACCCCCAGCACGGATGCTGCCGAGGGACCTCCTCCGGGCATGGCCCTTTCCTTTCGCCAGTCTGCCGGGCGGGAAGCGTGATCGCGCCCGTCAGGGCGCCGCATCCCCGAGGCCGGGCAGCGTCGCATCGAGCGGCCACGTGACCCGCCGGCCCGACAGGGCCGCCGCGTAGATGGCCGCCGTCATCTCCACCGTGGTCCGTCCCGCATACATGCCGGTCTCGGGCTCGCGATCCTCGGTGATCGCGTCGAGCAGGTCAGCGGCCGCCCGGCGGCCCCAGGCGGAGCGTTCCTCGTTGCGGTCCACGTCGGCGGCCGGCGGAGGATCGTCGAGACCGCCGGGGCCGATCGGTTGCCAGGGCACATCCTTGTCGACCCGCCACGGGGGCGCCGCCCGGAAATAGGCATGCGGGACGAAGTCAGGGCGGATGTGGACGGCTCCCTTCGTCCCCACCACGGTGAGCCCGAAGGTGGGCTGCTTGAGGCCCGCGTCGCGCACGCTGGCGAAATATCCGATCGGCCCATCGGCCAGCCCAAACATGGCGGCGATCGAGTCGCCGGCGATCGGCCCGATCCCCTCCGGTCCCACCACCGCGTCGTCCCGGGTGATGGGCCGGTCGCCCAGCGACACCGCTGCTTCGCACCAGCGCGGCGCGCCGCCCAGATCGACCATCATGTCGAGCACGTGGCAGCCGAGCACCCACAAATCCTCGCCGCCGCCACGGGCGTCCTCCTTGCCTCGGCCACGAATCTCCAGCACGCGGCCGATCCTGCCGTCCTCGATCAGGTCGCGGGCGGCCGCATAGGCCGGCGAATGGCGGTTCACGAAGGCCAGCGAGAGTTTCGCGGCCGATTTCGTGCAGGCGGCGATCACGGCCTCGGCCTCGGCCCGCGTGCGCACGAACGGCTTTTCCATGAAGATGCCACGCACGCCCGCCCCTGCTGCCGCGATCGCCATCTCCGCGTGGCAATCGACGTGCCGCATGCAGATGGCGACCACGTCGGGCTTCACCTCGGCGAGCATGCGCCTCCAATCGCGGAACGCAGCGGCCCCCTCCACACCGGCCCGCGCCGCCGCCTTCTCCAACCCGTCGGCCGACTCGTCGGCGACCGCCACGATCCGCGTCCCCTCGACGCGGTTCCAGAGTTCGTCGATGGCATGGCCCCAGTCCCCACGCCCGGTCCGCCCGATCACCGCCACCCGCACCGGTTCCATGATTCGTTCCCCATTCGATGCCTGAGATGAATCCGACCGCCCATCCTACCGTGCCAGGGCACGTGTATGATCCTCGGTCATCGCGATTCCAGCAGCGCCGCGCGCCCCTTTCCGGACAAGGCATGACGCACGATCACTCCACGCACGGACATGGTCACGCACACGGTCTCTCGGCCGCCGGACTCGACCGGGCTCTGGCCGTGGGCGTGGCCCTCAACACCGCCTTCGTGATCACCGAGGCCGGCGCCGGCCTGTGGTCCGGTTCCCTGGCCCTGCTCGCCGATGCGGGGCACAACGCCGGCGACGTGCTGGGACTGCTGCTCGCCTGGGGTGCCAGTTGGCTGGCGCGGCGGCCTCCCTCGCTCCGCTACACGTGGGGTCTGCGGCGCACCACCATCTACGCGGCCTTGGCCAACGCCGTGATCCTGCTCACCGCCTGCGGCGCGATCCTCTGGGAGGCCTGGCAGCGACTGCGCTCCCCGCACCCCGTGCCCGGGCCGACCGTGATCGCCGTGGCTACGATCGGCGTGGTCATCAACACGCTGACGGCGTTGCTCTTCGTCCGCGGCCAGCGGGACGCGAACGTGCGCGGGGCCTTCCTGCACATGGCGGCCGACGCGGCGATCTCGGCGGGGGTGGTGGGGGCCGGCATCGCGATCTGGCTCACCGGCCGCACCTGGATCGACCCGCTGGTGAGCATCGCCATCACCGTGGCGATCGTGGCGGGTTCATGGAGCCTGTTCCGGGAGAGCGTCGACCTGGCGCTCGATGCCGTGCCCCGCGGCGTCGAGCCGGCCGACGTGACGACCGCGCTGGCCGGGATTCCAGGCGTTGCCGAAGTGCACGACCTGCATGTCTGGGCGGCCAGCACGTCCGAAATCTCACTCACCGTCCACCTCGTGGTGCCCGAAACGGGGACGCACGGTCAGGTGCTGGCCGCGGCGGGCGACCTGCTGCGGGGGCGCTTCCACGTGGCTCACGCCACGATCCAGATCGAGGACGAGGCGGCCTCAGCCGCCTGCCCGCAACGCCCCGTCGAGGTGCTCTGACTGTCTGTCGGGGGGAAACGTCGTCCTTGACCCTCCAACTCCGATCCTGGCGAGGGTGGCCGGCCAGGCCAGCCGGCTACTCGGCGGCGCGAACCGCAGCCCGGGCGATGCCGGCCAGCATGCGCCGGAACACGATCTCGTGCAGCGGCCAGATGGCATACCAGTAGACGAGCCCGCCCAACCCCTTGGGGTCGAACACGGCCGTCTGGTGGATGGTCACGTCGCCGTCGCGCGGCACGACCTCGAACTCCAGCCAGCCGCGCCCCGGCATCTTCATCTCGGCGGCCAGCCGCAACCGGCGCGGCGCCTCGCAGACCTCGACCCGCCAGCAGTCGAGCGTCTCGCCGACGCGCAGCCGATCCGGATCGCGCCGTCCGCGCGACATGCCCGGCCCGCCCAGCAGCCGGTCCAGCCAGCCGCGCAGCGTCCACAGCCAGTCGCAGGCATACCAGCCGTGGCCGCCGCCGATCCTTTCGATCGCCGCGAAGGCCCGGGCTGGTGTCACGGCCACGACCGCATGGCGGTGGTCCACCAGTCGCGTGCCCTCCGTGGCGCCGCCGTAACGCCGCGGCAGCTCCTCCAGATCGGCGAAGTCGGCCCAGCGCTTGCCGGCGAACTCCTGGTCCTCGTGATACACGGCCTCGCGGACGGCGCTGGTCAGGTCCCGCGGCCGGATGGTGAACTCGCGGTCGGCCGCGGCGCTCGTCACCACCGTGGGGTTCTTCAGGCCGTCGATCAGCTTCCGTCCCATTTTTGAGTATCTGGGGGTGACCAGTTTGAGCCACAGGCTCGAGAGCCGAGGCGTGAGCACGGGCACCGGAATCATCAGCCTGGTGAGGCCGCGCTGCCGGGCGTACTCTCGCATGATAGCGCCGTACGACACCCTGTCCGGCCCGCCGATCTCGAAAATTCGCGCCCCCCCGGGCGGCAGGTCGATGGCGGCGGCCAGGTAGTCCACCACGTCGGCGATGGCAATCGGCTGCGTAGCCGTGGCCAGCCAGGCTGGACAGATCATCACCGGGAGCCGCTCCACGAGCGTACGCACGAGATCGAAGGAGAAACTGCCGGCGCCGATGACGATCGAGGCCCGAAACTCGATGACGTCGAGACCGCTGGCGCGGAGGATCGCCCCCACCTCGTGACGGCTGCGCAGGTGGGCGGAGAGCCGGTCGTCGTCGGCGCCCAGGCCGCCCAGGTAGATGATCCGGCGCACTCCCGCCGCCGCGGCCGCGGCCGCGAACCGTTCTGCCGCCAGCCGGTCGGCCCGCTCGAAGTCGACGCCGCTCTCCATGGAGTGCACGAGCCAGTAGGCGACATCGACGCCGGCGCAGGCCCGGGCCAGGTCGGCGGCCTGTGAGGCGTCGCCCGCCACCACCTCCGTTCGTGGCCCGGTCCGCCCGGCGAGTTTCTCCGGCCGACGGGCCATGCAGCGCACGTCGCGGCCGCGGCGCTGCAGTTCATCGAGCAGGCAACCGCCGACGTATCCCGTCGCACCGGTGAGAAGAATGCGCATGGTGGGGCGGCGGCCGGGGACTCGTTACGGGCACCTAGGGCTGGTCGCGCTCGAAGGCCTCGTCCATGCGCCGCAGGATCGTCCCTGGGTCTTCGGTCTTGAGCCCGTACAGGAACCAGCGCACCCGCTGCTCGCTGGAGCCGTGCGTGAACGCGTCGGGCACGACGTAGCCCTGAGCCTGTTTCTGGATGCGGTCGTCGCCGATCGCCGCGGCGGCGTTCACCGCCTCGCGGATGTCCTCCTCGTCGAGGATGCCGGCGTACTGGGCCATGTGTCTGGCCCACACACCCGCCAGGTAGTCGGCCTGCAGTTCCATGCGCACGGAAAGCTGGTTGTAGGCCCGCTCCGAAAGCCGCTGCCGCTGCGACTGCACCTGGCCGCTGATGCCGAGCTGGTTCTGGATGTGGTGGCCGATCTCGTGGGCGATCACGTAGGCCTGGGCGAAGTCGCCCGGGGCCCCGAAGCGCCGCTTCAACTCCGAGTAGAACACGGGGTCGATGTACACGGTCTTGTCGAGCGGGCAGTAGAAGGGCCCTGCGCCCGCGTCGGCGACGCCGCAACCGCTCTGCACGCGGCCGGTGAACATCACGAGCCGCGTGGGCACGAAGCGCTTGCCGAAGGCCGCGGGAAAGACACGTGTCCAGACATCCTCGTTGTCGGCCAGGACCGTCTTGATGAAGCGGCCCATCTCGTCATCGACGGGCTTGCCCTGTCGAGCCTGGGGCCCGGGGCCGCCGGCGAGTTCCGGCGCCACCTGCATGAGCTTCATGGGATCGACCCCCAGAAACATCATCACCACCATGATCACGAGCGTGAGCAGACCACCGCCCACGAGCGCCTGCTGGCCGGCGCTGCGACGATCCTCCACGTTCTGACTCTGCCGACGTCCTTCCCAACGCATGGGGCCATGACCTCCGAGTGAAGCCGAGCGGGCGGCACGAACTCCTGGACGCCGGATTCTACCGCGGCGGGCAGCCGAACAAGCCCCGCGGCGGCTGACCGCCTGGAAAAAACGGGCGTTTTTCCCGGGCGAATCCATCCCCGCGAACAGCCCCCCCGTGGCCGGCGTAGTGAAGCCACCGGAGGGGATCCCCCAAAACCACCGCCATGGCACGCCGCACCACCATCGACAAGCTGCTTCGGGAGCGCATGCGACTCCAGGAGGAGATCGCCGCCACGCGGGAAAAGTATGGCCGGCCGTCGGCGGTGCAACTGTCCCGGCTGCGCTGGTACGACCAGCAGCTGGCCGATGCGGAACGCTCGACCACGCTCCGCGTCGGCGTGACACTGCGCGAACTCTGGTCGCGGCTGCGCCGCCGCGGAAGCCGCGTGCCGGTGCTGCGCTGACGCCGGTGTCACGGCCTCGGGCCGTGACACCGGCACGGGCGCCGTGACGTTCAGTCTTCCGGCAGGGGGCGGCCCTTGGTTTCGGGCAGGAAGGGCAGCACGGCCAGCCCCAGCAGGTATGCCGCGCACATGGCGATGCCTGCCGGCCGCATCGGCTCCCGCATCCATTCGGGGTTCTGGATGCCGGCGAAGACGGTGCTCGACAACTGCCCGAGCAGGAATGGCCCGCTGGCGGCCACGAAGCGGCCCACGTTGTAGCAGAAGCTCGTGCCGGTGCTGCGCAGCCGCGTGGGGAAGAGTTCCGGAAAATAGATCGCGTAACCGGCGAACAACGAGAACTGGCAGAACCCCATCACGGGCAGCATCCACCAGATGTCGCTGATGTCGTCGAGGTAACGGAACACCAGCACCGTCGACAGCATCGCTGCCGTGAGGGCGATGGCGAAGAACGGCCGCCGTCCCAGCCTCTGGCAGAGCCGGGCCGCCAGCATCATGCCCAGGAAGGCGCCCACCTGGAGCATCATCAGCGTCACACCCGACCAGATCGTGAGCCGGCCGTCGAGATCGCGGCCCGTCAGCCCCTGGGCCTCGAACGTCTTCTTGAGCACGCTGCGCTGCAGGTCGATAGAGAAAAACCCGATGCCCCACAGGCCGATCACGCCCGCACAGGCCAGCAGCATGCCCAGGATCGCATTCCTGGCCCAGCGCGGATCGCCGAACAGCGCCGCGTATCCGCCCAGCTTTTCGCCGCTGGCATCGGCCTGGGCCTTCATCTCCCGCCAGCGATCCGGTTCCTTGAGCCCCGCCCGGATCACGAGCGCCAGCAGGGCGGGCAGCGCTCCGATCACGAACTTCCAGCGCCACGGCGCCCAGCCGGCGATCAGGCCCTCGGCCGTCCCCAGTTGCCATAGCCCCAAGCCGATGCCGATCAGCGCGGCGGCGAAGTTGCCCACGGCCGAAAGCGCCTGCAGCAGTCCCAGCGCGTGCGGCCGGGCCCGTTCCGGCATCACCTCGGCGACGAGCGCCACGCCCACGGCGAACTCGCCCCCCACCCCCAGCCCCGTGATGAAGCGGTAGACGGCGAAATCCCAGAAGCCCTGCGACAGCGCCGACAGCCCCGTGCACAACGAGTAGATGAGGATCGTGATCATCATCGTCTTGGCACGACCGAGCCGATCGCCGATGACCCCGAAGATCAACCCACCGGTGGCCCATCCGGCCATGAACAGGCAGGTGGCGAGGCCGCCGGCAAACGCCACGGCTTCCGGGGATGCGGGCCCGGCCGTCGTGGCCAACAACTCCTTCATGGCCGGCACACGGGCCAGGTTGAACAACTGCTGGTCGAGGCAGTCGAACAGCCAGCCCAGCGCGGCCACGACGAGCACGAACCAGTGGTAGCGGGTCATGTCCCGGTGCCAGGGTCCTTCACCGACCGGCGGGCGGCCGCCGGCACCATGGGGCATGTCAGCCATCTGCTGCTCTCCGGACTGCGGACGGTCAGCCCAGCACCGCCTCGATGCGGCGCATGTACTCGATGCTCTCCCGAGCCAGCCGTTCCGGTCCGGGAGCATAGTCGAACACCTCGACACTCACCCAACCGGCGTAGCGCACGTCGTCGAGGGCCTGAAAGATCGGCCCGAAGTCGACGGCACCGAACCCCGGCCCCTGCAGGTTCTCGTCGTTGGCGTGCAGGTGCTCCAGGCGCCCGGCGCTGGCCAGGATGATGTCGGGGATGGGCACGGTCTCGCTGGCCATCGCCTTGACGTCGAGGTGCAACCGCACGTGCGGTGAGCCGACCGCGTCGATGAGCCGACAGGCCTCGGCGGCCGTGGTGAGCACGTCCGTCTCCTCCGCCGACAGCGGCTCGATGGCCAGCACCGTGTCGGTGGCCTCCAGCACCGGCACCAGCCGGGAGCAGACCTCGCGGACGTGGTCGAACGCGGCGCCCGGCGTCACTCCGGGCAGCAGGCAGCGCTGCTTCGGTGAACCGAACACGAGCACGCGGCCACCCAGGTCGTGGCAGAGACGAGCCAGGTCGGCCAGATGGCCCACGGTGCGCGTGCGCACGTCGGCGTCGGGGTGGGCGACGTGCAGCCCTTCCGTACGGGCCAACAGCCAGTGCAGGCCGATGCAGTCGAGCCCCGACCTGGCGATCGTGCGCCGGATCTCACCACGGGCCGCGGCGTCGAGGTCAGTGGGCCGGGCCGCCAGGGTGAAGGGGGCGATCTCGATTCCCGCATAACCGCAGGCGGCGGCCATGTCGCAGGCCCGCGCCAACGACCAGTCGCCGAACAGTTCGTTGCAGATGCCGTAGCGGAGGGGCGCGTTCATGGCCGGCTCATGGCCTCGGCGGGGGGATCCGCGACTCGAACGGTCCGTCCGCTCCGCGCCGAGCGATAGCAGGCCTCGACGATCGCCACCGCCTTACGACCCTCAAGCCCGTCGAGCAGCGGCCGGCGGCCGGCGGCCACCGCGGCCACGAACTCGGCGAAATTCCGGGTGTGCCAGCCGTGATTGATGGCCATCGGGTCGGCGGCACCGCCGGAACTGCCGCTCTGGCCACCATGGCGGTCGCGGACCACGACGTCGGTCGGCGACGCCTCGCGAAACGTCCAGGTCACGAGTTGCTCCTCGAGAATCTCCACCGTGCCGTCGCGGCCACCGACGAGCAGCCGGCGCAACTGGCCGGGATACATGCTCGTGGCCGCCAACAACTGTCCCAGGCCCCCGTTCTTGAATCGCAGGATGGCCACGCAGGTGTCTTCGACCTCCAGGCGGGCCATATCGTGGGCGCGTACGGCCGTGAAGGCCGACACGCTCTCCACCGGGTTCTCGCCAGGGGTTAGCCCGGACTGGGCGGCCCCGGCGATCCACTGCAGGGCGTCGACCCCGTGAATGGCCTGGTTCATCAGGGCTCCGCCACCATCGAGGGCCTTTGTGCCCTGCCAGCGGCCGGGACCATAGTAGGCGTCGTCCCGCCACCAGGGCACGAAGGCCGCCGCCACGGCCAGGGTGCCGAAGCGACCGGCGGCAGCCGCATCGCGGGCCAGTTCGAGGACGGGATTGAAACGCTGCGGGAAAATCGCCCCCAGCGTCACGCCGGCGGCCGCCGCTGCCGCGATCATGCGATCGACGCGGCGCAGCGTGATCTCCAAGGGCTTTTCGCAGAGCACGTGGATCCCGCGCCGGATCGCCGCCAGCGCCGCCTCGCGGTGGGCGCCCGAGGGCGTGGCCACGGTGACGAAGTCGGGACGTTCGCGCACTAACATCCGCGCAGTGTCGGCATACCAGCGGCAGCCGAACTCGGCGGCGAACGCCCGCCCCTTGTCTTCGCCCCGGCAACTCCCGGCCACGAGTTCCACGCCCGGCACGTCGGCCAGCGCCCGCGCATGCAGCCGCGCGATGGCCCCGATTCCGATGATGGCGGCGCGCATGCGGCGATGCTCCCGCGCGGGGCCGGCGATCCGTCCCGGGCGGCGGACAGTGTAGTCGTGGCGGCGATCGCTGCGAAAAGGGTCGGGCCGGCCCGGGACGTCAGCCGTCCTGGTCGCTGGCCTGGCGGGCCCGATGGCGCAGGTCCGTGCTGGAGACGTCGAGGCGGAACTCTCGCTGCGAGACGAAGTAGCTCACGTCGCGCAGGGCGTGGGGCACCGGGATCTGTGCCGCGTCCTGGAACACCCCGTCGCGGGAGCGTCCGAAGACGATCAGCCCGCGGGCCCCGGCGGCGATCCGGTCCACGGCGGCGGCCGCCGCGTCGGCCGAACCGCCGTAATATCGCGGTTCGGGCAGCCGCGCGAAGGTGTCGGCTCCCACCACGAACGTGCTGGCGGGGAACACGTCGATCTTCTCCACGAACGTCGCCGCCCGTGTCAGCCACAGAGGCCGGCCGGCGAATTGCCGGGCCCGGTCGCTGATCTCGACGTAATCGAGCGTCGGCTTGTCGACGTTGGCGATCGAAAGTTCGAATGCCAGCGGCCGCTCGGCGATCTCCTCGGCAAGCCGGGCCATCAGCAGGTGCCCCTCGTGGAGCGGGTCGAAGGAACCGGGAAACAGCAGGCCGCCGCTGCCGGGTGTCGCGGCCGCCTCACTGCCGGGGAGCAGCACCGCGGTGCGGTCGCCGGCCAGGAGTTCTCGCCAGGCGGCGGGCGCGACCTGTTCGCGTCGCAGCGGTGTTTCCCGGGGCCGCAGCCGCGCGGCTTCCGGCAGCCCGTGCCCCGCGGCCACGAGGTCAAGAAGGATCGCCGCGGTCAGTTCCTCCTCATCGGCACGGGAGCGAGCCTCCTTCTCGAGCACGACTTCCACGACCCGCGTGGCGGCCAGCGTCTGCACGGCGACACAGACACGGTGCGGCCCGCGCTTCGGCGTTCGCGTGCGCAGGCTGGCAGTCACCGCCGCACCGATCGCGGCCCCGGCGGCGTCGCGGGACGACGCCCCGGCAGCCTCCTGCAGGCCGCGTGCCCGCTGCCAGGCGGCCATCGCCAGCCGTCGCGCCGTGCGCGACCCGCAGGAGGACTCCTGCGGACCACCGAGCAGACCATCGACGGCCGCCCGGGCGTAGGGCACGAGGGCTTCGAGAACCACGGCGCTGGCACCGGGCGTGGTCAGCAGATGTGGCACCGCTGCAGAACCACCCCCGGTGCAGACCAGGACCAGCTTTTCACCAGCCTGCTCGAGCGAGGCGATCAAGCGGGACGGATCGATTCCGATCATGGATTCCCGCCAATCCCCCTGGGTGCCCCGAACCGGCGGCCCGGTGGACTGCGCCGTCCGCCGATCCTGCCCCGCTTTCCAGCGGACGATCGTCGACCGCGGAGCGGCTCCAGCATGGCTCCCGCGGCGACCGATCATCTCTGGGGAGACTTTCGCATGATACCGAGCCGTCATCATCGGGGCACGATCTGGCTGCCGGCCCTGGCGCTTGTGGCCATGCTGCCCTTGGCGGCACGGGCGGAGACGGCGGCACAGGACAGTCTGCCCGACCCGCTGCGCGGCACGCCGCAGGTCGCCCCCTCGATGACCGGCCCCGACGCCGAAGCGATCATGTCGCGGCTGCTGCCCCCCAGATCCGACACGCCGGCCGACTGGTACGCCCCCGTGGAACCTCTGCATGCCTGCGGCGAACCGCGGGCCCTGGCTCCATGTGTGCCACCGCCACCCTGCCATCCAACCGCGCCGCCGCGGCCTTACGACCTGATCGGCGTGTCCGGATCACCGTCGTGCGGACCGATCTACCGCGGCCCGTGCGCCCCGCGCACAGGCAGCCATGCGGGCCAGCACATGGGCTGGCTGCACGGCCTGCACGACCGCCTCTTCGACCGGTTCTACGCCCCGCGCTGAAGCCGCGCGGGAGCCTGCTGATCCGGGTCTGAAACCGCCGGCGATCCGCCGGTTGCCGTCCCGCCGGCTCGCAAAAGCCAGCAACTGGACAGACGCATTCGATCGGAATTAGTCTGGCAGTGTCGTCGGTGGAAACGTTCTCCGGTTCTGGACGGTGGAACGGTTCACCCGCAGATGCGGAATCCGACGCGGTCCCGATTTCCAAGCACTACCGCACCCACGCGATCCAGATTCCCACACCCCAACCGGTGGCGGCATGCGCCTACCATCGGTCGGGAGGCCAATCGCCGGTCACCAGGGTTCGTCGGTGTGAGCCCACCCGCTCGAGGAGTCACGCCATGCCAGCCCCCAGCCCAGCACGCCTCCGCACCAGGAATGCCCTGGCCGGCATCGCCGCCGAGATCGCCGGCTGGGGTCTGTCGCTCATCACCGTGGCGGGACTGGCTGCCGTGGGCTGGTTCGGTCATGCCACCCACTGGACGTTTCGCGTCGGCAGCCACGCCGCGCACGATGACACCGCCCACAGTCATGACGCGGCCGCATCACCCCCTCGGGGCCAGGCCGGCGGCGATGCGGTGATCCGCTTCGACTCACCCGAGGCTGTGGAACGGTCGGGAATCGAACTGGTGCCCGTCGAGGCGCGGCCCATGGTGGATGAACTCGTGGTCAACGGCGTCGTGCGTTACGACGAGCGACACGTGGCGCAGCTCTCGACCCGCGTCGCCGGCAGCGTGTGGCAGGTCAACAAGCACCTCGGCGATCGGGTGGCCCGCGGGGACGTGATGCTCGTCGTCGAGAGCAGCGACGTCGGCCGCCTGAAGGCGGAGTTCCTCAACTCCCTGGTGGCCTTCGAAGCCAGGCGCGAGCAGTTGGCGATCCTCGAGGAGGTGAAGGGGGCCGTCATGGGCCGGCAGCTGCGCGAGGCCACGTCGGCCCTGCGCGAGGCGAAAAACCACCTCGTCATCGCCGAGCAGGCGCTCGTCAATCTGGGCTTCGAGATCACCGTGGCCGAATTTCTCGCACTCGACGACGAGAGTCGGGCCGCCAGGATCCGCACCCTCGGACTGGACTCGCAGCTCCTCGCCGGGGTCGACCCGGATCGCGTCACGTCGAACCTGATTCCGCTGCGGGCCCCGTTCGACGGCATCGTGATCGGCCGCGAGGCGGTGGTCGGGGAAATCGTGGAGGCCGGACGGCAGATCTTCGAAGTCGCCGACGTGTCGACGATGTGGGTCGTGCTCTCGGTGAGCAAGGAGGACGCCGGCAGCGTGGCACTGGGGCAGACGGTGCGTTTCCGTCCCGACGGGGCCGAGACGGACTCCGTGAGCCGCATCTCCTGGATCAGCACCGAGGTGGACAGCGAGACCCGCACCCTGGAGGTGCGGGCGGAGATTCCGGCCAACCCCGAGTCCCCGCTGCGAGCCAACACGTATGGCAGCGGGCGGATCGAGGTGGCACGTCTGGGCACGGCGGTGGTCGTGCCCTCGGCCAGCGTGCAATGGGACGGCAGCCGCTGGGTGGTGTTCGTGCCCGCGGGCGAGGCCGCCTTCGAGCCGCGACCCGTGCAGCCGGGCCTGCGCAACGGCGACCTCGTGGAGATCAGTGGTGACTTCGCCGGCAGCCCGCCGTCGCACGTGGTGGGCGTGGGCAGCCACGTGCTCAAGAGCAAGATCCTGCTGGACCGCATGGAGTCCGGCGAACTGTAGGCCGTACGAGGATGCTCGAATCGATCATCGCCTGGTCGCTGTCCCACCGCACCGCCGTGCTCGTCGGAGCGGCCGCCGTGTGCCTGGCCGGCTACGCGTCGCTGGGCGGCCTCGTCATCGACGCCTTCCCGGACACGACGCCGGTGCAGGTGCAGATCAACACGGTGGCCCCCGGCATGGTCGCCGAGGAGGTGGAACGGCAGATCACCTTTCCCGTCGAACTGGCGATGGGCGGCATGCCTGGCCTGGAGGAACTGCGGAGTGCCAGCATGTTCGGCCTGTCGGTCGTGATCGTCACGTTCCGTGACGGCAGCGACGTCTATTTCGCCCGCCAGTTGATCAACGAGCGGCTGGGCACCATCCCCGTGCCCCCCGGCGTCGAACGGCCCGAGATGGGTCCGCCCTCCACCGGCCTGGGCGAGGTCTTCCACTACCTGCTCGTGCCCCGCGGCATGAGCCTCACCGACGTGAAGACGCTCCAGGAATGGACGCTCAAGCCGGCGCTCAAGAGCGTGCGCGGCACGGCGGAGGTGAACGCCTGGGGCGGTCTCAACAAGCAATACCAGATTCGCGTCGACCCCTCGCTGCTGCGCAAGTACGACCTTTCGTTCGACCAGGTGGTCGACGCGGTGCCGCGCAACAACTTCAACGTGGGCGGCGGTTCGATCAGCCGCTCGGGGGACGCGGTGCTCGTGTACGGCGTGGGCCGCACGACGAGCGTCGAGGAGGTGGGCCGAATCGTGATCGACTCCCGCGAGGGGGTGCCGATCCGCATCCGCGACGTGGGGGAGGTGGTGATCGGTCACGAGATCCGCAAGGGCGCCGTGACCGCCGACGGCGAGGGGGAGGTGGTGCTCGGCCTGGGCTTCATGCTGATGGGCGAGAACAGTTACGCCGTGACCTCCCGGCTGCGTGACCGCTTCGGGAAGCTCGTCGCGAACCTGCCGGAGGGCGTCGAGGCGAAGGTCGTTTACGACCGCACGCGGCTTGTGGACCGCGTCATCGCCACGGTGCGACAGAACCTGCTGGAGGGGGCGTTCCTCGTGATCGTCATTTTGTACGTGATGCTGGGCAACCTGCGGGCGGGCCTGGTGGCGGCCACGGCCATCCCCTTGTCGATGATGTGCGGATTCATCGGCATGCGGCAGGCCGGCATTTCCGCCAGCCTGCTCTCGCTGGGAGCCATCGACTTCGGCATCGTCGTCGACTCGTCCGTGGTGGTGATCGAGAGCATCCTGGAGAAAATCGCGCACCATTCGGGCGCCACGGGACCTGCCCGGCTCAAGCTCGTGCGCGAGGCGACGAACGCGGTGAAGAAGCCGGCCTGCTTCGGCCAGCTGATCATCATGATCGTCTACATCCCGATCCTCACGCTGGAGGGCGTGGAGGGGAAGATGTTCCGCCCCATGGCGCTCACCGTGGTGTTCATCCTCATCGGGTCGCTGGTGCTGTCACTGACCGTGGTGCCCGTGCTCTCCAGCCTGTTCCTGCCCCGGCGCGTCGATGCGCACGACGTCCTGCTGGTGCGCGCCATCCGGGCCCTGTACCGTCCCGTGCTCAGGGCCTGCCTCTCCGCCCGCGGCGCCGTGGCGCTGGTGGCGGCGGCCATCCTCGCGATCACGCTCGTTCGTGCCGCCGCACTGGGCACCGAGTTCGTGCCCAAGCTTTCCGAGGGCGACATCGTGCTGGGCATCATCCGGGCGCCGGGCACGAGCCTGGAGGAGTCGTGCCGCATGAACACCCGCATCGAGCGCATGCTGCTCGACGAATTTCCCGCCGAGATCGCCCACGTCTGGAGCCGCACCGGTACGCCCGAGGTGGCCACCGATGCGGGGGCGATCGAGGCCACCGACATGTTCATCGCGCTCGAGCCGCGGGAGCAGTGGCGGCGGGCCCGCACGCAGGCCGAACTGGTCGAGGTCATGAGCCACTGCGTGGAGGACATCCCTGGGCAGATCGTCTGGTTCACACAGCCGATCGAGCAGCGCATCAACGAGATGGTGTCGGGTGTGCGGGCCGACATCGCCGTCAAGGTGTTCGGCGACGATCTCGAGCCCCTGGTGAAGAAGGCCAACGAGGTGGCGGCCACGATCCGCCGGGTTCCCGGCTCGGCGGACGTGGCCGTGGAGCAGGTGACCGGGCAGCCGATCCTGAAGATCGCCGTGCGCCAGGACGAAATCGCCCGCTACGGAATCTCCGCCCAGGCCGTGCTCGACGTCGTGGAGAGCGTGGGAGGCAAGGCCGTGGGCCAGATCGTGGAGGGGCAGATTCGCTTCCCCGTCGTGGTCCGCCTCCCGGATGCGGTCCGTGCCGGCCCCGAAGCGATCGCCTCGATCCCGATCCGGGGGCCGGCGGGGGAGAGCGTGCCCCTGGAGCGGATCGCCGACATCCGTTCCATCTCCGGCCCCAAGTTCGTGACCCGCGAGTGGAGCGAGCGGCGCGTCGTGGTGCAGTGCAACGTCCGCGGCCGGGACGTGGGCGGGTTCGTGGCCGATGCCCAGGGGGCGATCGCCCGGGCCGTGAAACTGCCCGCAGGCCAGTTCCGCCTGGAGTGGGGCGGGCAGTTCGAGAACATGCAGCGGGCGCAGAAGCGGCTGGCCATCGTGGTGCCGGTGGCGTTGCTGCTGATCGTGGCCCTGCTCTACCTCACCTACCGCAATGTGGCCGACACGGCCCTCTTGTTCGTGAGTGTGCCCTTCGCCTGCGTGGGGGGAATCTGGGCCCTGGCCCTGCGGGAGATGCCGCTCTCGATCTCGGCCGCCGTGGGCTTCATCACGCTGTCGGGCGTGTCGGTGCTCAACGGCATGGTGCTGGCCAGCGCCCTGCGCGAGCGGCTGGCCCGGAGCACGGCCCGCGACGTGGCCATCGAGGAGACGGCAACCGGATCGCTGCGCACGATCATCATGACGGCGCTCGTGGCCAGCCTGGGCTTCATCCCCATGGCCGTCAGCGAGGGCACCGGGGCGGAGGTGCAGCGGCCGCTGGCCACGGTGGTGATCGGCGGGGTGATCACGAGCACCCTGTTCACGCTGTTCGTGCTGCCGGCCCTGTACCGGATCGTGCTGCGCACGCCCCCGGCACTCCTGATCCCGCGGGAGCCGTGAGCTGCCGGCCCGGCGCCCGTCGCGCGGCTCAGGGCCGCACGCGGCGGGCCAGGCCCGCCGCCAGCCGGTCGAGCGTGCGGCTGCGATCCTCCAGGCCAATGTGGGCACGGATGATGCTCAACCCACTGACATCGGCCAGCGCCTTCGTGATCGCCGCGTCGAACTCCCCTTCAGTGCGCACCTCGTAGCCGGTGCCACCGCCGAGCACCTGCGGCAGGAGCTGGTACTGCCAGGGATTGATGTCGTTGAACGTGCCCTCGTGCAGGAGCCGTTCGGTGCCGTAGCCGCGGTTGTCGAGCACGATCACCGTCACCGCCAGGCCGCGCCGCACCATCGTGGAGAGTTCCATGCCGGTCATCTGGAAGGCGCCGTCCCCCACCAGTGCGATCACCTTGAGGCCGGGGCAGGCCATCTTGGCGCCCAGCGCCGCGGGCGTGGCGAAGCCCATCGAGGTGTAGTAGGCGGGGGCGATGAACTGTGTCTGCCCGCGGATCACCAGTTCGCTGGAGGCGAACAGGGCGTCGCCCACGTCGGCAATCACGATCGTCCGGTCATCGAGCGACTCATCGAGACGGCGCACCAGCCGTGTGGTGGTGATGGCGGCGTCGGTATCGAGGCGGTAGGGGCCGGCCGCGGCGGCGGGGCCGGGCGGCAGCGGGCGGCGGG
>QWPN01000029.1 GCA_003671185.1 Planctomycetota bacterium
GTGGCCGCTGCCGGCATGGGCGCCGGCGTCCGGCGTCACGCCCGCCGCCGCGGCGAGCGCCGGCACCGCGAGCATCGCCGCCACCACGAGCAGATCCTGGAGAAGCAGGACGGCCACGGTGATGCGGCCGTGCGGCGCCGCGGTCTCGCTCCTGTCGGCGAGCAGTTTGAGGACGATCGCCGTGCTCGACATGGCCACGAGCAGGCCGGCGAAGATCGCCTGCGGCAGCGTGCCCAGGTACCACCAGGTGGCCACGGCCACGAGCACCGTCGTGCCCACCACCTGCGGCAGGCCGATGCGGGCCATCAGCGGCAGCATCGCCACCAGCCTGGACATCGAGAACTCGAGTCCCACGGTGAACAGCAGCACCACCACGCCGATCTCGGCGAGCAATTCCACCACCTTCACGTCCGAGACCAATGACAGTCCGTAGGGCCCCACGAGCACGCCCGCCACCAGCAGTCCCACCACGCTGGGAACGCGGGCCTGCCCGAAGGCGAACACGACGGCCGTGGCGACGGCGAACACGACGAGCAGGTCGGAGAGGAACATGGCTGCTGGCGGCGGGGACCGGAAAAAGCTCCGGGAAAGGTTACGAGCGTAGCCCAGAATCGGCTCCCGGACTCCTGAGTTTCCCGGGCGAGCCCGTCTTGGGCCGTCTGCCCGGGTCTGCTAGCCTCCCGCCCCGATCGCCGTGCCACGCGGAGGGTGTTCCATGCGTCAGCGCCGCCCGTTTTCCGTTCTCGCTTGGGCCGCCTTAGCCTGTGTGCCGCTCGGCGCCGCCCCGGCTGCCGCCGAGGTACCCTGCACCATGCGGGTGGAAAGCCAACTGTTCGCCGATGGCGAGAGCGAGCCGATGGCCCGCAGCCTGACGGTGTTCCGGGACGGCGTGGCCTGGGATTTCCTGGAGCTGTCTCCGGCTCCAGCCGAGGCGGACACCGCAGCGCCGACGGTTCGTGAGATTGTGCTCCATGACCCGGCGCGGGAACGTGTCGTGGTCATTGATCCGGCGCGGCACGTGAAGACGGAGATCGGCTTCATCCGCCTGGAGCGGCTGAGCGTGTCGTTGGCCAACTGGGCGCGAACCACCGACGACAAGCTCGTGCGCTGGGCGGGCGGCCCGGACTTCGGCGGCTGCTTCAGCGAAACCGAGGACAGACTCGAGCTCATCGGTCCGCGGGTCCGTTACGCCGTGGCCCACGTGCCGGCGCCCTCGTCGGAGGCCGCGGCCGCGTACCGCAGATTTGCCGACACGGCCCTGCTCCTCAAGGCATTGCTCCACCCCGGCGGCATCCCGCCCTTTCCGCGTCTGGCGGTGAACCGCCGCCTCGAGGCAGCCGGGGCGTTGCCGGCCGAGGTGACACTGGAGATCGACACCCGCCCCACGCCGCTGGCCGGCCGCCCGGAGCGGCTGCGCTGCGTGCACCGCATCCATCCGCGACTGCTGGGTGGCGACATCGACCGCGTGCAGGATGCCGAGGCCCACATGGCCGCGTCGGAGGCTGTGGACCTCGCCACGTTCGCCGAACAGCAGGCGGCCGAGGCCACGCTGCGGCAGGAACGGCCCGGCTCCTGAAATCTCCGGGTCCCATGCGCATCGCCCGCACAACACGCGCCTCCGGCGCTGTTTCGCACCGGGGCAAGAAAGTCCGCCTGGTCGGACGATGTTTCCCTTGGCTCACATCTTCCCCAACCGTCAGTCTCGCGGCCACGCTTGCCGCGGCCCGGCGGCGGGAACCTGCCGCCGGGGCGGCCGGAAGCCACGCGGACGGGCTCGCGGAAACTGCCGCGGCCCGAAAGTGGACATCTGTATATATCCCCGCTACATTCATTCCCCACTTCATCCCCAGCACAGGAACGGAGGCTCTCCATGCTCGTACTTTCCCGCAAGCAGAACGAACGGATCCGGGTCGGCGATTCGGTCGTGGTGACCGTGGTCCGCGTCAGTGGTGACAAGGTGCGGATAGGGATCGAGGCCCCGGCGAATGTTCGCGTGCTCCGGGACGAACTCGACGAGGACGACATGGGAACGGTGACGCTCGACGCCGCCGCGGAACTGCCCATCCACAAACTGCTCGGCGCCACCGGCTAGCGGGCTGTCGGGCCGCCGCCCGGCGCGACAGGTTGCGGGTGAGGGTGAGCCGGTGGTTTGCCTTGGGGCGGGAAGCGACGGCACAATCGTGATCCGTTCCCGTGCCCCCTCCTCCAGCCGAGCCCGCGCGGCGGCCCATGCCCGAATCCCCAGAGCCGTCGCCGCCGAGGTCCCCCCGACGCTGGCGACGGCTCGTGGTGACCGGGGCGGTGTCGGCCGCCCTGCTCGCCGCCCTGTTCGTCGCAGCGCGGCACGAACCCGATTACTACCGCGAGCGCATGCCGGCCGGGGACGGCGCCGCCGCTAAAGCCCGGCGGTTCGTCACGGAGGTGGCCGCATTGCAGGCCGCCATCGGCAGGCCCGGGAGGTGGGACGCTGCCTTCGAGGAGCGCGAGATCAACGCCTGGCTGGCGACCGATCTGCCGGCCAACCATGCCCGGGTGCTGCCGGCCGGACTCGCCGAGCCGCGGGTGCGCTTCGCGCCCGGCCGCATTGACGTGGCGGTCAGGGTCGGCCCGCGGCTGGTGTCGGCCGTGCTGCACCTGGCGCTGCAGGTGCACCTGCGAGGCGAGAGTCAACTGGCAGTCGTGATCGATGAGGCCCGGCTCGGCCTTCTGCCCCTGCCCCGGGATGCGATCCTGGCGGGTCTCGGGCGGCGGCTCGGTCGGCTGGGCGGCGTGACGTCGTTGCGGAGACTGGACGGGCGCAGCGTGCTTGTGGTCTACATTCCCTCCACGCACGGCGGGATGAGTCGTTGGCTCGGCTCGCTGGCCATCGAGGACGGCAGTCTGCTCGTGGCTGGGGAGACGCGTGCCGGTGCGGCGCCGCGCTGAGCGGCCTGCGGCAGGGAGCAGATGCTGGCGGAGCGGTCATGGCACGACTGACATTCCTGGGTGCGGCGGGCGTGGTTTCCGGGTCGCGGCACCTCCTCGAGGCCGATGGCCGCCGCGTCCTCGTCGACTGTGGGTTGTTCCAGGGCGAGAGCGACCTGAGGGAGCGGAACTGGAGCCGCTTTCCCGTTCCCCCGGACACGATCGATGCGGTCGTGCTCACGCATGGACACATCGACCACTCCGGCTGGCTGCCCCGGCTGGCCCGCGATGGATTTCGGGGGCCAATCTGGACGGCGCCCGCCACGGCGGACCTGCTGGGGCTGTTGCTCTACGATTCTGCCAAGTGTCAGGCCGAGGATGCTCAGTACGCGAACCGCAAGGGCTACGCGAAGCACCGGCCGGCGCTGCCCCTCTACGAGGAGCGGGACGTCGACCGGGCGTTGCGGCTGGTGCGGCCCGTGTCGCGCGAGGAGTGGTTCGCTCCAACGCCAGGCGTGCGCTGTCGGTTTCACGAGGCGGGCCACATGCTGGGCAGTTCGTTCGTGGAGATGGAGGTGCAGGCCGCGCAGGGGCCGCCCGTGCGGATCGTGTTCTCGGGGGACGTGGGCCGGTACGACGCGCCCCTGTACAAGGACCCGGTGCCACCGCCCCCCTGCGACTACCTGGTCTGCGAGAGCACCTACGGCGATCGCGACCACCCGCCCAGTCGGCCCCTCGACGAGTTGGAGGCGGTGACCCGTGAGGCGCTCGACCGGGGCGGCATGATGCTCGTGGCCTCATTCGCCATCGGCCGCTGCCAGCAGCTCGTGTACCTGCTGCGCACGCTGATGGCGGCAGGCCGGCTTCCCGAAGTGCCGGTCTGGGTCGACTCGCCCATGGCCGTCGACGCCATGCAGGTGTTCCACCGGCACAACGCCGAACACGACTTCAGCGAGGCCCAGATGCAGGGCGTGGCCGAGTCGCTGGCCAGTCCGTTCGTGCACATGGCCCGCTCGGCCAATGAATCGAAGGCCATCAACAACCACGACGGCCCTGGGATCATCATCGCCTCCAGCGGGATGATGAACGGAGGCCGCATTCTCCACCACCTCGCCCGGCGGCTTTCCGATCCGCGCACCACGGTGCTCGTGGCGGGCTTCCAGGCCAAGGGCACCCGCGGCCGCACGCTCCTCGACGGCGCCGAGTTCCTGCGTATCCACGGCCGTGACGTTCCGGTCAGGGCGGCCGTGCGCCGGGTGGACGCCCTCTCTGGTCACGCCGACCGCCACGAGCTCGGCCGCTGGCTGGCAGCCCTGCCCGCGCCCCGGCGCACGTTCCTCGTCCACGGCGAGCCACCGGCGGCGCAGGGGCTGGCGGAATTTCTCCGTGCCACGAGAGGGTGGGACGTGCATCTGCCCGGCATCGGAGATACCGTCGACGTAGGCGGCTGAAGGCCCAGCCACCCCGGAAGGATCCCCCATGACTCGCAAGACGCGTGCCGGCGAACAGCCCGATGCAGCCGCCCCCGCCCGCCCGCCCAAGGCCTGCAGCATCCTGCCGGATACGGTGCTTGGCGACGACGTGGCGCTCGTCGCCGAGAACATGGAACGGATTCTGGGATCGCCCAGCTACGGCCTGGCCCAGGAAGACCCCGAGTTGCTCACGCGGCATGAGATGCGCGGCGTGCGCATGTTGCTCGAGTTGGGAAAGCCGGAACTGGCCCTGCAGGCCGCCAACATCACCTCCACGGTGATCGTGTTCGGCGGCACGCAGATCGTCGACCGCCCTGCGGCGGAGCGGCGGCTCTCCGAGTGCCGTCGAGCGGCGCAGGCCGCGCCCCAGGACCGGCGCTTGGCCCGCGAGGTGGAGCGGGCCCAGCGACTGCTCGGCTACAGCCGCTACTACGACGCGGCACGGGAGTTTGCCCGCCTCGTGTCGATTGACAACCAGTGCGACGACAAGCGCGACTACGTGGTGATCACCGGCGGCGGACCGGGCATCATGGAGGCCGCTAACCGCGGGGCCTTCGACGTGGGCTGCCAGTCGGTGGGCCTGAACATCAAGTTGCCGGCGGAGCAGCAGCCCAATCCCTTCATCACGCCGGAGCTGTGTTTCCAGTTCAAGTACTTCTCGCTGCGCAAGTTCCATTTCA
>QWPN01000083.1 GCA_003671185.1 Planctomycetota bacterium
AGACGTTCATCTTCTACCGCGGCAACCCGCACGCCGAGCAGAAGCCGGAGCACAAGGTGGAGCCGGCCTTCCCTGCGATCCTCAAGGCCAAGGTGCCCGCCGCCGGCGACTACGTGTTCACGCTCGACTCCGACGACGGCTCCCGGCTCACGCTCGACGGCCACGCGGTGCTCGAGCACGACGGCATCCACGGCGAGGGCAGCCCCAAGCGAGCCACGATGCCGCTCCAGGCGGGGCGCCTCCCAGTGCGACTCGACTACTTCCAGGGCTACCAGGGCAAGGGCCTGACGGTGACCTGGGCAGGCCCCGGGTTCGCGGCCCGGCCACTCTCGGCCACGGCGGCTGCGGCCGTGAATCTCGCCGAGGCCATCCGCCGCGACGGCGAGCGGGTCCTCGGCGCCGACGGCAAGCGTGACTACGACGCCAAACTCGCGCATCTCGAACGAGTGAAGAAGGAGCAGGTACCGGAGGAGAGCGGCACGGCGCTGGTGGTCAGCGAGCACGGGCCGAACGCGCCGGAGACGTTCATCTTCTACCGCGGCAACCCGCACGCCGAGCAGAAGCCGGAGCACAAGGTGGAGCCGGCCTTCCCTGCGATCCTCAAGGCCAAGGTGCCCGAGATCGAGTTGCCACGGTCCCGGACCTCGAGCGGCCGGCGCACAGCGCTGGCGGCCTGGATCGTCTCCCCCGACAACCCGCTCACCGCGCGGGTCATGGCCAACCGCATCTGGCAGCACCACTTCGGCCGCGGCATCGTCCGCAGCACCAGCAATTTCGGCATGATGGGCGACCCGCCCACGCACCCCGAACTCCTCGACTGGCTGGCCAGCGAACTGATCGCGGGCAACTGGCGGCTCAAGTCGCTGCACAAGCTGATTCTCATGTCGCGCACCTACCAGGCCACGTCGGCCGGCAACGCCACGGCCCTGGCCAAGGATCCGCTCAACGATTCGTTCTGGCGGTACGACATGCGGCGGCTCACGGCCGAGGAACTCCGCGACTCGATCCACGTGGTGAGCGGCGCGTTCAATCCCAAGATGTACGGGCCGGGCTACTTCCCGGAGATTCCCCGCGAGGTGATGGCCGGCCAGTCGCAGCCCGGCAACGGCTGGGGCAACTCCCCTCCCGAGGAACAGGCCCGCCGCAGCGTCTACATCCATGTGAAGCGGTCGCTGCTCACGCCGATCCTGGCCGATTTCGACATGGCCGACACCGACACCGGCTGCCCGGTGCGCTTCGTGACCACGCAGCCGACGCAGGCACTGGGGATGATGAACGGCGACTTCCTGCACAAGCAGGCCCGTGCGTTCGCCGATCGGGTGCGACGCGAAGCCGGGGGCAGCGACGGCACGCAGACTGCGACCATGGTGCGTCGGGCACTCGAGCTGGCGCTGGCCCGCACGGCGGCCGACGACGAGGTGGCCCGCGGCACCGCCGTCGTCGACGCGCTGGCCCACAAGCAGGGCGTGACGCCCGGCCGGGCGCTCGAGCTGTACTGCCTGCTGGTTCTGAACCTCAACGAGTTCGCCTACCTCGACTGACTGCCGTGAGCGGCCGGAGCACAGCCATGACCTCAAGCCCCGACAGTGCCGGCGACGCCTCCCGCCGCGGTTCTTTCTGCCGTCGCACGCGCCGCGAGTTCTTCTGGGAGTCGGGCGCCTCGTTCACGGGCTTGGCGCTGGCCGGCCTGCTCGACCAGGGATTTTTCACCCGGCAGGCCCGGGCCGCCGACGGCACGCCCTTCGTCAACCCGCTGGCCGCCAAGCCACCGCACTTCGCCCCCCGGGCCACGAGTGTGATCTTCCTGTTCATGTACGGCGGCCCCAGCCACGTCGACACCTTCGACTACAAGCCCGCCCTCTACCCGCTCGACGGCAAGACGATCCCCGTGAAGACGAAGGGCCGCGGCGGCGAGCGGAACCAGGGACGCGTGGTGGGGCCGAAGTGGAACTTCAAGCAGTACGGCCAGTGCGGCAAGTGGGTCAGCGATTTGTTCCCGCACATCGCCGGACACGTCGACGACATCGCCTTCCTGCACTCCATGACCGCCGACTCGCCGATCCACGGCTCGGCGATGCTGCAGATGAACTCCGGCAAGATCCAGTCGGGCGCCCCCTGCCTTGGCTCGTGGGTGAACTACGGTCTGGGCAGCGTCAACGAGAACCTGCCCGGGTTCGTCGTCATGCTCGACCCCACGGGGGGCCCGATCTCGGGGGCCAAGAACTGGTCGAGCGGCTTCATGCCCGCCACCTACCAGGGCACGATCCTGCGCAGCAAGGGAGCGGCGATCCTCGACCTGGCTCCTCCCGGCGACATGCCGCTCGAGGCGCAGCGGGCCCTGCTCGACGGCCTGCGCGACGCCAACACCACGCACCTGCTCTCGCGGGGCGACAACAGCGAACTGGCCGCCCGGATCGCCTCCTACGAGCTGGCCTGGAAGATGCAGGAGCACGCCCCGGAGGCGGTCGACCTGGCCCGCGAGACCGCGGAGACGCAGAAGCTCTACGGTCTCGACAACCCGCGCACGGCCGACTTCGGCCGGCGCTGCCTCCTGGCCCGGCGGTTGGTGGAGCGCGGCGTGCGTTTCATCCAGCTGTACTCGGGCGGCGCCCACAACGACGATAACTGGGACGCCCACGGCGACTTGGTGAAGAACCACACGTTCCACGCCGGCAACACCGACCAGCCGATCGCCGCCCTGCTCAGCGACCTCAAGCGCACGGGGCTGCTCGACACGACACTCGTGATCTGGGGCGGTGAATTCGGCCGGCAGCCCACGGCCGAATACGCCCAGGGCACGGGCCGCGACCACAACGCCTATGGGTTCACGATGTGGATGGCGGGTGGCGGCATCAAGGGGGGCGTGAGCGTGGGCGAGACCGACGAGCTCGGCTCGGCGGCGATCGCGCCGGTGCACGACGGCCGGAACGGCTTCCACGTCAAGAGCCTGCACGCCACCGTGCTGCAGCAGTTGGGCCTGGATCCCAACCGGCTCGCCTACTTCTTTGGCGGCCTCGACCAGAAACTCGTGGGCGTCGAACACGTGGAGCCGATCAAGGAAATCCTGGCCTGACCGGCGCCGGGTCGACCGCCAGCTGCAGGCCCACGTCGTCGTTTCCCTCATCGGCATCGACGCCCCCATCCGCCGGGCCGCCGTCGTCCTCACCGTCGGGGCCGACCGAGTACACGACCCAGCCGTCGACCGATCGCTTCGCGAGCAGGGGCTCGTCCGCCGTGAACGGGTCTGCGGGCAGGGCGGCGAGCGTTTCGGGCGGGAGTGATTCGGCGATCGACGTGCCCGCGAGGCGGGCGCGGGTCATGGCCACGAGCACCTCGGCCACGTCGTGGAGCGCTCTGCCGCGGACCTGGGACGTGATCATGGCGACCAGGGACGGTGTCAGCATGACGGAGAAGATGCCGGGCCGTCGGGACGTGATCGCGTCCTCGATCCGTGCAGTCTGCTTGGCGATGGTGGGAAACCTCGGCAGGGCCGATTCCTGCATCTGGCCGACGAGGTCTCGGAAGCGACCCATGACGGACCGATAGCCCGCGATATCGGCCGGCAGCATGAAGCAGCGGTAGAGGAAGGAAAACGGGCCGTCGAACGCCTGGCGCATCGGCCTGACGGGGACGGAGATAGATCGCAGCAGTTCGAGCGCGGACATGCCATCCACCCCTGCGGCGAGGTCGCCGAGCGTGGCCAGGCCGATGGCCTCGTCGCCCCAGAAGGCCCGTTGGTAGGTGATCGGCGTCGCCACGAAGTCCCAAAAACGCTCCGCGTCGAGGAGTGGCAGGTCGCCCGTGCCGAGCCGTGGCAGCACGTCGGCGAGCGTCATCAGCGCCAGGGCGTCGATCGCCTGACCGACGAGGCCGCTGACCAGAGTCGGTTCTCCGGCCACGTGCAGGCCCACGTGGTGGATACGGACCACGTCGTCGAGTGCCTGCCGGACGTCGCCTGCGGCGGCCTCTCGGCGGGCGGCGAGCGTGAGCAGCCTGGCCACCAGTCGCATTTCCACAACCTCAGGCAGGAGCATGTCGAACGAGAGTCGGGACCAGTCGCGATCAAACCGGCAGCCGGGCTTGTCGGTCGCCCGCCGCAGCAGGTCGAGCGTGGCGGCGTGTCGCTCGAGGATCGCCGACACCTCGGGCGAGGTCACGTCGGCCGTGAGCGGGTCTTTGAAAGGAGACTCCGCTTCGCCCAACTGCTTGTCGGCGGCAAGTGCCGCGAAGGCACGCAGGTAGAGGGGGGCCGCGTTGGCGTCGGGACCGGCAGCCGGCGGCAGGACGGTCGCCATGATCTGGGCCGCCTCGACCCGCAGCATTCGGCCCTCGGCGGCGACGGCGTTGTCGATGAACAGCAGCGTGCCCGCCGCCACGGCCTTGGCCAGCACGCAGAGCGCGGCCAATCCCATGAGCGGCCAGGTCGCCGCGGTCGGGGCGGCCGATGGCGTGAGACCCGCCCGTGCGATCCACACGCTGCCGATCAAGGCCGAGATCGCGGCCATGAGCGTGGGGGTGAACCAGTTCGCCTCGAGCCGCATGCGGAATGCCAGGATCGCCGTCAGGACAACCCATGGCACAAGGACCAGCGGCGGCACGATCGCCGCCACCGCGCCAAGCCAGTCGCGGCCCCGGCCCGGCCGACTGCGGGCCGCCGCAGCCGTGAACGCCGCCGACCAGAGCAGGCAGGCGGCCACGACGGCGAGATAAAAAAAGAAGTGGCCCATCTCAGAGTTCCCCCGTCAGAAGGTTTTGCAGCCGCCAGGCGTCGTAGAGTCGGACCCGTAGCCCGTCGGCGTCGGAACGCAGTTCCCGGGCCGGCTCAGGCGCGGCCTTGGCGAGCGCTACTGGCAGTTTGATCCCGGCGGCTCGTGCCTGTATCACGATCCGCGGCTCCATGGGCAGCAGATCGACAGGCCGGGCCAGGGCCAGCCACGGCATGACGACCGCCACCATGGCCGAGAGGGCCAGTGCGACGAGCGCGGCGCTGCCGCCGGCGTCGATGCCGGAACCGGTCCGGGGTGGCCCGCCGTG
>QWPN01000100.1 GCA_003671185.1 Planctomycetota bacterium
CCCGTCCGGCCGCGGCCACGCTCTTCGACCTGCACGGCGGCGACGACGCGGGAAGTGAGGCCCGGCCCGCCAGTGGTGAGATTCTCGTGCCGGCGGACGAGTCGACCCTGGCGCCGGCAGTGGCCCGCCTGCGCTGCGGCGACGCGGTCACCGTGTGCGTGGCGCGACGGCCGGAGGGCGCGATCCTGGCCCCACCGCAGGGACTGGCGCTGGCGACCGGCGATCTGCTGGTGTGGGCGAACCGAGAACTCGCGGAGGCCAGCAGCGTCCTGCGCGACCTGCTCGCCGATCCCACCGTGCCCAAGCGCGGGCACGACCTCAAGCGGCAGGACGTCGCCCTGCGCACCATCGGCCTGCGGCTGCACGGCGCGGCCTTTGACACGATGCTGGCCGCCTACCTGCTGGAGTCGGGCGAGCGCAATCTGGGGCTGGTGGAGACGCTGCGGCGGCAGGGTGTGGAGTCTGCACCGGGCGGCCCCGACGAGGCGGCGGCCATCGAGCATCCCGCCGACGCGACCCAGGCGGCGGCCCACTGTCGCGCCGTGGCCCACCTGGTCGCTCTCCTGCCGCCGCTCCTCACGGACGCCGGACTCGATGACCTGTTCGCCAGGGTGGAGATGCCCTTGGCCGTGCTGCTGGCCGACATGGAGTTCCGCGGCGTGCGCATCGATTCCGCGGTGCTCGCGGCCCTCTCGGCCGACTACGCCGTCCGGCTGGCCGCGCTCGAGGCCGAGATTCACGCACTCGCCGGACGGCCCTTCGCCATCGCCTCGCCGTTGCAGTTGCGGGCGGTGCTGTTCGACGAGCTGGGGCTTCCGGTGGTGAAGCGGGGCAAGACCGGCCCCAGCACCGACGCCGAGGTGCTGGAGGAGCTGGCGGCTGGACACCCCTTGCCGGCCAAGCTCCTCGAGCACCGCAAGTACGCCAAGCTGAAGAGCACCTACGTCGATGCCCTGCCCGCGCTGGTCAATCCGGCCACGGGCCGGATCCACACCTCGTTCAACCAGACCGTCACGGCCACCGGCCGGCTCAGTTCCAGCGACCCCAACCTGCAGAATATCCCCATCCGCACGGCCGAGGGGCAGCAGATCCGGGCCGCCTTCCTGCCCGGCGCGGAGGGCTGGCGGTTCATCTCGGCCGACTACTCGCAGATCGAACTCCGTATCCTCGCGCACCTCTCCGGCGACGCGGCCATGCGCGCGGCCTTCGCGGGGGGCGAGGACATCCACGCGCGGACCGCGGCGGCCGTGTTCGGCGTGCCGCCCGACGGCGTCACCGCCGCCATGCGTCGCACCGCCAAGGCCGTGAACTTCGGCATCCTCTACGGGCAGACGGCGTTCGGGCTGGCCAAGGGGCTGGGCATCCCGCAGACGGACGCGGCCGCCTTCATCGCCGCCTACCTGCGCACGTTCGCCGGCGCCGCGGCGTTCATGGACGATGTTCTCGACCGCTGCCGGCGCGACGGGCACGTGACCACGATCCTGGGCCGGCGCCGGGCCATCAAGGATGTGCGGGACCGAGCCGGGAGGCGCACGGCCGCCGGCGTGTTCGCGCTCTCGCTGCCGGAACGCACGGCCGTCAACACGGTGGTGCAGGGGTCCGCGGCCGATCTCATCAAACTGGCCATGCTGAGGGTGGACGGCCGCCTGCGCCGGGAGGGCCTGCGGGCGGCGCTCGTGCTGCAGATCCACGACGAACTGCTGCTCGAATCGCCGCCCGACGAGGTCGAGGCGGCCCGGCGGGCCACGATCGAGGAGATGCGGAACGCGATGTCGCTCGACGTGCCGCTCGAGGTGTCGTCCCACGATGGCGGCAACTGGGCGGAGTGCCATGCCTGAGGGAGCGCCCGGGGCGTGAATGCGGAAGTGAGGCTGTGATGATCGTCGTGGGGTTGGTGGGGCGGATCGGTGCCGGGAAATCGACCGTGGCCCGACTGCTGGCCGCGCACGGGGCGACCGTGGTCGACGCCGATCGGATCGCCCACGAGACGCTCGAAGAAGCGGACGTCGTGCAGGCCCTCGTGGCCCGATTCGGCCCCGACGTACTCGACGATGCGGGCCGCGTGCGCCGGGCCGTCCTGGCCGGCAGGGTGTTCGGGCCGACCGAGGCCCAGGCCGCCGATCTGCGGGCCCTGGAAGGGATCGTGCATCCCCGGGTGCGGCGGCGGATCGAGGCCCTCGTGGCCGCCGCGCGGGCCGCCGATTCGCCGCGGGTGGTGGTGCTCGACGTGCCGCTGCTCGTGCAGGCAGGGTGGGATACGATCTGCGAACGCCTCCTGCACGTGGAGTGTGTGGAGCAGGTGCGTCAGGCCCGGATCGATGCGCGCGGTTGGCCTGCGGCGCAGCGCGACGCCCGTGAGCGGGCCTGGGAACGCGGCTACCGGCCGCCGGATCCGGCCAAAACCCTTCGCGTGGATGCCTCCGGCGATCCCACGTATACTGCAGAAAACGTCGGTCGGATCTGGAACGTGCTCGTAGGTGGGTGACTGCCCACGGCCGTGCCGGTTCGTTCGGCACCCGCCTGGGGCTCCTTTTCCACCGTCGCAGTGACGTGCTGGTGACCGCGTGATGCGCGGTGCCGACGCGTCCCGGCGCCGGTCGCCCATCCGTCCGTACTTCCCGGTCCGTGTCATTCCGCCGCGTGCGCGGTTCGTTCCCTGCTTCGGGAGCGTGCCCGTGCCCGGCATCCCGGTGCTTCCATGACGAATCCCGTCCCCGACAAGCAGCCCCACGGCGATGCGGAACCGATGTCGATCGCCGAGGAGATCGCGGCGGAGGTCAAGGAGGGGATCGACGTCACCGACCACTACGAGTCGTTGAAGAAGGGCGATGCCTACATCGCCACGCTGCAGAAGATGTCGATGCAGGAGCTTGTCGACCTGGCTCGCCAGGAGCAGATCGGCGATGTCACTGGGGCCAATCGCCAGGATCTCGTATTTCGCATCCTCAAGGAGCGGGTCAAGCTCAATGGCCTGATGTTCGGAGAGGGAACGCTGGAAATCCTGCCCGACGGGTTCGGCTTCCTGCGCAGCCCCGACTACCACTACCTCTCCTGCCCGGACGACATCTACGTGTCGCCCAGCCAGATTCGCCGCTTCGGGCTGCGCAACGGCATGAGCGTGGCCGGCCAGATCAGGCCGCCCAAGGAGAGCGAGCGGTATTTCGCCCTGCTGCGTGTGGAGGCGATCAACGGCGAGGATCCGGCCAAGCTCTCCACCCGGGTGTTCTTCGACGAACTCACGCCGCTGCATCCGGACGAGCGGATCGTGCTCGAGACAACGGCCGAGGAACTCTCCACCCGCGTCGTGGACCTGATCGTGCCCATCGGCTTCGGCCAACGCGGCCTGATCGTCAGCCCGCCGCGGGCCGGGAAAACGGTGCTCCTGCAGAAAATGGCCAAGGCGGTGCTCGTCAACTACCCCGAAGCCTACGTGTTCATGCTCCTCATCGACGAGCGGCCCGAAGAGGTCACCGACATGGAGCGGCAGGTGAAGGGGCCGTCGTGCGAGGTGATCAGTTCCACGTTCGACGAGAACTCCAGCCGGCACGTGCAGGTGGCCGACATGGTGATCGAGAAGGCCAAGCGGCTGGTGGAGTACGGCCGAGACGTCGTGATCTTCCTCGATTCGATCACGCGGCTGGCGCGGGCCTGGAACTCCGAGGTGCCCAACTCCGGCAAGATCCTTTCCGGTGGCGTCGACTCCCACGCCCTGCAGCGGCCCAAGCGCTTCTTCGGCAGCGCCCGCAAGGTCGAGCAGGGTGGCTCGCTGACGATCATCGCCACTGCGCTCGTCGACACCGGCAGCAAGATGGACGACGTGATCTTCGAGGAATTCAAGGGCACGGGGAACCTGGAGATCGTGCTCGACCGGCGCCTCGTCGACAAGCGGATCTACCCGGCCATCGACATCAACCGCTCCGGCACTCGCCGCGAGGAGATGCTCCTCGAGCCCGAGGAATACCGGCGCATCTGCGTGCTGCGGCGGGTGCTGGGCGAGATGAACCCCACCGATGCCATGGAGTTGCTCGTGAATCGGCTTGCCAAGACGAAATCGAACAGCGATTTCCTCATGAGCCTGAAGTCGTAGGCGGCCGTGCAGGGACCCGTATGAGCACCATCCCCTCTCCGCGCATGTTTCGGGGGTCGTCCGGCCGGCTTCCGGCCGGCGTGCGCATGGCGATCGTGGTGTCGCGCTGGAACGAGCCGATCACCGCCCGCCTCCTCGAGGCCGCGCTGGCGACGTTCACGGCGGCGGGCCTGGCGGCCGACGCGGTCGACGTGGCCTGGGTGCCCGGTTCGTTCGAACTGTCGCTGGCAGCCGACCGGCTGGCCTCCTCGCGCCGGTACGCCGCGGTGCTCTGCCTGGGGGCGATCATCAAGGGGGAGACCTCGCACGATCGCCACATCGCCACCGCCGCGGCCTGCGGCATCGAGGCGGCGGGGCGGGCCCACGGCATCCCCATCCTGTTCGGCGTGCTCACCTGCGAGACCCTGGCACAGGCCATGGTCCGTGCCGGTGGCGACGCCGCCGACCGCTACGCCGGCAACAAGGGGGCGGAGTGCGCCAACGCCGCGCTCGACATGGTGTCGCTGCTGGCTCAATTGCCCCTCTCCCCGGAGGCCAGCGCATGAGCCGTCGCAGCCGGGCCCGCGAAGTCGCCCTGCAGTCGCTCTACCAGGCGGACCTCAATCCAGGCGTCGATCCACGCGACCGGACCCGATTTCACAAGGGCCGGCTGCGGTCGGCGGAATTGGTGGCCTTCGCCGACGGGCTCGTCGACGGCGTGGTTCGCCACCGCGATGCCCTCGTGGCGGCGATCGACGGCCGGGCGGAGCACTGGCGGTTTTCCCGCATGGCCGCCACCGACCGCACCGTGCTCTTGATCGCGGCCTTTGAACTGCTGCACACCGATACGCCGGGTCCCGTCGTCGTGGACGAGGCGATCGAACTGTCGCGCCGCTACGGCAGTGAGGCGTCGCCGCGGTTCGTGGCGGGCATTCTCGGCCGTCTGCTCGCCGACCGGGCGGTGCCGGGGCAGCCGGCGCCGGCCCAGGGCTGACTGATCCCGGCGCGGCGCGCCCCAAGGAGAACCGCACACCATGGCACTGTTTCGCTTCGGCCGCCGGGACGAGCCTGCCGCCGACGCGGCCGCTCCCGCTGACGCGGCCGCTCCCGCCGAACAGCCGGGGGCCGGCTCTTCCCGTCCCGGCTTTCTCGACCGGCTCAAGGCCGGCCTGGCCAAGACGGCCCGCCTGCTCAACACCGACGTCCGTGACCTGCTGAAACGCGAGGGTCGCCTTGTCGACGAGGACTTTCTGGAGGAACTCCGCGCGGTCCTCGTGCGCACCGACATGGGGCCGTCCGCCGCCGAGGCGATCGTGGTCGACGTCCGCGAGCGGCTCCGGGCCCGCGTGGTTGATCCCGACGTGGTGCTCGACTCGATCCGCGGGCAGCTCCGGTCGCGTCTCGACAGCACCGCCGCCCCGCTGACACAGGCAGCGGCGGGCCCCACCGTGATCCTGGTCACGGGCGTCAATGGTTCCGGCAAGACGACGTCGATCGCCAAGCTGGCGAGGCATTTCACCAGCCAGGGCCGCACGGTCGTGCTGGGGGCCGGCGACACCTTTCGGGCGGCGGCCGTGGAACAGCTGGCGATGTGGGCCGGTCGCGTGGGGGCCGAACTCGTGCGCGGAGAGACCGGCTCCGACCCGGCCAGCGTAGCGCATCGGGCCGTGGCCCGGGCCGTAGAGGGGGGCTTCGATGTCTGCATCGTCGACACGGCCGGCCGCCTGCAGACGCAGTCGAACCTGATGCAGGAACTGGGAAAGATCCGCCGCGTGATCGCCAAACTGGTGCCCGAGGCGCCGCATGAGACGCTGCTGGTGATCGACGCCACGGCCGGGCAAAACGCGCTGTCGCAGGCCAGGGGGTTCAAGGAGGCCGCCGGTTGCACGGGAATCGTGCTGGCCAAGCTTGACGGCTCGGCCCGTGGCGGCGTGATCGTGCCGGTGACCGAGCAGTTCGGGCTGCCGGTGAAGTTCGTGGGCGTGGGCGAGTCGGCCGACGACCTGGAGCCGTTCGAGCCGGAAAATTTCCTCGCCGCCCTGCTCGACGGGGCATTTCCAGCCGCGGGGTGACCGGCCGGTCGACGCAGCCGGCAGGGTTTACCGGCAGGGTTTACCGGCAGGGTTTACCGGCAGGGTTTACCGGCAGGGTGGGACCTTGCGGCCGCGGCAGGCCTGGGCGAATGGCGGATGTTCCTCTCGCCCGATACTCGAGATGGGGTGGGGAGTTTCGGCGCGTGTCACGGATCGGCGGACCGTGCACGGTCGTTTCCTGCCTCAAACGCCTGGCGGGCCGCGCTGCGCGACCGGTCATTCACACCATCGATAGGGAGCTTCCGAGACATGCGTTTCATGAACCTCAAACTGCCGAAGTGGGTGGCGGCCGGCCTGCTGACCGCCGCCACGATCTCATCCGCCACAGGCCAGGAACAATCCGGGTTGCCGCCGGTGCAGGCGGCCGTGCCCCAGGAGGACGCCTACCAGATGCGCGCGCTGCCGCCGCAGGAGGCTGCCGAGGAGGTCGCCGAGGAGCCGAACCGGTACCTGCAGACCAAGGTCCTCGGTGATCGGGGTATCAAGACCTACGGCTGGATTAACGCGGGCATCGGCGCCAACAACTGGGGCAGCCCGTTCAACGGCCCGATCACGTTCAACGACCGCAACTGGCAGGGCCAGATGAACCAGTTGTACCTCGTCAACGAGAAGGTGCTGGATCTCGAGGACGGTGGTTTCGATTGGGGAGGTCGTGTCGACCTGCTCTACGGTACCGACTACATCTACACGACGGCGCGGGGGTTGGACGGCAACCTCTTCAACCAGCCTAACGGCGCCGGTGCGGTCGGGGCTCCGTCATGGGCTTCGAGCAAGGACTACGGCCTGGCGATGCCGCAACTCTACGGAGAGGTTGGCGGTGGTAATCACGCCGTGAAATTCGGGCACTTCTACACGATCATCGGCTACGAAGTGGTGCCGGCGATCGGTAACTTCTTCTACACGCACGCCTACACGATGCAGTATGGCGAGCCGTTCACCCACACCGGCGTGCTCGACACCTGGACGCCCAACGACCAGCTGACCGTGTATGCCGGGATCACGAACGGCTGGGACAATTTCAGTGACCCCATCAATAGCGTGATCATCAACAACCCGGGAACGATCGGGGCGACGAGCAACGCCGCGTTCCTGGGCGGCGTGTCGTTTAAGAACAGCGATCAGACCCAGTCGCTCACGACCACGGTGTCGAGCGGCAACGAGCCGGTGTTCGTCAGTGGTGCCCCGTTGAACACGCTGGTGGGCAACCGGTCGATCATCAGCACGGTGTACGTCAACGAGCTGAACGAGAAGTTGACCTACGTGTTCCAGAACGACAACGGCTGGCAGTTCAACGCCAACCCCACGCTCTCGAACATCGGGCAGCAGGCGGGCCTGGCGCAGTGGTACGGCATCAACCAGTACGCCTTCTGGAACTTCAGCGACACGCTGATCGGCGGCGTGCGGCTGGAGTGGTTCCGCGACAACAACGGGTACCGGGTGTTCAACCCGATCCGAAACGGCTTTTTCGGCGGGCCGTACGGGGCCGGCTACCAGGGCAACTTCTGGCAGATGACGTGGGGCCTGAACTGGAAGCCCAACCGCAACTGGATCATCCGTCCTGAATTGCGGTACGACTGGTACTCGCCCGACAAAGATGGTGGGCCGCTGCCCTTCGGCCGCCAGGTGGGTGGTGCCGGCACCGCCACTGGCGATCAGTACGGCCAGCTCTACGGTGGCTGCGACGCGATCTGGCAGTTCTAAATGTGTTCCGGCTGCCGGGCCATCCATGGCCCCGGCTACTGGACACCGAGCATGAAAGCGAGGCCCGCCGGAAACGGCGGGCCTCGCCCTTTTTCCCGCATGAGTTCTGGCGGGCGGGGGCTGCCGCACGAGCCGTGGTCCGTGGGGGCGACGCCGTGCGGCAGTCCGCCTCGCTCACTTTTTCGCCGGTTCGGCTCCAGCCGCTGTTTGACGTAAGTCCAAAGGCCGACGCGCAAGCAGTGAATTCAGGCAAGGTGCGTAACCTGCACAGGACGCACAGTTTTACAGGTTTGGCCTCTACCGCTAGCCTTTCCTACGAGTTTCGGCCCAGTAGCCCTCGCGGAACGGTTCCGCTGTGCCCGATGAGATGGGGACTGGGCGGCACGGAGGCAAGCGACGATGAGTCTGACAAACCTGGAGGCGCGTGTTCATTTTTTCCGGGGTTCTTTCCGAACCCCCCGCCGGCTGGCCCTGGCCTGGTGCATGGCCGCGGTGGCAGGACTCGCCTCACACTGCCTGCCAGCCCACGCCGGCGAAGGCTGGCTGACCAGTTACGAGGGGGCCCTGACAGCCGCCGAAGAGACCGGCCGGCCGATTCTGACCATCTTCACGGGCAGCGACTGGTGCCAGCACTGCCTGACCCTGGAAAAGAACGTCCTCCACACCGAAACCTTCCGGGAGTGGGCCCGTGACCGCGTGATCCTGCTGATGATCGACCTGCCCAAGCAGGGGATTTCCCAGGAAGAACGGCACGCCCGCTCGCGGGTGTGCATCAAATACGGGGTGCGGTCCTTCCCCAGCACCCTGCTGATCGCCCCGGACGGCAGGAAAATCACGGGTCATTCCGGCTATCTGGGCCAATCGCCCGCCGCCTGGGTGGCCGCCCTGGAAGAACACCTGCCAGCCGCGGAGATGGCGTCCAAGCCGGCGGCCGGTGGGGATGACGAACAGGTGCTCTCGTCTCTGGAAAAGGCCGTGGAGACCGCCCGGGACAGCCGCAGGCCGATCCTGATCATGGTCTCCAGGCCGGGTGATTCGGCGGCCACGACCCGGGTTGCGTCCTTGATCAACGACCCCGAGTTCGAGTCCCTGGCCCGCGACCATTTCGTGGTGGCCCGGGTGGCCCCGCAGGACGAGGCCGCGAATCCGTCGGACGGTGTCTCCGAGCGACTCCTGGGCGGTGAAAAACTGCCTCCCCAGGGCTTTGGGGTGATTGTCACCGACGACGGCGAGACGCCCCTGTTTGCGGAATCCGGCGCCCAGTCGCCGCAGCGGATCGTGAGCGGCCTGCGCCGGTTCCTCGCCGCCCGCCACGCCCGCAGCGCCGAAGTCCGTCGCTAAACGGCCCCGGCCCAGGGCCCCCCGGGGCCGCAGGCGGTCGCCGTTACTCCTGTCCGGTGCGAAACCGGGCCGCATCGGCGTTCAGTTCGGCGATGGCACGGCGGAGTTCGGCCAGCGACGTTCCGAACACCGCCAGGGAGGCCGCCGATTCGCCGGCGTCGGCCCGCAGGGTCTCCATGGCGTCGTGGATCTGCCGGGCTCCCCGGGACTGCGACTCCACTCCCTCGTGCACCTGCTCCAGCGACCGGGTCACCGATTGCACCGGCTCGATGATCCGGCCCAGTTTCTCGCTCACCTCGGCCACCTCCCCGACGCGGCTGCTGACCTCGTTGCGAAACCGGTCCATCTCCATCGTGCCGCTGGCCACGGCGGCCTGCATGTCGCGCACCATACGCTCGATGTCCTTGGTGGCCAGCGCCGTCTGGTCGGCGAGGCGGCGGATCTCCTGGGCCACGATGCGGAAGCCACGGCCCGACTCGCCCGCCTTCTCGGCCTCGATCGTGGCGTTGACCGACAGCAGGTTGGTCTGCTCGGCCACCTTGGCGATCGTGGTCACGACCGACGTGATGCCGCTGGCCCGCTGGCTGATGGTGGCGAGCTTGCGGTTGAAGGCATTCATCGCCTCGTCGAGCTGTTCCATCGAGGCCGTCATGCTCTCCAGGCCGCCGCGTCCCTGGCCGGCCACGGTGGCCGCCTCGCGGGCGATGGCGGTCACGCTGCTGGTGGCATCGAGAAGCCGTTCGCCGGTGGCGGAGATCTGGGCCACGGCCGCCGAGATTTCCTGGGCCGAGCCGCTGAAGCCGCGCACCGCGCGGTCCTGCCGGACCAGGGCCCGAGCCGCGTCGGCCTCGACACCGGCCATCCGTTCGCCAGCCGACTGGATGCGGCCCACGGTGCCGCCCAGCGAGTGGTTCATGCGTTGGCAGGCGCCGAGCAGCCGGCCCAGTTCGTCCTGGCCCCCGGCGGCCACGCGCCGGCCGAGATTTCCGGCCGCGACCGCCTCGGCGACCGCGATCGCCTCCTGCACCGGGGCGGCAATCGAACGGACCAGCCAGAACGCCGCCAGCACGGCGGGCAGCCCCACCAGCAGGGCCGAGCCGGCTGCGGCGGCCAGCGGCCACCATGCCGCCTCAACACCCGGTGCCGCGGCGATCGTCACCAGCACGGCCCCCGCTTGTCTCCCGTCGCCGTGCGTGAGAGCCGCCGCGGCACGATAGCCCTCGGCCACCGCACGGCTCGCTGGCCTTCCGGACGCCATGCAGTTCCGCACCATGTCGGCGTCCTGTTGCACGAGCGGCAATGACGCGTCCGACGCCACGCCCGACCGGTCGATGTGTCGCGTCATCCGCGGGGCGAGTTGTGGATCGAGGATCCGCACCTCGAACACGTTGCCGCCCACGAACTCGCCAATCACACGCTGCAGTCCCTGTGCGACGCGTCGTGTCGGAGCCGGGGAAGACTCGTCGGGCCCGGGGCCGGCCTCGGCGTATTCCACAGCGCGGGCCAGGATGCCTGCGATGCTGGCCGCGTCGGCGCGGGCCTGCGCGACGATTGCGCGGCGGGCCATGACCGATTGCACGAGCGTGGCGACCGCGACGGCAGCCAACGCGAGCAGCACGGCCGCCAGGGGGATCCGATATCGAAGCGACATGCGCGGTCTCCGTGGGGCCGGCACGGGCCCCTGCAGGAAACCCTAGTGCGCCGCTGCCTCGCACGCCACTGGCGGGAGCATCGTCACGACCGTTGCCACCGGCACCAGCGGCGGGGCGTCGGCGGCCGTGTCGTGGAGCGCCGCCCGGCGCATGGCGGCCGCGGCACCGCAGCCGCCGATGGGCAGGAACAGGAATCCGGGCGCGAGCACCCACGGCAGCCAGACGGGAACACCCCGCTGGGGCAGCGGAGCGGGCGACCGTGTGTGGGTGCGGCGGTTGGCCATCGCGGCGTCCGGGGGGCGGGGGACGGAGGTGGCCCGTCCCGGTCGGCGGAGGGATAGCCTGCGGCCGGAGCCGGAATCAAGTGCGGTCCTGGCACCGCGCAGCGACCGGGCAAGGTGGCCGAGGCGGGGATCGAACCCGCACGGAGATCGCTCTCCACGGGATTTTAAGTCCCGTGCGTCTGCCAGTTTCGCCACTCGGCCGGGGTGCGCGATCCTAGCAGACCGGGAAAAAAGTCCGCAGGTCCGGCAGCCGCCCGCCCGCGGCGGGCTACACTCTCCGGCCCCACGTCACCTTCGCCGAGTCCCCACCGTGCCTGCCGAGATTTCCGAGACCACTGCCAGTGCCGCCGCTGGCAGGACCGCCCTCCCGGGGATCGACGGCTTCCTGGGTTCCCGCGCGTCCCTGGGCATGGACGTCGTGCTGGTCGGCCTGATCGCCCTGCTGCCGGTGCTCGCCTGGAGCGTGGCCCTGGTGCGGCGCGGGCGGTATGCGGTCCACAAGCGGCTGCAGTTGTTCATCGTGACGGCGTTGGCGGCGGCGATCCTGGTCTTCGAGATCGACGTGAGGTTGGTGAGCGACTGGCGGCTACGGGCCCAGTCCAGCCCGCTGTGGCCGACCGGCGTGCTCGTGGCGCTGGGCATCCACCTCCTGTTCGCCGTATCGACGCTCGTGCTGCTGGTGTGGGTGCTGTGGGAGGCGCTGGCGAGGTTTCCAGCCGATCCGGCCCCGGGTAGCCATGGCCCCCGGCACCGCCGCATGGCCCGGCTGGCGGCGGCCGACCTCGTGCTCACGGCGGTCACCGGCACGATTTTCTACTGGCTGGCCTTCGTGGCCTGACCACGGTCGCCGCGCGGGGCCGCGTCCCCGGCCGCGAACCAGCGGCACAGCCACAGCCCGCCGAAGTAGAGCAGGCACAAGGGGACGGCCAGGAACAGCAGGCTGTAGGGGTCGGCCGGCGTGAGCACCGCCGACACCACGACGATCACGAGCACCGCCACCCGCCACTGCGCGGCGTAGGCGGCCACGTCGAAGACACCGATCCGTTCCAGGAACAGCATCACCAGCGGCAGCTGGAACCCGAGGCCGAACCCCAGCGGCAGCACGAGCACGAAGCCCAGCCATTCGCTGATGCGCGGATCGGGGTCGAGCCCCAGCCAGGCGTTGAACTGCAGCAGGTAGTCGAGCACGAAATCGAAGACGAAGAAGAAGGCGATGCCCACCCCCGCCAGGAACAGGCCGATGCTGATCGGCAGGAACGTCCACACCCACTTCTTCTCGTGCGGGTAGAGCCCGGCCGCCACGAACGTCCAGAGCTGGTAAAAGATCCAGGGGCTGGCCAGCACGATGCCCACGAGCAGCGCCGCCTTGACGTAGATGCCGAACGCCTCCTGCGCGCTGAGGGTGGTGATGCTGACTCGCGGGTCGCGGGACAGCGGCTGCCAGAGCAGCATGGGCACGAGCGCATCGGCGTCGAAGGCAGGGGCGTCGGCGGGACGAGGTGCCCCCGGTGCGGTGCCGCCGCGGCCGAGCACCAGCTGGAGCCGGTCGGGGTGCACCTCGCGGAGCTCGAACGACATGGCATGCTTCTCGACCGCATCGCGGATCTCGTCCTGGGAGTAGGGCAGGGCGGGGCCGCCCGCGGCGCGAGGCTGCCAGGTGGCGGCGGTTTCCAGGGCCCGCTGCGTGTAGTAGTCGCCCAATGCCTTGCGCAGCGGCGACTCGATGAGGTGCACCACGGGCCGGGCCACGAAGAACCCCAGCAGGACGGCCACGGCGAGGCCGGCCGAAGCGCGGATCAGGCAGGTGCGCAGTTCCTCGAGGTGCTCGCCGAACGTCATCGTCGAGCTCTGGAACAGGTCGTCGTCGGTGAGGCGGGGCATGGCGGTGGAGGGGAGGCGGCCGCTGCGGCGGAAAACGCCCCCGACTGTACTTCAAACGGCCAGCCTCTGCCGCCGCCCGCGTCCCGGCCTACGCCCCGTACTTGCCGAAGCGCTGCGCGTGGGCCATGGCCAGGAGCATGAGGTGCCTGGCCGGGAAGATGCCGAAGCCACCCCGCAGGCATTCCCGCTCCGAGAACCCGCCCAGCCCGTCGGGCCGGCAGGTGTCGGCCACCAGCAGCGTGGGCACGGGATGCCAGCTGTGGCTTTTGAGCCGGCTGGGAGTGGAATGGTCGCCGGTGACGACGAGCACGTCCGGTCGCAGGGCTTCGATCCGGGGCAGGGCGGCGTCGAGTTCCTCGATGCGCTTCACCTTTTCGGCGAAGGCACCGTCCTCACCGGTGGAGTCGGTGTACTTGAAGTGCAGGAAAAAGAAGTCGTAGTCGTTCCAGCAGCCGGCCAGTTCGTCGATCTGCTCGGCGAGCGTCTGGGCCTGGCCCACGAGGGTCATGCCCACGAGCCGGGCCAATCCCTTGTACATCGGGTACACGGCGATGGCGGCGGCGCGGAGGCCGTAGAGTTCCTGGTAGGAGGGCAGGGCGGGCTTGGCGGCGAACCCGCGCAGCACCATGCCGTTGGCCTTCTTCTCGTCGGCGAGGATCCCACGGGCCTGCCGCACGAACTCCCGGGCCACATCGGCCGTGCGGCGGGCGGCAGGCGTGGCGGGCTGTGGGTCGAGCGGGGCCACGCCGGTGGCCTGTGGATCGGTGTCCGCCACGCCGCCGTCGAGCCCGGGCCCGCGGAACACCACGACGAAGCGATGCTCCTTGACCGGCTTCACGAACGTCTCCACGCCGTCGATGCGCACGGCCTGCAGTCGCTCCACGACCCGGAAGCTCTCCTCCGAGGGGATGCGGCCGGCGCGGCGGTCGCTGATCAGGCCCGCGGCGTCGAGCGTGCAGAAGTTGCCCCGCGCCGCCACGTCCTGGGGCCCGAGTTCGAAGCCGATGCCGGTGGCCTCGAGCGCCCCGCGGCCGATCTTGAAGTGCAGCGGGTCGTAGCCGAACAGTCCGAGGTGGCCGGGGCCCGAGCCGGGCGTGATGCCGGGCAGCACCGGCACGCTGGAGCCGCTCGTGCCCCGCGCCGCCAGCCGGTCGAGGTGGGGCGTGGCCGCAGTCTCCAGTTCGGTGCGGCCGCCCGGTTCCATGGGCAGGCCGCCCAGGCCATCGGCCACGAGCATCACGATCTTGCTGGAGTTCTTCTCGGCCAGTTCGCGAACCAGGTCGTGCTCTGTCACGGGTGCTCAGCTCCTCGTGGGGGTGGGCGTGCCGCGGTGCCGCCGTCGTGCCCGGGACGTTGCCCGGCGTTGACCGCGTCGGCTACAGTTCCCGCGCCGCGCCGGGGCGTTCAGCGTACCGCCTTCCCGTGGCGCCGTCACCGCGCCGCCCCGAATCCGCCCCAGGTGCATCCCTGAGCGTCATCCGTCCGCAGCCGCCCCGGGATCCGATTGGCTACGCCCCGGCCCGCGTATTCGCCTCCGGCACGTCGTTCGCTGGCGGCCTGGTCGCGCTGTCCGCGAGGCTCGACGGCGCCCGGGCCGACATGGCCGCCGCAGGCGATGCTTGCCGGCGGAGCGACGGGGCAGAACCGGCCGCTCGCGGCATCGCCTTCATCGACCTGCCCGACCGGCTTCTCGACGCCTACGGCCGCGACCGGCCCTCCAGCGAACTGTTCGCGATCCTGCAGGTGGCGCGCCGCATCCGCGACGCCGTCGACCGCGTCATCCTGCTGGGCGAGGCGGGCTGCGTGCTGGGCACGCGGTCGCTGTTCGAGTCGTGCTGCCATCCGTTCCACAACGAACTCCCCCGCGGCGAGCGCGGTGGCCGCCCGCGACTCTCCTTCGAGGGATTTTCCATCGACAACGATTCCGCCCAGGGGCTGCTCGATCTGGTGGCGCCGGCAGGTCGGCCACGCGGCGCCGACCTGCTCGACCGCTGGGGGCTGATCGTGGTGGGCGCCGGCGGCGCGAACCGGGCGCCGGCACTGGCGACGCGGTTATTCCTGGCGGCGCTGGGGACGGGGCCGGAGGGCGGTCCGCAGCGGCTGGCCGACCTGGTCGTGCCGATCACGGCGCCTGACGACCGGCTCGCCGAACTGGCTCGGGCCCTGGGATGTGCCGATGCGTTCACGATCCCGGCCGGTCTGGACGCGGCGTTCTCTCCGTTCACGGCCGCGGGCCTGCTGCCGGCGGCGATCGTGGGCATGGACGTGGTGCGGTTCCTGGAGGGGGCGGCGGCGATGAACCGCCGCTTCCGCGAGGCGCCCGTCGGCGCGAACCCGGTGCTCGATCACGCCGGCACATCCCACCTGGCCGCGGAGGCCGGCGTCGGCCTGCGCGTGCTGTCGACCCCGAGCAGCCGCCTAGAGTCGCTGGGCGCGTGGTATGTCAGGCTGCTCGCCGAGAGCCTGGGTGTGGCGGCACGAGTCGCCTCGCCGTTGGCAGGGTCGGTCGTCGCCGCGCCGGGTTCCGACGACCCACAGGCCGGGGGCGGCCTTCGCGACGTCCTCGTCACGCACGTCGTGGCGGGCGAGCCGCGCCGCGACCGGCTCGCCGTGCCGGCGGTGGAGGCGTGCGGTCGCGACGAGGACGGGCTCGACGCCCTCGTGGGCACGACCTGGCCGGAGTTGCAGGCTGCCGCCGAGGGGCCCGGGCGGCCGCCGCCGGTGCCCGCCGCCGAGATCGTCCTGCCCCGGATCGACGAGCATGCGATCGGCCAGGTCATGCAGATGCTGATGCTGTCCACGGTGGTCGAAGGGCGGCTCCGGCTATAGTGCTCGCGTTCCCTCACGCCGCCGGAGAGCAGCGACCATGCCCGTCACCTTCACCTGGACCGGCCACGCCACGTGGCTCATCGACACGGGCGCGGGAACACTGCTCGTCGATCCCTTCTTCGACGAGTGCCCCACCGCGAGCGTGAAGGCCGCCGATGTCTCCTGCGACGCGATCCTGCTCACGCACGGCCACTTCGATCACGTCGCCGACTGCGTGGCGATCGCGACGCGCACGGGGGCGAAGGTGTTCTGCAACTGGGAGATCGCCCAGTGGCTCGGTCGGCAGGGGGTGACGCTGGTGCAGCCCATGAATCTCGGGGGCCGCGTGGCCGTGCCCGGTGGCACGGCGCAGATGGAGGTCGCCCACCACTCGTCGAGCCTGCCCGACGGCAGTTACGGCGGCAATCCCGCCGGCTGGCTGCTCGAGGTGGGCGGGCTGCGCATCTACCTGGCCGGCGACACGGCGCTGTTCTCCGACATGGAACGGATCGGCCGGCCGCGCGACGGCCGCGGGCTCGACGTGGCAGTGCTCCCCATCGGCGACCTGTTCACGATGGGGCCCGACGACGCCCTGGAGGCCGTCCGCCTGCTGCGGCCGCGGGTGGCGTTTCCCAGTCACTACGGCACCTGGCCGCCGATCGAGCAGGACGCCGCGGCCTGGGCGCGGCGCGTGCGCGACGCGGGACTGGCCGATGTGCACGTGCCGGCGCCCGGCCAGCCGGTCAGCGTGGCGTAGGCGGTTCGGGCCCCGTGGCGGGTGGCACCTGCACCTCGATGGTTCCATCCGTGATGCGGACAGCGAACACGTCGACCTTCAATTTCGGGTTGTCGCACCAGGCACCGTCACAGGTGCGGAACCGCCAGGCGTGCCACGGGCAGGTAACGACGCCGTCCACGAACGGTCCGCTCCCCAGTGAGGCGCCCATGTGCGGGCAGAGGTCGTCGATGGCGTGGTAGTCCGCGCCGTCGAAGAACAGGGCCACGAGCCGGCCGGCCACCTCGTAGGTGCGGCCCTCACCGGCGGGAATGTCGCCCGCACGGGCCACGGGCGTGAAGGGAATCGTCTCTGGTCCGGCGGCGTCGGTCATGCTGGCGTGTCTCCGCCGGTATCATAGCGGGCATGTCCGCTTCGCCGCCCACGCGAGACCGCCCTGAGGCCGTGGCCCCGCACCGCCTGCGTCTGCTCGTGCTGGACGTCGACGGCACGCTCACCAACAGCCGACACGAGGTCACGGACTCCACCCGGGAGGCCATCGCACGGGTGGTCGCGGCCGGCGCCCGCGTGATGCTGGCCACGGGCCGCCGCTACCGCGACGTGTTACCGGTGGCCGACCGACTGAACGTCGCAACGCCGCTCGTGACGGCGTCGGGGGCGCTGGTGAAACGGCCCACTGATCACGGCACGCTGCACCGGGCGGCGTTCGCCGCCGGCGTGATCGAAGGGGTGCTGGCCGAGGTGGTGGCGGCCGGGCACGAGCCGATCCTGTACACGGACAGTTTCGCCGCCGGGTATGACTTCCACTGCCGCAGCCTCGCCGACGCGCGACCGGGGGGGGGCGGCCTGGCCGACTACCTCGACCGCAACCGCGATCTGGCCCGCGTCACGCCCGACCTCGAGAGGACGCCGCCGGCCACCGCTTTCGCCGGCTTCGCGATGGGCGACGAGCACGCCATGCGTGGGCTGCAGGGTCGATTGGAGGCCGCCTTTCCGGGGCTGCTCTCGCTGCACACGATCCGCAGTCCGCGCTACCTGCACTGGATGTGCGAGATCGCTCCGGCCGGAGTCACCAAGTGGACGGGCGTGACGGCCGTGGCCCGGGAGTGGGGCATCGCGGGGCACGAAAGCTGCGCGGTGGGCGACGACGTCAACGACCTGCCCATGATCCGCGGGGCTGGACTGGGCGTGGCCATGGGCAACGCGCGGCCCGAGGTGCTGGCCGAGGCGGATGTCGTGGTGGGCACGCACGACGGCACCGGCATGTCGGATGTGGCGGAGTTGGTGCTCGCCAGCCTTTCCCAGCCTGCGCCACTTGGCCCCGCGGGCCGGCCCGCGGCCTGACGGCGCCGGGCCGCGGCCGGGAGCCTTGTGGCGGCCCGTCGCGATCCCTATACCTCCGCCCCCCGGGCCGCCGCCGGCCGCCCGCTCCTGGGGCCTCCGTGCGCCATGGATCTCAAACTTCACCGACCGCAGGCCGCCTGCGCCCGAACCGGCCGCGCCTTCGTGGCCCACGAGCGCTTCCACTCGGCTCTCGTCCGTGCCGCCGGCGGCTTGGAGCGGATCGACGTCTGCGACGAGGCCTGGCAAGGGCCCCCGCCCGAGGCGATCGCCTGCTGGCAGTCGACGTTTCCCGCAGCCCATCAGGCCGGTCCGTCGCTGGCTCCGCCCGATGTGCTGCTCGATGCGTTGGAGGGCCTCGAGGAGAACCGCGACGAGGAGCCGCTCCGCTACCTGCTGGCACTGCAGCTCGTGCGCCGGCGCGTGCTGCGCATCGTCAACGACGCCGGGGCCGGCGGCGACGAACTGCTGCTCGCCTGCCGCAAGCGCGATCGGGAATACCGGGTCCGCAGCCTGTCGCCAGGCGAGGCGTCGGCGGCGGGGGTCGAGGAGAAGCTCGCCGCGCTGCTCTGGTCGGGAGATGCCGCATGACCGCGTCGTCCCGCGTGCTGGCCCTGCTGCTCGTCGTGGCCTCGGTCGCCTCCAGCGGAGCCTCGTGCCCGCAGGTGCTGCGTGGCTACCAGGTGGGCACGATGCCGCTGCCGCGGACGCTCCCCGCGCAGCCCTCGCTCGAGCAGATCATCACCGCCGTGCACGACAACACGCAGCGGGTGCGGAGTTACGCGGCGACGCAGGCGGTGCTGGCCGTGCCGGGGGTACCCCGGCTTTCCGCTCGCGTGGCCTGCGAGCCTCCGCGACGCTTCCGCCTCCAGGCCCAGACGTCGATCACCGGCCCGGAACTCGACATCGGCAGCAACGACGACCTGTTCTGGCTCTGGCTGCGGCAGCACAAGCCGCCGATCCTGGCGTACTGCCGGCACGACCAGTACGGCCGCTCGGCCGCCCGGCGCATGCTGCCGATCCGCGCGGACTGGATGCCTGAACTGTTGGGCCTGGTGTCCTTCAGGCCCGGGGATCGGCACGAGGGACCATACCCGCTGCCGGATGGCCGGATCGAGATTCGCAGTCGCATTGCCGCGGACGACGGAGAACTGTTCAAGTCGACGATCCTCGACGGCACGACGGCGCTGGTGGCCGAGCAGCACCTGTTCACCGCGGCCGGCGAACGGCTGGCCAGCGTGCGCACGTCGCGGCACCGCGTGGATGCACCGTCGGGAGCGGCCCTGCCGCATCTCGTCGAGGTGTCGTGGCCGGCCTCCGGCGTCGACTTCTCGCTCGACATCGCGGCCATCACCACGAATTCCGCCGGCGCCGATCCGGGGCAACTCTGGCAGATGCCGGCCTATCCGGGCTACGAGCCCGTGGATCTGGCCGACCCATCGGTCGTGATCGGGCCACCGTCGCGGTCGCAGTGATCCTGCAGGGCCCGCAGCTTCTCCCGCGCCCGCGAGAGGGCGGGGCCGATCGAGCCCAGCGGCATGCCGGTGAGCCTGCTGATCTCTCCGTAGCTTCGCGCCTCGAGGTGATGGAGTCGCACGAGGTGCGCCTCGGCGCCATCGAGGCTGCCGAGCAGGGTTTCCACCTGCTCGCGGTCGGCGATCCGCGCCGTCTCGTCGGGGGCGGTGGGCTGGCCGGCCGAACCGGTGTCACGGGGCGTGGCGTTACCCCGGCTCAGGTGCCGCACGGCGACCCGGCGGGCGATCACGGTGAGGAAAGTCGGCAGGCTCGAACGCCCGGCGAACGACCGCATCACGGCGGCGCTGTTGCGCAGGCACTCGAGGAGGATTTCAGCAACCAGATCGTCGCGGTCGCCGGCGGCCAGCACAGACCCGCGCTGGGCCGCCGCCCGTGCGGCCACGTGGGCGAAGAGTCCGGAGAATCGCCCTACGAACGACTCCCAGGCACCCGGCTGACCTGCCAGACAGGCGTCGAGCAGGAGCCGGTCTTCGGCCGCCAGAGCGGTGGTGGCGCGGCCGGGGTGCTGTGAAGTCGACACGGCAGTCATGCCCCGCGGGCCGGCCGGAGCCTGCCCGCGGCGTTTTCCGCCGGCGAGCGGGGCGTCGCGGACCAAAAAACCGGTCTCTTTAGACCCATCATACGGGTGGCCTGCGCCGGCCACCAATGCCAGTCGGGTCCGGCTCATGAAACGGCCGCGTTCGGCCGATTTCACAATCGTTGACACGATTTCGCCATCGACCTACGATGCCGCGCAGCAGTCCGCTGCCGCGGCCATTGCGACCGTCAGCCCGCCCGCAATAACCCTTTCCCGGAGTCCGCAGCCATGACCCACGTCGTCGCCGAGCCGTGTTTCGCCTGCAAGTACACCGACTGCGTCGTGGTGTGTCCCGTGGAGTGCTTCTACGAGGGCGACAAGATGGTCTACATCCACCCGGACGAGTGCATCGATTGCGAGGCCTGCGTGCCGGAGTGCCCGGTGGAGGCGATCTTCCACGAGGACAACCTGCCCGCCGAGTGGAAGGACTTCAAGGAACTGAACGCCGAGATGTCGCCGCAGCTTCCTGTGATCACCGAGAAGAAGGACCCGCTCTGCGGCTGAGAGCGGTCGGGGTGCCTGTCGACTCGGCGGGCGTTCGCTCCGACTGCCAAGCGGCAACGGCCAGGAGGGCGTTGCCGGCGGGCGTTCGATGTCGGGGTTCAGGTACGACGCTTGTGCGTACGAGGCTCGCCAGGACGGCGAGCCGGCAGTCGAGCGAACTCTCGGCGTTCGCTCCGACTGCCAAGCGGCAACGGCCAGGAGGGCGTTGCCGCGCTACTTCAAGTCCACCAGCCAGTACGCGTTGTCGACGAAGCTCTTCCAACTGGCGTACTTCGGATTGCCGAGTTTCAGCGACAGCAGCGGGCTGCGTTTCGGCTTCACGGGCTGGCGTATGAGGTTCATCCGCGCCTCGTGAGGCGTCCGCCCGCCCTTGCGCACGTTGCAGGCGACGCAGGCGCAGACGATGTTCTCCCAACTGGTGATGCCGCCCCGGCTGCGAGGCACGACATGGTCGAGCGAGAGTTCGCTGGTGGGGAACCCCTTGCCGCAGTACTGGCACTGGTTGCCATCGCGAGCGAACACATTGCGACGGTTGAATCGCAGCCCCTGTCGCGGTCCGCGGTCGCACGACAGCAGGCGGATCACCCGAGGTGCCCGCAGGTCGTAGCCCACGGCCCGCACCCAGTCCTGTTCGGGGTCGCCGAGTGCGGCGTGCAGGGCCGATAACTCCCGCCACGAGTCGAGCGAATAGGCCGCATAGTGGCCCTCCTCGATGTGGACGACCTCCGCCAACTGGCGAAACAGGAGCGTGATCGCCCGGCGCACGTTCGTGATGTGCACGGCCACGAACGACCGGTTGAGCACGAGCACGCTCAGACCCAGCGACGACGATGCTGACGCTGCCGGCAGGGCGATCGCGGTCATGGCACGGCCTCTTTGCACCCGGGCACTCGCAATCAACTGAAAAAGTTTATCCTGTCCCGCCGAATGCCGCCAACTCGGGCGGCTTCCGCATGGCGCAGCCGCGTCAGTGGCGGGGCTGACCGCGGTCTGGGTGGGGTCGCAGCCACGGTCGGTACGAAGGCTTGCGTTCGCTGCTCATGCGCGGCACACTCGCTGTATCGATGATTCGTCGCTGGCCCGATGGCCCGCGTGGCCGACGCACAATCCGCCCGGAGAATGCCATGCTTCATTACTCGTGCGATGCGTGCAAGCGGCCGATCAAGACCGACACCGACGTCCGCCACGTCGTGAAGATCGAGGTGTTTCCCGCGGTCGAAGACCAGTCCTGCGGGTGCGACGAGGCCGAGTCGCTGGCGGCGGATGCCGACAATCTCGAGGAGATGCAGGATCTGCTCGAGCGCCTCGACGAGAGCGACGAGGCGACGGGTTTCGATGATGCGACGCGGTCGCTGCGCTTCGACCTCTGTGACGCCTGTCGCCAGCGGTTCGTAAAAAACCCGCTGGGGCTGAAGAACGGCAAGCAGCTCGACTTCAGCAACAACTGAACGGGCATCGGCGTGGCCATTCTGGCCCGGGCCGGTCGGCTGATCGCCGGGACCGCCATCCGTGATCGCTCCGCGGCCGACGCCCGGGGCCGGTGGGTTCCGTTCCCAGCCGCAGGTTCGTAGGCTGTGGGGCCCAAGAACGATCCCCTACGAGACACCCCCGGAGCACCGGTTCACCATGGCCTCGAAGACGCTGAAGATCGCTGCGATTCCCGGGGACGGCACCGGCCCCGAGGTGACTGCCGAGGCGCTCAAGCTGTTGGCGGCGGTGGCCAAGATCGACGGCTTCACCTACGACGTCGAGGTGCTCGACTGGGGCGGTGACCGGTATCTGAAGACGGGCGAGATCATTCCCGAGGGCGGGCTCGACCTGCTGCGTGGCAAGGACGCGATCTTCCTGGGGGCGATCGGCCATCCCCAGGTGGCGCCCGGCATCCTCGAAAAGGGACTGCTGCTCGACCTGCGCTTCAAGCTCGACCAGTACATCAACCTGCGGCCGGTGAAACTGCTGCCCGGAGTGGAGACGCCCCTGGCGGGCCGCGGCCCCAAGGACATCGACTTCGTGGTGGTGCGCGAGAACACCGAAGACCTGTACTGCGGCGTGGGCGGTTACTTGAAGAAAGGCACGCCGGACGAGGTGGCGGTGCAGCAGGCGGTGTACACGCGCAAGGGCTGCGAGCGGTGCATCCGCTGGGCCTTCGACTACACGCGGCAGCGCAATAGCCCCAAGAAGACGCTCACGCTCGTGGCCAAGACGAACGTGCTCACCTACGGCCACGACCTGTGGTGGCGGACGTTCCAGGAGGTGGCCAAGGACTACCCCGACGTGAAGACCGACTACAACCACGTCGACGCCTGCTGCATGTGGATGGTGAAGAATCCCGACGCCTACGACGTGATCGTGACCACCAACATGTTCGGCGACATCATCACCGACCTGGGTGGCATCCTGCAGGGCGGCATGGGCGTGGCCGCGGGCGCCAATCTCAATCCGGACCAGGGTGGCGTGAGCATGTTCGAGCCGATGGGTGGCAGTGCCCCCAAGTACACCGGTCAGAACGTGATCAATCCCATCGCGGCCATCAATGCCATGGCGATGCTGCTGGAACACAGCGGGCATCCCGTCTCCGGCGGCCGCATCGACCGGGCCGTGGCCCAGGTCACGGGAACGAAGATGAAGAGCCAGGCAGCCGGACGCATGGGCTACGGCACCCGCGAGGTGGGCGATCTCGTCGTGGCGGCGCTGGGGTGAAGGGTGGCGGCCGGTCCGCACGCTGACGGTCGCCTGACCTCCGTGTCAGGCCGGCGGCCCTGCATTCACAACGGCACGCGGCGGCCCTCGGCCTGGCTCGTGGCCGCGGCCTGCACGATGCGCATCGCGCACAGCGTGTCGTCGAGGCCGCTCATGTGCCGCACCAGGCTGGTGACCATGCGGTGGAACTGCACGAGCATCTGCTCGCCCACCGGCCGCTCGCTCTCCAGGGATTCCTGGTGCCGGCCCGCCGTGTCGAACCACACCAGCGCCGCCGGCAGATCGACGAAGGCGATGCCATTCTCGCAAACCACCTGCAGTGCCGGCGGCGGACGAAACCCGACGGCCTCCTCCCAGCGGCCCGGCATGTAGTAGCCGCAGCTGATCTGCGCCAGCGGGCCGTCGCCGGGCCGGCCGTTCCCGGCAAAGTCCAGGCTCATCATCTGGTAATCGTCGCTGTCGCCACCGGGAGTCTCGGCATGCCGCACGGCCACCACACTGGTGGGTTCGATACCGGCCACGTAGCGGCACCAGTCGACCAGCTCCATGAGGTCGCGGGCCTCGGTGCGGCGGTCGCGGCTCGAGGCGGCACTGCCGGACGTGGAGAGGGGCACCCGGCGGTGGCAAAACAGCATCCGCGGCTGCCCCAGCTTCGTGGCGATCAGTTCCTTGAGCCGCACGGTCGCCGGGGCGTGGCGGCGTGGCAGCTCGGCCATGAAGGCGATGCCCGCCTCCTCCACCCGCCGGCGCAGGACGCGGGCCTCTTCCGCTTCCAGGGGCAGGGAGATCGCCGAGTAGACGGCCTTGCCGTGGTCGCAGGCGGCCAGGATCGGCGTGGCGCCGAACCACTGGTCCGCCAGGTACAGCAGGGCGTCGATGTCGTCCCGTGAGGCCAGCGCGCGGAAACCGTCGACCGCGGCGGCGTTCAGTTCGCCAGCCGCCCGCTGGGCCCGATGCGCCACCTGCTCGCAGATGCCGCGCACCTCGAAGCGGTCGGCCAGGGTGCGCAGCGCCGGCAGATGCCGCGACTCCCACTGCTCGCCAAGTCCGACGATTCCCACGCGCAGCTTCATGGCGGCGCCTCCGCGGCCAGCGTGCTGGCATCGTCGGCGGCCGGCGTCTCGCGTTCGTGCCGCAGCCCCTTGTCGGAGATGTCCTTGCGGCACCATGCGCCGGGCCAGCGGATCTCCTTGACGGCCGTGTAGGCCTGCAGTTTCGCCCGAGCCAGCGATGCTCCCGTCGCCGTCACGGCCAGCACGCGGCCGCCGTCCGTGACCACGCCGCCGTCGCCGGCGCGGGTCGCAGCGTGGAACACCTGCGCATCGGTGACCCGCGCCGCGGCGTCGAGCCCGCGGATGGGGCGGCCCTTCTCCACGCTGCCCGGGTAGCCTGCGCTGGCCATCACCACGGTGACGCTGGCGCCGTTCCGCCAGATCGGCGGTTGCACCTCGTCGAGCCGGCGGTCCGCCGTGGCATCGAGCAGGTCGAGCAGGCTGGAGTCGAGCCGCGCCAGCAGCGCCTCGCACTCCGGATCGCCGAATCGGGCGTTGAACTCCAGCACCTTGGGCCCCTGGGCGGTGAGCATCAATCCCGCGTACAGCACGCCCTGGAAGGGTACCTTGGCCCGGCGCATGGCGTGCACGGTGGGCACCAGGATCCGGGCCTCGATATCGGCCAGCATGTCGGCGTCGACGAACGGAGCGGGGCAGTAGGCCCCCATGCCCCCGGTGTTCGGTCCCTGGTCGCCATCGTGGGCGGCCTTGTGATCCTGTAGCGGCGGCAGGGTGACGATCGTGCGACCGTCGGTGATCGCCATCACGCTCACCTCGACGCCGTCGAGCCTCTCCTCCACGAGGATGCCGCCTGACGCGGCCGCCAACTGCGGGTCGGCGCTGATCGCGGCCAGGGCTTCGAGCGCCGCGGCGCGGTCGGCGCACACGAACACGCCCTTGCCCGCCGCCAGGCCGTCGGCCTTGATCACGACCGGCATGTCCTCGCGGGCCTCGAGGTACTCGCGGGCCCTCGCCATGGCGCGGAACTCGCGGAACATGGCGGTGGGGACGTCGCCGCGGTGCAGGATCTGCTTGCAGAACAGTTTGCTGCCCTCGATCTGCGCGGCGCGGGCCGTGGGGCCGAAGATCCGCAGGCCCGCGTTCTGGAAGGCGTCGACGATGCCGGCCACGAGCGGCGCCTCGGGGCCCACGACGGTGAGATCGACTTCGCGCCTGCGGGCAAACTCGACGAGCGCGGGGACGTCGGTGGCGGCCAGCGGCACGTTCTCCGCGATCGCGGCCGTACCGGCGTTGCCGGGCGCGACGAGCACCTCCGCGCCGTCCTTCGCCAACTTCCAGGCGATCGCATGTTCGCGTCCGCCGCCGCCAACGACGAGCACGCGGCGGGGTGTGGTCACGGTGTCGCTCCTGGTGCCGGATGTGGTTGGTGGTGGCCTGCCGCCGCCACACGTTGTACCCAACGCTCCCGCGCCGGTCGCCGGGGGCTTCCGGGGGGCGGCGCCGTCGCCTCTCGGCGCCGAGCGCCGCTGCGTTTTCCCGGCCACGAATGAGGTCGTCGCGCCGCGAATCCCCCTGCAGAGGGTGGCGGTGGTCAACCACCGAAGTTGACAGTACCGGGGCGCCCGATACAGTTACAGAGAGTTCGTGAAAAAAATCACGAACCCCTCCAATTCAGGCCGAAACTGGGTTTTGACGCGGTTCATCCCCGATCCGCGACGGGCCTGGCCGAAGGGTTGATCGAGGCCAGTGCCGCCGAGGCTTTCGATGGCAGAAAAGAAGAAGATGTCGGTCGCCGAAATTCTGGCTGCCGCCAGGGCAGCGGACGGCAAGGGAGATGCGGCGGCTTCGCCTGCAGCGCCCGCAGCAGAGTCGCCTGCCGCAGCAACAGCGCAGGCCAACGCGGAGCAACCGCCCGCTGAGACGAAGGCCAAGCCGGTGCAGGCTGCCAAACCCGCGCCAGGAGCGGGCGGCCGTCCCAGCGTGGCCGACATCCTGGCCCTGGCGCGTGCCAAGAACGCCGGCGCTCCGGCTCCTGAAGCCGCCGCCAAGCCGGTGGCGGAGAAGCCCGCTGCCGCGCCGAAACCGGCTGCCGCGAAGGCGCCTGCCAAGCCAGCGCTGACCCAGGGGGCGCCGAAAACCGGCGTGCAGCGTGACACGGCCAGCATCCTCGCGGCCGCCCGCGGCGGGGCCAAGCCGGGGCCGGTGAGCAAGGCTGACGCTCCGCAGCGTCCTGCCGCGAAGCCCAGAGAGCCTGCCAAGCCGGCCGCTGAAAAGGCCGCGGCCCGTCCCGTTCCCCCCATGCCCGTGCGGCCGGTGACGTCCGCGGCCAAGAAGGTGGAGGATGCGGAGGACCGTCGCGGCTTCCTGCAGATCGCGATGGGATCCTTCATGGCGGTGGGCTTCACGGCCCTGTCGGTCACCGGAGGGCTGTTTTCGCTGGGGCTGGCCCGCTTCTTGTTTCCCAACGTGCTCGCCGAGCCGCCCAGCAAGTTCAAGGTCGGATTCAAGGACGGGTTTCCGACCGGCAAGGTGGAGACAAAGTTCGTCGCCCAGTACGGCGTGTGGGTCGTGAACTACGAATTTCAAGGCCAGCAGCAGATCTACGCCCTGAAGACGGTGTGCACGCACCTCGGCTGCACGCCGAGCTGGCTGGAGGCGGAGCAGAAGTTCAAGTGTCCCTGTCACGGCAGCGGCTTCTACAAGGACGGCGTCAACTTCGAGGGCCCCGCACCGCGGCCGCTGGAGCGGTACGCGATCCGCACTGCGGACGACGGCCAGCTCGAGATCGACAAGAGCAGGTCGTTTCAGGAAGAACTCGGCCAGTGGGCCGATCCCGACTCGTTCGTCACCGTCTGAACAAGGAACGGTTTTCCTGACATGGCCATCGGCGAAACGATTCGCAACTCCCAGATTTGGAAGAGCATCTTCCGCCACCCGATGCCGCTCGATCGGCGCAATCGGATCGTGGTCATGCTCACGAATTTCTTCCTGCACCTGCACCCGGTGTCGATCAAAAAGCAGGGCATCGCCCTGTCGTTCACCTGGTGCATGGGCGGCGTGACGTTCTTCCTGTTCCTGGTGGAGACCGTCACGGGCGTGCTGCTGATGTTCTATTACCGGCCCACGCTCGAGTGGGCCTACAACGACATCCTGGCACTGCGCGACGTGACCAGCCTGGGGATCCTACGCGAGCTGCATCGCTGGGGTGCGCATGCCATGGTGATCACCACCTGGCTGCACATGTACCGCGTGTTCCTCACGGGCAGCTACAAGCCGCCGCGCGAGTTCAACTGGGTGATCGGGGTGATCCTGCTCCTGCTCACCCTGTTGCTGTCGTTCACGGGCTATCTGCTGCCCTGGGATCAGCTGGCCATCTGGGCGATCACGGTGGGCTCGAACATGGCCCGGGCCACGCCGTTCCTCGGGTACGAGGGGCCCGGCCAGCAACTGCTCACGGTGGGCGGCATCGACATGATCACCGACGCCTCCGATGCCCGGTTCGGCCTGCTGGGGGCCCGTTTCGTGGGCGAGGAAACGCTCAACCGGTTCTACGTGCTGCACTGCATCGCGATCCCGCTGGCGGTCGCCCTGCTGCTGGCGATCCACTTCTGGCGAGTGCGAAAGGACGGCGGCATCAGCGGGCCGCTCTGACAAACCACCCATGCATTCAAACGGCTTCTTTCTCAAGGATGTCGCCGGCTTTCTGGGCGGCTACTACACGTTCATGGCCCTGATGAACGGGGTGGCCGCCCTGTTGCTCTGGCGGCGCAAGGGGCAGGTGGGCTGGGCTCTGACGTGGGTGGCCTTCGCCGCTGCCATGATGGTGCTGGCCAGCCTGGCCTTGTCGGGGTCGGCTGAGCTCGTGCCGGCCCTGCCGCAGTCCGCCCGCACGATCGTCAACAGCCTCTCGGGCCCAGTGCTGTACACGCTGGGCACGACGGCCCTGCTCACGATCCTGTTTGTGTTCCGCAGTTTCTTCGTCAAGCCGATGGTGGCCTGGACGATCCTCAACGCGATGCTGCTGCTGATGGGGCTGTCGATGGCCGACGAGAACTTCGCCGCCATCGTCATGAAGCCCGACAACGTCCCCATCGTGGGGCTCGTGTTCCTGCTGGCGTTCTTTACCTGGGTGGCCACCAAACAGGCCGTGGTCAATGACGACCGCATCGCCCGCGGGCTGCCGCCGGTGGAGAAGGAGAACGATGAGAAGGTGCTGGTGTGGCCCGATCTCGTGTACACCGAACTGATCTGCATGGTGGCCGTGTCGGCGTTCCTGCTGCTGTGGGCCATCTGCCTGCCCGCGCCCCTGGAAGAACCCGCCTCCAGCGTGAAGACACCCAATCCGTCGAAGGCCCCGTGGTACTTCCTTGGGCTGCAGGAAATGCTCGTCTACTTCGATCCCTGGTATGCGGGCGTGGTGTTGCCCAGCCTGGTGATCTTCGGGCTCATGGCTATGCCGTACCTCGACTTCAACAAGAAGGGCAACGGCTACTACTCGATCGCCGAACGCAAGTTCAGCTACCTGACGTGGCAGTTCGGCTTTCTCGAACTGTGGATCACGCTGATCATCCTGGGGACGTTTCTGCGCGGCCCCAACTGGAACTTCTTCGGGCCCTTCGAGTTTTGGACGCCCTACAAGGTCGAGGTGCTCAACAACGTCGACCTGCCGCAGATGTTCTGGGTGGGTCTGCTCGATCGGCCACTGCCGCGTGCGCCGCAGGGCGCGAGCGGCCTGGTGCAGGCGGGCTACGTGCTCCTGCGCGAGGCGCCTGGCCTCCTGGTGATGGGCGTCTATCTGCTGGTTCTGCCGCCGCTGCTGGCCGTGACGATCTTCCGTGGCTTCTTCGCCAAGATGGGGTTCATCCGCTACATGGTGATGGCGAATCTGATGCTGCTGATGCTGTCGCTGCCGCTGAAGATGGTGCTGCGTTGGACGCTGAACCTAAAATACATCGTCAGCATCCCGGAATTTTCGCTCAATTTTTAGGGTTGCGCGGCGCCTTCTCGCTCGCCTTTTGAAGTAACCTCCAATGCCTGCAAATGAACAGACCTGGCGCAATCTGAAGGTGCTGCACGTCGTGTTCGCGGTGGCAGCCGTGCTGCTGCTCGTGGCTACGGTGTTCATGCTCGCCGCCGACCACGACCGGCCCTGGAAGAAGTACGCCCGTGGTTTCCGGAATCTGGAAACCTGGTCGGCAACCGCCCGCGTCCAGGAGCAGGACTCGAGGTCCTACGAGGCCCGCCGCCAGGAACTCGACGACGCCCTCGCGGCGGCCCGACGGGCCGACCTTGATTCCGGCTTGGCGCAGGAGTTCGTGGCCCGCGTCCGGACCGTGGCCGAGGATGCTCAGGCCGCCGACCGGGTCCAGCTCGACATCGACGAACTCAAGACGCAGGCGGATTCCGCTCAGCGGCTCACGCTGCGGGGCGACCTGCTGGGGCGGATGTTCGACATCGTGGCCCGCGCCAAGTATCGCGAGGACATGAAGGCGGGCGCCCTCAAACTCCACAAGGCGAAGCTCGACAAGAACCGCGCCGATTACGAGTTGGCGGTGGCCGAAGAGGCCCCTCAGACCCGGCGGGATGAGTTGCTGGCCCTGGCGGACGCGACGCGGGCGGAGGTGGCGGCCGCCACGCTCGACTTCCAGGCAGCCAACACGCACCGCAAGTCGCTCGAGGAATCACTGCGCCGGATCACCGCCCCCGAGGATGAGGCCGCCAAGGGCGTGGCCGACCACCGCACGAAACTCGCCCAATTGCAAAAAACGTTGGCACAGCGACAGCCGAGCGCCGGCAAGGCGGTGCTGGAGTTGCCGGTGCTCGACGCGTTCAACGGCCCTCTGCGGGTTGACCAGTTGTGGCTGCCGCAGCTCACGCTGAACAACAACTTTCGTGACGTGGCCCGGTTTGACCGCTGCACCACCTGCCACCGCGGCATGGACAAGTCGCTGCCCGGCGCTCCGTACGACCCGGCCTATCCTCACGCGGATCCCGTGACCCTGGCGTTGGCCACGCCCGACAAGGCTCCCGGCGCCGTCGTCGGCGACGGCAACGATCAGCTGGAACAGGCCTACGGGCTGCGGCTGGCGGCGCAGGGGCTGTTCCACGCCGAGGATCCCACGGTCGCCGTCGTGGTTCCGGAGTCTGCGGCGGCCAAGGCCGGGCTGAAGATGGGCGATGTGATCGAACAGATCGGCGACAGCCGGACCGCGGCCCGTCCCGTCGCCCTGGCGGGGCTCCTGGACACGCCGGTGTGGGGCAAGCCGCTGACGCTCACGGTGCGACGCGGTGTGCCACAGCCGTACTCGACCCATCCGCGGCTCGACCTGTTCGTGAGCGACTCCAGTCCGCATCCGATGAAGAATTTCGGTTGCACCATCTGCCACCAGGGGCAGGGGAGCGCCACCAGCTTCAAGTGGGCGTCGCACTCTCCGAACACGCCGAAGCAGTCGCACGACTGGCACGACGAGCATGGGTGGTTCAACAACCACCACTGGATCCTGCCCATGCTGCCGCAGCGGTTCGAGGAGTCGAGCTGCCTGAAGTGCCATCACCAGGTGGTCGACCTGGAGCCGAGCGAGAAGTATCCCGAGCCTCCCGCCCCCAAACTCGTCGAGGGCTACCACCTGATCCGCCAGTACGGCTGCTACGGCTGCCACGAGATCAACGGCTGGTCGGGCCCCGAATCACGAATCGGCCCCGACATGCGACTGGCGCCCAACTACCACGAGGTGGCCGAATCGCTGACGTCCGATCCGGGGCTGTCCGAGCTGGGCGACGCCGTGGTCCGCTGGGTGGACGATGTGCGGTCGAGCCCGGACGGCCGCGATTCCCGCCTGCGGCTCCGCGAGGCGATCGAGCGCGACGCGGCCGCCGGCACCGAGGCGAAGTTGTCGCACCGTTCGCACGACATGGCGGCGCTGCTGAAGGACCCCGAGACACCCGGAGCCTTGCCCAAGGTCGGGCCTTCGTTGCGGCACGTGGCCAGCAAGGTGGGCTATGACTGGCTTTATTCCTGGCTGCGAAATCCGCAGGACTTCCGGCCCTCCACGAAGATGCCGAGGTTCTTCGGACTCTGGGAGCACCTCGAGGGCAAGGGTCTCGAGGAGTCGATGCGCTACGAGCCTCTCGAGATCCGCTCGATGATCCGCTACCTCACGGCCTCGAGCGCGGCGTTCGAGCACGTGAAGCCATACGCGGGCATCACCGCCAAGCCCGACGTGGATCGCGGTCGCAAGGTCGTCCAGCTTCGCGGCTGCCTCGCCTGCCACCAGCACGCGGACTTTCCCCAAGCCACGAGCACCCATGGCCCGAATCTGTCGCGGATCGGCGCCAAGGCGGCCTCCCATCCGGAGGGCCGGCAGTGGCTCTACAGCTGGCTGCGGGAACCGGCCCGCTACCACCCCAAGACGCTGATGCCCAACGTGCTGCTGGAGCCGGTCGCGCTCGCGGACGGCACGGTCAGCGACCCCGCGGCGGACGCCACCGAATACCTGATGCGATCGACGGAGGACTGGAAGCCCGAGGCCGTGCCCGCCGAGGGGACGCTCTCCGCCGGCGAGCGCAAGGCGCTCGAGGAGTTGGCCCTGATGTATCTCAAGGAGAGGTTCACCGCGGTGCGGGCCGCGCAGGTGCTCGAGGATGGCCGGTCGGTGGGCGACAAGGGTGACGAAACCATGCTCGCCGGTCTTGACGGGCCGGATCGGGAGCGACTGCTGCTCGAGTACGTGGGCAAGAAGACGATCGCCAAGTTGGCCTGCTATTCCTGCCACGACATTCCCGGCTTCGAGGATGCCAAGCCGGCCGGCGCCGCATTGGCCGACTGGGGCCGCAAGGATCCGTCGCGCATCGCTTTCGAGCAGGTGTCGCACTTCGTCACGCACCAGTTGGCGGGGAAGCACGGGCACGGCGGTCACGGGCACGGTCACGACGGCCACGCCGCGCAGCCGGGTGCTGACACGGCATCCGGGGACGCGCAGCTGAACCCGGATCTGGCGTATGTCAGCGCCGAGGGTGATGCCCACGTCGACGCGGAGTCGCTTGACCCTGACACCGGCTATTTCCTGCAGAAGCTGTTGGGGCACGAGCGTGAGGGCTTCCTCTGGCAGAAGCTCCGCGCCCCTCGCAGCTACGACTACAAGAAGGCGGAGAACAAGACGTACAACGAGCGCTATCGGATGCCGCAGTTCCCCTTCGATCAGAAGCAGCGGGAAGCGGTCATGACGTTCGTGCTGGGGCTCGTTGCCGAGCCTCCGGCGCCGAAATACGTGCACAAGCCGGCCCCGCGGGAGCAGGCCCGGCTGGACGGGCTGGTGGTGGCCGAACAGTACAACTGCGGCGGTTGTCACGCGCTCCATATGGACCGTTGGGACATCCGCTACACGCCGGGCTCGATGGGTGAGCCGCCGGCGATCGCCGATTATCCCTTCCTGTCGCCGCACTTCACGCCGGAGCAGGTGGCGGCGTCGCTGGCCACCGACTGGCAGGGCCGTCGCAAGGCAACGATCGTGGGGATGCCGAAACTCGACACCGCGGGCCGGGACGTGCTGGTCGACCAGGACGGCCAGGAGTACGACCCGGAGGATGCCGAGGCGGTGCCGCATCGGTCGGTGATGCTCTGGCATGACGCCCTTGTCGACGGCGAGCCGCGGCCGGTGGGCGGCCAAAACCTGCTCGTGCCCGAGGACGCCATCCGCGCCGGCAGGCACTATCCCGCCAAGGGGGGCGACCTGGCCAGGTTGCTCTTCCCTGTGGTGATCGCCGACGAAAAGCAGGTCAATCCGAACGTCAAGGATGACGATGCCTGGGGCTGGTTGCCGCCGCCTCTGGTGGGCGAGGGAGCCAAGGTGCAGTCCGCATGGCTGCACAAGTTCCTGCTCAATCCACACACCATCCGTCCGCCGGCGGTGCTGCGGATGCCGAAGTTCAACTTCAGCTCCGGGCAGGCTGCCGATCTCGTTAATTACTTCGCGGCCGTGGACGGGGCGGACTACCCCTACGTCTACGATCCGCGGCTCGACGAGAGTTCGCTGGCCGGTGCCGAGGAGCAGCACCCCGGTCACCTGCGGGACGCCCTCAAGATCGTCACCAACAACAATTACTGCGTGAAGTGCCACCTGGTGGGCGACTACACGCCGCCGGGCAGCGTCAAGGCGCTGGCGCCACAGTTGGAGCGGGTGCACGAGCGACTCCGTCCCGGCTACGTCCATGATTGGATCGCCAACCCCAAGCGGTTCCTCCCCTACACGGGCATGCCGGTCAACATTCCGTTCGACAAGCCGATCGATCAGGCCATCTACAAGGGAACGAGCGAGCAGCAGGTCAGCGCGCTCACCGATCTGCTCATGCACTTCGACACGTTTGCGAAGAAGAGCCTGTCGCTGGAGGCGTTCCTCAGGCAGCAGCCCGCCACCCCGCGGCAGTCCCAGGCCGCACCGGTCGGTCCGCCGGCCGCGTCCCGGGGGGCGGGGCGGTCGCAACCGTCGGCGCAACTGGACGTTCCGAATGCGGACTCCTCGTCGCGGAAGAACGTCGCCCTAAACTGAATGTGGAGAGTCTGCCCGTCCCGCAGGTCCCAGTCCGCAACGCCCCATCCCCGGAGAGTCGCCATGAGCCCGTCGCTGATCCGCCGTGTCGCCCTGGTCGTCTGTCTCTGTGCCGCGCCCGCCGCCCGGGCCGACGAGTGGGCGAGCATCAAGGGCAAGTTCGTGTTCGGCGGCAGCGTGCCGGCGGCGGCCGACCTCAAGGCCGACAAGGACGTGGAGGTGTGCGGCAAGCACAAACTCGTCAACGAGGAACTCGTCGTCGGTGCCGACAAGGGCATCGCCAACGTCGTGGTCTTCGTCCGCGACAAGGGGGTGAAGGTGAATCCCGAACTGGCCGCGGCTGCCGCCAAGGCGAAGGTGGAACTCGACAACGCGAGCTGCCGTTTCGAGCCGCACGTGGTGTTCGTGCAGACGGGGCAGGAGTTCGTGATCAAGAACTCCGACACGGTCGGGCACAACAGCAACGTGTCCACGGTGAAGAACCCGCCGTCGAACAGCCTGGTTCCTGCCGGGGGTTCGGCTGCCCTGAAGTTCTCCAGCGAGGAGGCGATTCCCGCGCAGGTGACCTGCAACATCCATCCCTGGATGAAGGCCTGGGTGCTCGTGCGTCCGAATCCCTACGCCGCGGTCTCGAAGGCCGACGGCTCGTTCGAGATCAAGGGCGTGCCGGCCGGTGACATCGAACTGCAGTTCTGGCACGAGAAGGCCGGCTACCTCGCCGAGATGACGATCGGCGGCAAGGCGGAAAAGGTGTCCAAGGGCCGCATGAAGCTGACCGTCCCGGCAGCCGGCAAGGACATGGGCGATATCGTGCTCGACGCAGCCATCTTCAAGAAATGATTGCCATGCGATTTACGTCGTGCGTTTTCCTCGTCCTGCTGGCGTCGTGCTGCGGTGGCTGTGGCCAGGGTCGGCTCGCTTCGCCCCGGCCCGATGACGAGGCGGCCAAGACGATCCGTGCCGCGATCGGAGGCGCCTCGGCGGCTGCTGACGTCGCGGCGGAGAGCGGTGCCGCGGGCACGGGTTGGGCCACCCTCAAGGGGCGGTTCGTGTTCGCCGGCGATCCCGGCCAGCCCAAGGCGCTGGTCGTCGACAAGGACACGGAGGTGTGCGGCAAGTCGTCGAAGCTCTACGACAGGTCGCTGCGGGTCGATTCGTCGTCCAAGGGGCTGGCCGGCGTGGTGGTGTTCGTCCGCAAGTCCAGCCGTGTGAAGTCCGCTGTGCCCGAGACGCCGCTCGTCTTCGACCAGAAGAACTGCGAGTTCCTGTCGCCCGTGTTCGCCGCCCGCGTGGGGCAGCCGGTGGACGTCAAAAACAGCGATCCGGTCGGCCACAACACCAACGTCGCCGGCACCAGTTTCAACCAGTTGATTCCGTCCGGCGGCAGCACGATTTTCAAGCCCGCCGGTGAGACCGGCATGCCGGTGATGGTGACCTGCAACATCCATCCCTGGATGAAGGCCTACGCCGTGTTCCGCAAGGACGGTTACGTGGCCGTATCCGCCGGCGACGGCTCGTTCCAGATCGCCGACCTGCCGGCCGGCGAGATGCTGGAGTTCCAGGTCTGGCACGAGCGGTCCGCCGGGCCCAATGGCGCACTCGGTCTGGACAAGGCTGACCTGAAGTGGACCCCCAAGGGCCGCTTCCAGGTCAAACTGCAGGAAGACGAAGTCAAGGATCTCGGCACGCTGGAAGTACCGGCGGCGGCCATCGGCACGTGATGCAGGCGACGCCCATGCACAGGCAAGACAGCCCCATGAAAGTTTCGACGAACCAGGCCGGCATCCTCCTGGCCCTGGTGGTGGCGGTGTGTGCGGGCTGCGGCACCACGCCGCCCGCCTCGTTCCGGGCAAACCTCGTGGAGGCCACCAAGCAGCGGCTCACGCCGGATCAGGAGCGGCAGGTGGCCACCATCCTGCTGGCGATGTTCGGCACGCCCGACGATCCGGTGGCCCTGCCGGAGACGGGCCTCGACGAGGCCAAATTGAAACTCTGTGCCGGTCCCGTGCGCAGCGACATCGTGGGCCGCAAGAACGGCCTGTATCGCGAGCACTGCGCTCACTGCCACGGCATCTCGGGCGACGGCATGGGGCCGACCGCGGCCTTCCTCAATCCCTATCCCCGCGACTACCGTCCGGGGGTGTTCAAGTTCAAGAGCACGGAACGGGCGGACAAGCCGACGCATGGCGATCTGGTGCGCATCCTGCACAACGGCATTCCCGGCACGTCGATGCCCTCCTTCGCCCTGTTGAGCGCGGTGCAGGTGGAGGCGCTTGTCGAGTATGTGAAATACCTGAGCATCCGCGGTGAGACGGAATTGGCGCTGGTACGGCAGTACTTCGAACTCGACGACGACGCCCAGGGCAAGTTGCCCGAGACCCGCGAATTTCTCGTCGACGAGGTGCTCACTCCCATCGCCGAGCGCTGGAATGGAGCCGCCGACGCCCGGATCGCGGTCCCGGAGATGCCCGCGGACATCGACATGATGGCCTCCATCGCCAAGGGTCGGGAACTCTTCTATGGCGACAAGGCGAATTGCGTGAAGTGCCACGGCGTGACCGCACTCGGCGACGGCCAGGCCAACGACTACGACGACTGGAACAAGGCGATCGTGGAATGGCGCAAGGAGGTCGGCGGCGACAAGGACTCGGATTGGGTGTCCAAGGCGAATCGCGTGCTGGCGGGCGACGCGCTCAGGCCACGGACCATCCCCCCCCGCAACTTGAGGCACGGAATCTACCGCGGTGGCCGCCGGCCGCTCGATCTCTATTACCGCATTCATGCCGGCATCAACGGGGCACCGATGCCGGCGGCCAAGGGCACGGTGGACCCACAGGACATCTGGCACATCGTGAATTACATCCGTTCGTTGCCGTACGAGTTCGACGGTGAATTGGGCGTGGATCGGCCCATGGTGGCGAAGGACAGGTTCTAGGTTCAGGGGCGCGGCGCCGGGCGACCGGTGCCGCCGACACACGAGCAGGGAGTCTTTCGACGTGGGCAAGCGACTGGCCGGAATGTTCTGGGCCCTGGTGTTCCTCGCCGTGCCGGTACTGGGCGTGGCCACGTTCGCCGTGGCGCCGTCGATCAACGTCTGGCTGCCCAAGGACGTCTCCGAGCACGGCCGGCAGATCGACTCCCTGTTCTATTTCATTCTCGTGCTCACCGGCGTGGTGTTCGTGGCCACGGAGGTGCTGCTGTTCTGGTTCATCTGGAAGTACGACGCGGTGAAGCAGCAGGGGCCGGCGACCTACATCCAAGGCAGCCACACGTTGGAAGTTGTGTGGACGATCATCCCCGCGGCCACGCTCTTGTTCCTGGCCATCTACCAGATGAACGCCTGGGCCGACGTCAAGATGCGCCGGCCGGCCATGGCGCCCACCGTGGAGGTCGTGGCCCGGCAGTTCGAGTGGCGGCTGCGGTATCCGGGCCGCGACGGCACGCTGGGAACCGCCGATGACCTGTTCCTCGTCAACGACCTGCACCTGCCCATCGACGAGGATGTGCTCATCCAACTCAAGAGCATGGACGTGCTGCACAGCTTCTTCCTGCCTCACGTGCGCATCAAGCAGGATGCCGTGCCGGGCATGAAGATCCCCGTCTGGTTCAAGGCCCGCGAGGAGGGCGCCTTCGACATCGTCTGCGCCGAACTATGCGGCTGGGGCCACTACAAGATGAAGGGTCGCGTGACCTACGAGTCGCGGGCCAAGTTCGACGCCTGGCTGGAGCGGAAGTACGCCGAGCAGGAGGCGACCCAGCCGCAATCCGAGGCCGCCGACGTGGCCCTCGTTCGCTGACCGACCACAGACTGGAATCACGCCGTTTCCGGAGGATGACCCGATGACCCCGCCCACCACAACCGCCTCGCCCGCCGTCGATCACGGTCACGTCACGGTGCCGGCGCACGGCCACGCCCCCCACGGCGGCCTGTCGCACTTCCTCTCCACCTACGTGTTCTCCAAGGATCACAAGGTGATCGGACTGCAGTTCCTGTTCTCCACGCTGCTCTGGTTCCTGATCGGCGGCCTGCTGGCCCTGGCCGTGCGCTGGCAGGTGGCCTGGCCGTGGTCGCCCGTGCCGGTGCTGGGCAAGCTGTTCGCCCAGGAGGGCGGTCAGATGGCGCCGGAGTTCTACACGATGCTGTTCACGATGCATGCCACCGTGATGATCTTCCTGGTGATCATCCCCATCCTCGCCGGGGCCTTCGGCAACTTCTTGATCCCGCTCATGATCGGGGCCGACGACATGGCGTTCCCCACGCTCAACATGCTGTCGTACTGGTTCATGTGGCCGGCGTTCATCGCCTTCGGGGCCAGTTTCTTCGTCGAGGGAGGGGCGGCCGCGGGTGGCTGGACGAGTTATCCGCCGCTGTCCACCAACGTGGCCTCCTCGCCCGGCAGTGGCTGGGGGCAGACGCTGTGGCTGCTGGGGCTGACGTTCGTGGGCGTCTCCTCGATGCTGGGCAGCGTCAACTACATGACCACGATCATCCTCATGCGCGCCCCGGGCATGACCATGTTCCGGCTGCCGATGACGATCTGGGCCATGTTCATCACCGCCGTACTGCAGGCCTTCGCGCTCCCGGTGCTCACGGCGGCCGGCTTCATGCAGCTGGCCGATCGCGTGTTCAACACCGGTTTCTTCTCGCCGGAGGGGCTCGTCGTCAACAACCTCACCTCGGGCCCCGGTGGCGGCCAGCCGCTGCTGTGGCAGCACCTGTTCTGGTTCTACAGCCACCCGGCTGTCTACATCATGATCCTGCCGGCGATGGGCATGGTCAGTGACATCCTCACCTGCTTCGCCCGCAAGCCGCTGTTCGGGTACCGACCCATGGTGTACTCGATCGCCGGCATCGCCGGGCTGGGCTTCATCGTCTGGGGCCACCACATGTTCATGTCGGGCATGAACCCCGCGCTGGGCATCACCTTCATGGTGTCCACGATGATGATCGCGCTCCCCAGCGCCGTGAAGACGTTCAACTGGTTGGGCACGCTGTGGGGCGGACGAATCCAGTTCACCACGTCCATGCTGTTCGCGATGTCGTTCGTGTCGATGTTCATCATCGGCGGACTGTCGGGAATCTTCATGGCAGCCACACCCGTCGACATCTTCATTCACGACACCTACTTCATCGTGGCCCACTTCCACTACGTGCTCTTCGCCGGGACGGCGATGGGGGTGTGGGCGGCGATCTACTTCTGGTTTCCCAAGATGTTCGGCCGCACGATGAACGAGTTCTGGGGGAAGGTTCACTTCTTCCTCACCTTCATTTTCCTCAACGGCACGTTCTTCACGATGCACATCCTGGGGGCCGTGGGTTTCCCGCGCCGGCTGGCCGACGCCTACCACTACGAGACGTTCCACCACCTGCAGCCCATGAACGCATTCATGACCTGGTGCGCCATCGGCATGGTGGCCACGCAGATCATCTTCGCCATCAATTTCGTGTGGAGCATGTTCCGCGGGCCGGTCGCGGGACGAAATCCCTGGAACGCCAACGGCCTCGAGTGGACGGCTCCCAGCCCGCCGGGTCACGGAAACTTCGACTACCAGCCGATCGTGTATCGCGGACCCTACGAATACTCGGTGCCCGGCGCGGACAAGGATCACCTCATGCAGACCGATCCGCCGAACGCTGCGGCAGCTGCGGCAGCGGCGGCGGCACACTGATCTGAGGTTGTCCGGTTCGTCACCCACGAGCCCGAGCCGCCGGCGGGGCGGTGGGAACGCTGCCCGCCAACCCTGCCCGCCGTTCAACACCGCCGGAACTCGAACTCGACGATCACCTGAACGCGGGCCGTACGAAACTGGATTCGGCGCATCGATGACGAGTCGCTCTCTCAACTGGACGCATCTGGTCGCCTGCCTGCTGGTGGGAGTGACCGCGGTGCTGCTGTCGTTCGGCGCGCTCGTGACGACGTACGAGGCGGCGATGGCGGTGCCCGACTGGCCGGCGACGTACGGGCACAACATGTTCCTGTTCCCCTGGGCGGAATGGCTGTACGGCCCGTGGGACCTGTTTCTGGAGCACGGCCACCGGCTGCTGGGGGCTGCCGCCGGCATGGTGACCCTCGTGCTGGCGGCGGTGTCCTGGAGGTCGGACATTCGGCCCGCCGTCCGCTGGCTGGCGCTGGCCGCGGTCGGTCTCGTCATCCTGCAGGGGGCACTGGGCGGAGCCCGGGTGCTCCTCGACGACAAAACGATCGCCAAGGTGCACGCCTGCACGGGGCCGCTGTTCTTCGCGGTCGCCGTCGCCATCGCCACCCTGTCGCGGCGCCCCGCGGCGGCCGCCGCAGGTTCGCTCGCCCGGCTGCCCGTGGCCCTGCTTGTCGCGGCGTACCTGCAACTCGTGGCGGGCGCCCAGTTGCGACACCTCGACGCCACCGTCGACCCCTCCACGTTCCACACGCTGGTCGGGCTGCACATCCTCGGGGCCGTCGCCGTCACGGTGCTGTCGGTTGTCAGTGCCGTCGTCGTCTCCGAGAACGGATCGCCCGCCGCCCGCGGCTGGTCGAGGGGAATCGTAGTGCTCGTCGCCGTGCAGATGCTGCTCGGCGCCGGTGCCTGGATGGCGAACTGGGGCTTGCCGTCCGGCCTGCTGCCGGAGTCGTGGCAGTGGAGCGAGCCGTTGCGGGCACGCAGCCTGGGAAACGCCGCGGTGGTCACCGGGCACGTCGTGCTCGGCATGCTGATCCTGGCTGCCACGGTCGTGCTGGCGATCGAGGCCGGGGCGATCGGCGGCGCACAGGCGGGCCGGGAAGCCGGCGACGGGTTGGCGTCCGGGAGGGTGTTCGCATGACGCCCCCGGCCTGCACTGACGTCGCTGTCGTCCCGCCCCCCTTCGGCATCGCGGGAGGGGACGTTGCCACCCGCGCCCGTGCCACGTCGTGGGCCGTTGACGTCTCCAAACTCGTGCGGCCGCGCATCGCCGTGATGGTGCTGGCCACGGTGGTCACCGCCTTCTGGCTGACCGCCGGTCGGCCGGAGAACGTGACGTCGCTGGTCGTGCTGCTGGTGGGCACGGCGCTCGTGGCCGCCAGTTCCAGCATCGCCAACCAGATCCTGGAACGGGAGTCCGACCGGCTGATGGAGCGGACGGCGGGGCGGCCGATCGCCGCGGGTCGCATGTCGGTTGGCGAGGCGTGGTTGCTCGCCGCGGTGACGCTCGCGGCGGGGGCGGTTGCGGTGTGGGCCGGCGCGGGCGCCGGTGCCACGGTCGCGGCATTGGCCACGTGGCTCCTCTACGTGTTCGTCTACACGCCGCTCAAGCGGATGACTCCGCTGAATACGGCCGTCGGCGCCGTGGCGGGGGCGTTGCCGGTGGCGATCGGCTGGTGCGCGGCCGGCGGACCGGGACGGCTGGCGGACGGCGACGTGCGTGGCGGGCTCGCCGTCGCGGCTTTGGCGACGATCCTCTATCTCTGGCAGTTCCCCCACTTCATGGCGATCGCCTGGCTGTACCGCCGCCAATACGAGGCCGCTGGCTCGAAGATGCTCACGGTCGTCGATCCGTCCGGCCTGCGGGCCGCCGGCCAGTCGCTCGCCGCATCGCTGGCGATGGTTCCCGTCAGCCTCGTGCTTGCCGTGCCGTCGGGCAGCATCCGGCTGTTCCTGGCGGCAGCCGTGGCCGCGCTGGTCTACGTGGTGGCCTCTTTCCGGTTCGCGGTCCGTCGCGACGACTCCTCGGCACGTGTGCTCCTGCTCACCTCGCTCGGCTCCCTGCTCGGACTGCTCACCGCGGCCGTCGTTTTCGGCAGCCGGTCCTGACCCCGTTTTGCGTCCCCGTTCCCCCCACGAGCCCCGATCATGAACGCTTCCGCGATCACCATTCAGCACGGACACGACGGCCACGGTCACGGGGACGGCCATGGCGACGGCCACCACGGCCACGTCACGCTGCAATACCAACCCGGCCTGCCGCTCTCCCGCGGGAAGCTGATCATGTGGCTGTTCCTGTCCACGGAGATCATGTTCTTCGCGGCACTGCTGGGGAGCTACGTGGTGCTGCGCTTCGGGGCCCCGGTCTGGCCCAAGCCCCACCACGTGCACTTGAGCGAGCCGATCGGCGCCTTCAACACGTTCGTGCTGATCTGCTCCAGTGTCACGATCGTGCTCGCGTTGGAAGCCGCCCGCGTCAACAAGGCGGGGCTGGCGAAGGCCTGGATGGTGGCCACGTTCCTGCTTGGTGGCCTGTTTCTCGGGGTCAAGGGTTACGAGTACCAGGCCAAGTTCTCCCACGGCATCTACCCCTGGGCGCCGCGCGGGCTGATCTACGAGCGGCCCGACTTGTACTACGGTTCGGCGGTGCGGGCCCGGCTGGGCGAGGCGGCGATGATCGACCGGCTCAAGGAGCTCAACGAGAAGCCCGCCGATCAGTTGTCGGCAGACGAACTGGCGGCCCGCACCCGGCTGCAGCAGGTCCAGAAGATGGTGATGAGTTCCGACCAGCAGGCCTTCGACATGGCAGTCGTCGCCGACCAGGTGATGCCGCTGCCGGCCGAGGGCGCGCACGGCGGCCATGGCGGGGCGCACGGGCTCAATGATGTCTTCCCCTGGCTGCGACTGCCGATCGTCATCCCCGGCGGCAGCATGTGGGCCAGCACCTACTTCCTGCTCACCGGGTTTCACGCCATCCACGTGATCGTCGGCCTGATCGTGTTCGGGATCATGCTCACCTGGACGCTCAACGCCAAGCGCGCCGGGGCGATCGAGAACGCGGGCCTGTATTGGCACTTCGTCGACCTCGTGTGGATCTTCCTGTTCCCGCTCATGTACCTGTTCTGAACGTCCCCAGGATCACGACCGAAAGGCTTCCGCCATGACCGACCACGGCACCCACTCCGACGCCGGCCACCACGGCCCGATCACCCGGCCCGGCCAGTCGGCCGACGAGACACTCGAGCACGCCGCCCACGGCCATGGTGACGACCACGGCCACGGCGGGATCGGCAAGTACCTGCTCGTGTTCCTGGCCCTCTGCGGGCTGACGACCATGTCGTTCTTCACCTACTCGCCCGCCTGGCCCTGGCGGGATCAGCCACAGGTGGGCTGGGCCTTCATGATGGCGGTGTCGTGCACGAAGGCGATGCTCGTGATTCTCTGCTTCATGCACGTGTGGTGGGAGGCGAATTGGAAGTACGTGCTCACGATTCCGGCCGCGATGATGGCGATCTTCCTGGCGATCATGCTCGTGCCCGACGTGGGCATGCGATTGCGGATGGTGTCGCAGGAACGGGCGCTGCACATGGCGCGGTCGTCGGACGTGAAATTGCTGGAGCGGGCCGCCGCGGAGCGGTCCGCGGAGGCACCGGCCCACTAGCCGTTTCCGTGCTACCCACTCGCTCTCCACGTGGTCGGACCGGGGAAACGCGAGGTTTCCACGGTCTGCCAGTCGCCGGCCCCCACACTCCGCTCACCACGTTGGACGCGATGAAACAAGCCGCCCCCCGCGTGATGCTGCCACTGTTCGTGGCCATGCTGGTGGGATGCGGCGAGGGGGACCGCGGCGGGGCCGCCCCCACGCCCGCGCCCGTGGCAGGCCGGGTCGAGCCCGACGACGAGGCTGCCGTCACCAACGTGGCAGACACGCCGTTCACGCTCACCGACCAGACCGGCCAGCCCTTCGACTCGCGTGCCCTGCGCGGCAAGGTGTGGATGGGGGCGATCTTCTTCGCCAACTGCCCCGGCCCCTGTTTTCGTGAGAACCAGGCGATCGCCGACATCCTGCGCAGGATCGAGACCCCGGATTTCCTGGTCGTGAGCCTGACCTGCGATCCCGACAACGACACGCCGGACGTGTTGCGACGTTACGCAGAACGCTTCGAGGCCGATCCGCTGCGCTGGAAGTTTCTCACCGGCGACATGAAGGTGATCAGCGAGGTCGGGCAGAAGACGTTCTTCCTGCCCGTCGAGGTGGGCGTGCATTCCGAGCGCGGTGTGGTCTTCGACCGCCAGGGCAGATTGCGGGGCGGCTACCACCTGCTGCAGCCCGACCGGGTGGCCCTGCTGGAGAAACTGATCCGCGACGTACTCGCCGAGCCCGCCGTGCCGGCCGCGACCGAGACCGAGGCGGCCGGAGCGGCGCCATGATCGCGACTCTCATCGCCGCCGCTGATGCCGTCGTGCCGGCCGCCGTGCATCCGCTGGCCACGACCAATGCCGTTCTCAACGCGCTGGCCACGGTACTCCTCGTGGCCGGCTGGGTGTTCATCAGGCGCGGAAACGTGACGGCCCATCGGGCGGCCATGGTGGCGGCGTTCGGAGTCTCGGCCGTGTTCCTCGGCTGCTATCTCACCTACCACTATCTCGTCGGACACGTGCCGTTCCGCGGGCAGGGCGCCGTGCGAGCCGTGTACTTCGCGATCCTGATCTCGCACATCCTGCTCGCGGTGCTGGTGCCTGTCCTGGCGCTGCGGATGTTTTTCCTCGCCTGGCGAGGCCGCTGGGAGGCCCACCGGCGGTTGGGGCGGGTCACGCTGCCGATCTGGCTGTACGTGTCGGTGACGGGTGTGGTGATCTATGCCATGCTCTACCACCTGGTTCCCTGACCCCGGTCCGGTTGGACCGGCAGGCTATAATTCGGGCATGGGCATTCCCCGTCCCGTAGCCTCGGTCTCCCCACGCCGGTTTCCGGCTGCCGCCATCGCCTGGGCGGTGGTGGTGCTCGTCTGCGTCGCGGCCGAGGCGCTGGGCTGTCCGAACTGCAAGGACGCCGTCAACACGTCCGACCCCGACGGGCTCAACCTGGCGCGGGGCTACTTCTACAGCATCCTGCTCATGCTGGCGATGCCCTTCACGCTGGCCGGATCGTTCGGCGCCTACGTGTGGCGCGAGATGCGACGGCAGCAGCGCGAGCAGGCGGGACGGCCGGCACCGTGAACCTGCGCCGCGAGCCATCGGGCCGGCAGCCGTCGCGCGGTGCGGCACCGCGGAACTACCTCGCCCCCGGCGAGCACCGCCGTCTGTTCTGGCGGGTGATGCCACTGGCTGCGGCGCTGGTGCTGCTGCTCAGCTGGGTGGAGAACAGGTGGTTTCCCCGCGTCATGCCCCGCCCGGCGCCGCAGGCCGACACCAAGCTCGAGGCCCTGCGTGGCCCGATGCCGGAGGGCGACGCCGTGCTCATCGAGCGCGACGAGGAGCCCTTCGAGCCGTCGGTCCCGGCCGCCGAGCTCTCCGCGCCCGCACCGGCGCTGGCCCAGGTTCGCGACGCCACGTTCTTTCGTGACGAGGAGATCGACGCCTGGCTGCAGACCTTTATCACGCTCGAGTCCAGCGGCCGCGACGCTCTGCGCCGCGGCCGGCCGCGGGACGTGAGCTTCAGCGAACTGTTCGGCCAGCCGCGCACCTTCCGGGGCCGCCTGGTGCGGATGCGTGGCAAGCTCCACAGGCTGGAACGCCTGCGGGCGCCGGCCAACGACTACGGCATCGACGACTACTGGCAGGGATGGCTGGAGCCGGCCGGCGGCCCGCCGTCGCCCGTGGTGCTGCACTGCCTGCAGCTGCCACAGGGCATGCCGGAAGGCATGGACATCTCCGAGGATGTGGAGGTGACGGGCTACTTTCTCAAGAACTACGCCTATGTGGCCCGCGATACGATCCGCGTGGCCCCCTTGATCATGGTCCTGGAGCCTGCCTGGAAGCCCCTGCCAGCGGCTGTGCCGGAGGGCGGATTGCATGGCGCCGTGTCGCTGGGCACGGTGGCTGCCGCCACGGCGGCGACCGCGCTGGCCGCCGTCGTCATCGGCGGCGTCCTGTCCCGCCGCCGGGCCGCGCGGCGTGGCGCCGCCGCGCCGGCCGACCTCGACGCCGCGCTTGCCGGTGTCGACATCTGCACCGTCGAAGAATCGCTGCGTCGGGTCGCGGCGTCGCTGCCCGATGCTCCTCCCCGGGGAGAAGGACCATGACGAGCCCGATGGTGATCGGCGGCGCCGCCGGCCGCGTGCTGCTCGGTGCGCTGCTGGTGCTGGTGATGCCGAGCCTGCGCGGCGCGGCGCCGTCGCAGGACGTCGACGTCCGCGAGTTTCCGGCCTTCGTGACGATGCAAAAGATCGACCGCGACAGCCGGCGTGTGCTGGAGGATGACAGCGACTGGAGCGACGACAAGGAGCGGATGCTGGGGCGGGTGCTGGCCCGCCTGCCCGCCCCGGCGAGCCTGGCGGCAGACTGGGCCGCAACGGCCCAGGCGGTGGCCGAGTCGGGCGCGGCCACCCCCATCGCCGACGTGCCGGTGCGGGTGCAGGGCCGCGCCGTGTTCGTGGCGCCGCGGACGCTGCCTGCGGCGATCGCCGAACTGGCCGGCAGGCCCGA
>QWPN01000101.1 GCA_003671185.1 Planctomycetota bacterium
GCACTGTGGCGGATCGCAAAGCCGTGGCACGCAAAACATCGCCATCCTGGCGATTTTTGCTTGGCGACCCTCCGGTCGCTCTCGAGGGCGTCGCGTCCGGCGACGCAGTCGGCGGGTGTGCTGCACTTTGGCGGATCGCAAAGCCGTGGCACGCAAAACATCGCCATCCTGGCGATTTTTGCTTGGCGACCCTCCGGTCGCTCTCGAGGGCGTCGCCTGCGGCGACGCGGCATGGGCAGCCCCACCAACCTGAAACGACCGCAGGCCTCGGCGAGCCGTTTCAGGCCCGGCCCAGCAGGAAGAAGGTTTGCATAGGGCCCTTGCCCTTGATCGCCACCTCGCCACGATCCTCAAACCGGAACCGTTCACCCAACAACGCCCGCGTGGCGGCGGAGACGTGGATCCGCGTGGCCTCGCCACTCGATTCCATGCGGCTGGCCAGGTTCACGGTGTTTCCCCACAGGTCGTAGGCGAACTTCTGCCGCCCGATCACACCCGCCGCCACAGGCCCGGAGTGGATTCCGACACGCAGTTCCAGTGGCAGGCCGCGACGTGCCCGCACGCCGCGGAAGGCCTCCTGCATGCCCAGCGCCAGTTCCGCCACGGCATCGGCGTGGTCGGCACGTGGCACGGGCAGACCGGCCACCGCCATGTAGGCGTCGCCGATGGTCTTGATCTTCTCCACGCCCAAGCCCGCGGCGAGTTGGTCGAAGGCGGAGAAGATCTCGTCGAGCAGTTCCACAAGGTTTCGGGCGTCGACGTTCTGGGAGAATTCCGTGAACCCCGCCAGGTCGGCGAACAGCACGGTGACCTGGGGGAAGCTCTCGGCGATCGTCTCGTCGCCATTCTTGAGCTGTTCGGCGATTTTATGCGGCAGGATGCTGAGCAGCAGCCGTTCCGACTTCTCCCGCTCCAGTTTCAGTTCGGCGAGCGATCGCTCCAGGGCCTCGAAGGCGGCGTTGCGCTCCAGCAGCCGACGATGGGCTTCGGAGTGGACGCGAATCCGTGCCACCAGTTCGACCCTGTCGGGCAACTTGACGAGATAGTCGTTGGCGCCCGCTCCCAGCAGCTGCGCCTTGACCACGGGCTGCTCCTCGGCCGAGAGCATGATCACCGGCACGTTGGCGGTTACCGGAGCCGCGCGGTACTGCCGCACGAGGTCAAGCCCGTCGATCCCCGGCATGACGAGATCCTGCAGGATCACGGTGGGGTGAAACTCCGCCGCCGCGTCGAGCGCGGTACGACCGTCGCGGCAATAGTGCAGGGTGATCTCGGGATCGCCGGCCACCAGCCGGCGCACCGCCTCGCCGATCATGGCCTGATCATCGACAAGCAGAACGCGGTGCGGCGGGCCCTCGGTCGCGACGATGGGAGATACGTCAGGCATGCCGGCGGCGGGTTCCGAGTGCGGCCGAAACATCGGCCATGGCCCCGATCCCCGGGCAGCCCGTCACGGCAAGCCCACCCGCGCGTGAGGTCCGACGGACGAAGCACAGATTGTGCACGGCAAGCTCACCGGCGCGTGAGGTCCGACGGACGAAGCACAGATTGTGCACGGCAAGCCCACCGGCGCGTGAGGTAAAGAACTGGGGAACTAGGATTCGAACCTAGACTAACTGGTTCAGAGCCAGTCGTGCTACCGTTACACCATTCCCCATCATGGGATGCCGCGAGACAGCGGGGCGGCAGGCGAGGCCGCCACCGGCGGGTATGCTGTACGCACACGCCACGCCGTCTCCACTCGGGCAGATTAACCGCCCGGGCGGACGTCGGCAATTCCGCATTCGTGGCGGGCCGCTCCCGGCGGAACCCAGCGACCACAACCACCACTGTGCCGTTCCTCGAATTCCAGACCGGCCCCCGCAGCGGCGAGCGGTTCACGCTCGAACGGGAACGCACGCTCATCGGCCGCCACCCCGACTGCGATCTGGTGATCGACGCGGCCGCTGTCAGCCGGCAACACGCCGCCGTCATGATCGCCGCGGGTGAGGCTTCGATCGAGGATCTGCGCAGTCGCAACGGCACAATCGTCAACCGCCGCGCTCTTTCGGGCCGGCAGCGGCTCGACGAGGGCGACGAGGTGTCGATCTGCGGCCACCGCTTCCGGTTCTTCGTGAATCAGCCCTCGGAACCGCTCGTCGACGACGCCGGGGCCGCGACCGGCTGCGATGATCCGCTGGCCAACGACGATCCGCCGAGTTCCGTGATTGTCTCGCAGGTGGAGGTGCCGTCGTCGTCGGACATGCCGGTGGGTGGACAGGCCGAGGCGAAACTGCGGGCAGTGCTCGGTCTCAACCGCGCGATCGGCGCCTCGCTCTCCCTCGACGAGGTGCTGCCCCGGATGCTGGACGGACTGTTCGGCATCTTCCCCGGAGCCGAGCGCGGTTTCGTGCTCCTCAAAGACCCGCAGTCGCAGCGGCTCGTGCTCCGGGCGCGGCGGATGCGCAGCGGCGCAGATCCGGGCCCGCTGCGGCTCAGCCTCTCCCTGATGAACCACGTGGCCCGCTCCCGGCGGGCGATCCTCTCCGCCGACGCCACGACCGACAGCCGCTTCGGCGGCAGCGAGAGCCTGCTCGACTGCCGCATCCGCTCCGTAATGTGCGTGCCCGTGACACGTGCCGACGGCGGTTTGATGGGCGTCGTGCAGGTGGATTCGCGGGACGTGCGCGACGGCTTCACCCAGGAGGACCTCGACGTGCTGGCGGGCATCGCCGGCCAGGCCTCACAGGCGATCGAGCAGGCGCTGGCCCACGACGAGCGGGTTGAGCGGGAACACCTCAACCGCGACCTCGAGCTGGCGCACCGCGTGCAGCAGGGACTGCTTCCATCACGGCCACCCGAGATCCCCGGCTACGACATTTTCGATTTTTACGAGGCAGCCCGGCACGTGGGCGGTGATTTTTTCGCCTACGTGCCCCTGCCCGGCGACCGTCTGGCCGTCGTGCTGGCCGACGTCTCCGGCAAGGGTGTCGCCGCGGCACTGCTCATGGCGGCGCTCTCCGCCGACGTGCGCTACTGCCTGGCCAGTGAGCCCGATCTCGGCCAGGCGGTGGCCCGCATCAACGAAACGTTTCTGCGCGGCGGCTGGGACGACCGTTTCGCCACGCTGATCGTGGCCGTGCTCGACCCTGCGGTGCACCGGATCACGCTCTGCAACGCCGGGCACCTGCCGGCCTTCCTGCGCGGGCCGGGGGGGGACGTGCGAGCCGTGGCGGCAGACCTGGGAGGATTACCCTTGGGCATGGCGTCCGGGCGGGAGTTCCGCTCCTGCACGGTCGATCTGGCCCCCGGCGCGGCCCTCGTGTTCTGCACCGACGGAATCAGCGAGGCCCTCGACCACGAGGACCGCTGCTATGGACTGGAGCGGCTGGAAGCGGTGCTGGCAGAACCGCTCGAGGCAGCGGCCGGAGACCTGGGACGGCGTATCCTCGCCGACGTCGAGCGGCACGCCGCCGGCCAGGTGCGCAGCGACGACATGTGCCTGATCTGCCTACGCCGCGCCGACGCCCCCGCGCCGGCACATCCTGCCTAGAATCCGGCGCCCGCACGCGGCGGCGAGTGGATGCAGGCGGACCGGCAGGCCGCCGATACGAAGACGGTGGCAGGCAAGGGTGGCCTGCCATGACGTCAGGGAGACACGGCCATGGGCTTATTCGAATGGATTCGTGAGGGCGTGCGCCAGGCCGTGGTGCTGGGCTTCGCGGACGCTGTCGAGGACGTGGGCGGCCGGACCCACGAAGAGGACTTCGGCACGGCGTTGGCAGAATCGCTGCGGGCACGGCTGGCCGCCCCCCGCGCTCCTGCCGTACTCGAGGCGGCCGCCCCGGCCACCGGCCGACGTCGGCTGGGCCGCTCGCTCGACGCCCTGCGCAAGGCAGGCTGACGAACTCCGCCTGGCGCCTCGGGGCAGCCGCGGCCCGGCGGCGATCACGCCACCCCGGATGGCGGCAAAATGGGCAGGGTGGCCTCGATCGTCGTCCCCCGCCCCGGCGCCGACTCGATCCGCGGCTCGACCCCCAGCATCCGGCAGCGCTGCCGGATGCCCTCCAGGCCGAAACGATCTTCAGGGACGCAGAGCGGATCGAACCCCTGGCCGTCGTCGCTGACGTGCACCTGCACAAAGCCACCGTCGCGGGTCAGGCGCACGTGGGCCGACCGCGCCGCGGAGTGCCGCCGCGCGTTGGAGAGCGACTCCTGGGCGATGCGAAAGAGGATGGTCTCCAACGCCGCGGGCAACCGGCTGCCGGACATTTCCGCCGTGAACGACACGTTGGCAATCTCGGCTCGAGCGTCCACCACCAGCGATTCGATCGCCGCGGTGATGCCCAGTTCGTCGAGCGCGGGAGGCCGGAGCCCGCCGATCAACCTCCGCGACTCGTCCACGGCCGCCTGCACGAGGCGGATGCTCGCGTCCAGTTCCCGCGCCGCCGGCTCCGTGCGCTCGGCATGCTGGCAGGCATGCAGGTGCATCAGCGCGCCCGTGAGATACTGCGCCAGGCCGTCGTGGATCTCGTAGGAAACCAGTTGCCGCTCCCGCTCCTGGATCTCCAGCAGCCTGCGCAGGCCGTTCCGCTCGCGCTGCAACGCCTGCTCCGACTCCTTCAACGGCCGGATGCTTCGCGCACAGGCCAGCACGGCCACCGTCCGGCCGTCAAGCGCCACCGGCCCGAGTTGGATCGAAAAGTAGTTCAGCTCCCCCGTCGGCCGCCGCACCGTGGTCTCCAGTGACCGCGGACTGCTGGTTTCGAACACCTCTTCCAGGGTTCGCAAGAGGAGAGCCATCGACTCCGGCAGCGTGAACCTGACGAAGCTGTGCCCCACGATTTGATCCCGCGTGAAACCGTCATCGACCCGGTTGCAGAAGCGGATGATGCCAGACCGATCGATGACGGCAACGTACGCGTCCGTGGTGTCGCAGACCGCCTCCCAGAGCCGGTCTGGGTTCTGCAACAGGTCCGCCAAGGCGTCCGGAGTGGGGGACTCGGTGGATGGCAGCGCCGTCTTGGAAGGAGATTCGAGCATGAGACCATCCTAGGGGAACAGCGTTGCCTTGGCACCGCGATGGCGCCATTCGGCCGCGCCAGGCCCAACCCAAGCTAGCGGCGTTTGGGCCGAGGAATGCGGCCGGACGATCGCCCCCTGCCCGGGCGGCCACCTGGTCGTTCGCCCGCCCGCACCGCCGCGATCCGGTCGCGCAGCACGGCGGCCCGCTCGAAGTCGAGCTCCGCCGCGGCCTGCATCATCTCGGCCTCCAGCTGCTCGAGCACTTCGGCCGCCCGCTGCCGGCTCTCGTCCCCCTGCCCCACGGCCTCGAAGGCCACGGTCCTCGAGGCCGCCTCCGCCTCGATGCCCGCGCGGATTTCCTTGCGGATCGTCTCCGGCGTGATCCCGTGCTCGCGGTTATAGGCCTCCTGCAGGGTCCGCCGCCGCCGCGTCTCGTCGACGGCCTGCTGCATCGACTCCGTCACGGTGTCGGCGTAGAGGATCACCCGCGCATCCACATTCCGTGCCGAGCGGCCGATCGTCTGCATCAGCGACGTCTCGCTGCGCAGGAATCCTTCCTTGTCGGCGTCGAGGATAGCCACCAGCGACACCTCGGGCAGGTCGAGACCCTCGCGCAGCAGGTTCACGCCCACGAGCACGTCGAACGTGCCCGCACGCAGCTCGCGCAGCAATTCCACCCGCTCGAAGGCGTCGAGCTCGCTGTGCAGCCAGCGGCAGCGCACGTCGCGCTCCTGGAAGTAGGCCGTCAGGTCCTCGGCGAGCTTCTTGGTGAGCGTGGTGACGAGCACCCGCTGGCCGGCGGCCACCGTCCGCTCGATCTCCGCCGACAGGTGCACGACCTGCTGCTTCGCCGGCACGATCTCGATGACGGGATCGAGCAGGCCGGTGGGCCGGATCACCTGCTCCACCACCTCGCCGCCGGTACGGGCCAGTTCCCAGGGGCCGGGAGTGGCCGACACGAACACCGTCTGCCGCAGCCGCTGCTCCCACTCCTCGAACATCAACGGCCGGTTATCGAGGGCGCTGGGCAGGCGGAAGCCATGCTCCACGAGCGTCGTCTTCCGGCTCCGGTCGCCGGCGTACATGCCGCGCACCTGGGGCACCGTGACGTGCGACTCGTCGACGAAGAACAGGAAGTCTTCGGGAAAGTAGTTGAACAGCGTGCCCGGGGTGCTGCCGGCGGCCCGGCCGCTGAGTGGGCGCGAATAGTTCTCGATGCCTGGGCAGAAGCCGGCCTCGAGCAGCATCTCGATGTCGAACCGGGTGCGGGCGTTCAGCCGCTGCGCCTCCAGCAATTTGCCCTGCGACTTGAGTTCCTCGAGGCGGGCGTCGAGTTCGGCCCGGATCGTCGACACGGCGGCCTTGATGCGGTCCTCCGGCATCACGAAGTGGCGGGCGGGGTAGAAGTACATCTCGTCCTTGCGGGCCGCCACCTCGCCGCTCACCGGGTGCGTGACCGCGATCGACTCCACCGTGTCTCCCCAGAACTCGATCCGGCAGGCCAGTTCGTCGTAGGGCGGCCAGACATCGATCGAGTCGCCTCGGACGCGGAACTTGCCCCGCTCCAAAGCCACGTCGCTGCGTTCGTAGTGGATGGAGACGAGCTTCTCCAGCAGGGTCTCGCGGGTCAGCGTCATGCCGCTGGCCAGCCGCACCACCATGGCCCGGTAGTCGTCAGGTGATCCCAGGCCGTAGATGCACGACACGCTAGCCACCACGACCACGTCGCGGCGGCTCACCAGCGCGCTGGTCGCGGCCAGCCGCAGCCGGTCGATCTCCTTGTTGATGGCGGCATCCTTCTCGATGTAGATGTCGCGCTGCGGAATGTAGGCCTCGGGCTGGTAATAGTCGTAGTAGCTGACGAAGTAGTGCACGGCGTTGTGAGGGAAGAAATCCCGAAACTCGGCGTACAACTGGGCGGCGAGCGTCTTGTTGTGCGAGAGCACGAGCGTGGGGCGGCCCACTTGGGCGATGACGTTGGCCATCGTGAAGGTCTTGCCCGAGCCCGTCACCCCCATCAGCACCTGGGACGGTCGCCCCTCCTGCACGCCGCGGACCAGCGCGTCGATGGCGGCCGGCTGGTCGCCCGCCGGCTCGTAGGGGGCCACCAGTTCGAAGACACCGGGATCGAGCTGCCGCGCCGGCGGGTTCATCGGTCGGTCTCGCGGGAACGGATCGGCCGCAGGTGGGGCCGCAGATCCTCCAGCGTGCGCGGACCGATGCCCGGCACGTCGAGCAGGGACTCGAGACTCGCGAACGGACCGTGCTGACGGCGGTGCTCGACGATCCGCTCGGCGGTGGCCGGCCCCAGCCCGGGCAGCTGCGAGAGTTCCATGACGCCAGCAGAGTTGACGTTCACGGTGAAGGCCGCCGTGGTGGCCGGCGGCGCGTCGTGATGCACAATGCCCCCGTTGAACCAGCCACCGGCGGCAGCCCACACGGCGATCGCGACGAGGCCGGCGACCACGGCGGCCGCGATCAACGGCTGCACGCGGGGGGGCAGCAGCGGGGCGACGGGATCGGAGGCGGTCATGGCGGAACCTGGCGGATTGCGGATACGGCGTCCCTGATAGGATAGACGACCCGCCTCCAGCGCCTCTCCGCACTCCTCCCTTCGACGCATGATCGAACCCGATTCACTGCCGCGCGACAGCGAGTGCGGGCCGGGTTTCCAGCAACTGGCCTGGAACCGTCACCTGGCCGAGCACGTCGCCAGACTGGCGGTGGGCTGGTTCGCCGAGGACCTCGGCCACGAGTGCGACTGGACGAGCGTAGGGCTCATCCCCGCCGCCGCCACGAGCCGCCTGCAGGTCGTGGTCCGCAGGCCGGGAGTGATCGCGGGGCTTCCGGCCGCCGGCGTGGTGAACGGGGTTGCGGATCCGCGACTCGAATGGCTGCCGCTCGTTGCGGACGGGACGACGGTCGCCGCCGGCGACACCGTGGCCACGCTGGCCGGCGCCACGCGGAGCGTGCTGGCCGCCGAGCGTGTGGTGCTCAACCTGCTGGGCCGACTCTCCGGTATCGCCACCGCCACCCGCCGCCTCGTCGACGCCGTCGCCGGCACCCGCTGCCGCGTCTACGACACCCGCAAGACGGTGCCCGGTTGGCGGCTGCTCGAGAAGTACGCCGTACGCATGGGGGGCGGCTGGAACCACCGGCTGGGGCTGTTCGATGCGATCCTCATCAAGGACAACCATCTCGGTGCATTGGCCGCAACTGGAATCGCACCGGCCGACGCCGTGCGATTGGGCCGCGAGTTCCTCGCACGCACCTTCCCGCCGTCGCGGGCGGAGCGGATGGTGGTCGAGGTGGAGATCGACTCCATCGTTCACCTCGAGGCTGTGCTGGCCGCCGCCCCCGATATCGTGCTCCTCGACAACATGGGCGTGGAGGAACTGCGTCGCTGCGTGGCCCTGCGCGATGAATTCGCTCCGAGCGTGACGCTGGAGGCGTCGGGGGGCATCCGCCTCGACACCGCGGCCGAGATCGCGGCGACCGGCGTGGACCGGATCAGCACCGGCTGGCCAACGCACGACGCCCCCTGGCTGGACGTGGCATTGGACTGGAGCTGACGGCCCCAGAGCGAGGCACGCTGCGGTGCCTTTGCGAACGAGTGCGGCCAGAGGGGCCTGAGATCAGACGCCCAGCAGCCGATTGCGCTTCGTGCGGCGCTCTGCCCGCAGGCGGGCCCGACGCTTGGTCTCGCTCGGCTTCTCGAAGAACTCGCGCCGCCGCATCTCCTTCTTGATGCCGCTCCGCTCCACCAACTTGCGGAAGCGACGCACCGCCTCCTGAATGCTCTCGCGCTCGCGTACCGTCAACTTGACCATGCCATCTCCGCACAAGTCGATCCGCCGCGGCGGGACGACCGTCGCCCGTCCGCGAAGCCTCGAAAGATAGCGTATCTTCGGGCGGGAGTCCACCGCGTGCCGGCGGCAGCGAAGCCGCCGGCCGCCCGCCGGGGTTTGTCGCCGCCCCCACGCCCCGGCACAATGCCGCGGGGTTCGGCCATTTCCGGCCATCCACCCCACCCCGCAGGCTACGACTGCCCATGGTCGACCTCTTCGCTGCCGCACCATCCTGGCTGGGCTGGCTCGCCGCACCATGCAGCGACCTGGAACTGCAACGCAAGTTCGTGGCTGCGTGCGTGGCCCTGGCAGTCCTCTTCGTCACCCTGCCCCGGGGACGCAAGCGCATGGCCTTCTGGTCACTGGCGTTCATCCTCCTGGCCCCGCTCCCGTTCGCCATCGCCCTGCTGTTTCCCAACGCGCCGAGCGCACCCCAGGTGGCGCTCGACGGCGGCGGGCTTCTGCTGCTGGCGTCGCTGCTCCAGTCGGTGCTGCTCGTGGCCACGGTGTCGGCCTGGGAACGGATCCTGCGGCCCATGCCGCAGATCCTCCTCGACGTGCTGCGCTGGCTGGCGGTGGCGGTGGCGGTGGTCGCCGTGCTCTACGAGTCGGGCGTCAATGCCGAGAACCTGTTCACGGGCTCCGCGGTCGTCACCGCCGTGCTCGGTTTCGCCCTCAGGGACACGCTGGGCAACGTGTTCGCCGGCCTGGCGATCCACACCGAGCACCCCTTCGAACTCGGGCACTGGATCCAGTACGACCAGAATCCAGCCCATGTGGGCCGAGTCGTGGAGACAAACTGGAGAGCCACGACCGTGGTCACGCTCGACGAGGCCACGGTGACGATCCCCAACGCACAGCTGGCGCAGGCTTCGATCCGCAACTTCACCAGGCCGGAGCCGTGGTCGCGACGCTCGCTCTACGTGGTCACGCCCTACGACGTCCCGCCGCAGCGTGTGCAGGAGATCATCCTGGACGCCCTGCGCGGCAGCTTCGGCGTCCTCGAGCACCCCGCCCCCTCCGTCGTGACCAGCGACTTCAAGGAACGAGGCGTGGAGCACTGGGTGCGACTGTTCACCACGGAGTTCGACAAGCGGGATCGGGTCGACGGCATGGCCCGGGACCGCGTCTGGTACGCCCTGGCACGGCACGGCATCGAGATCCCGGTGGCCACCCATGCCGTCCGCCTCACGGAACTGCCGCCCCAGCCTGCGGAGCCGGCCGCCAGCGGCGTCGAACGCCGCGTCGCCAGCCTGGCCCGCGTGGGCGTGCTGGCGGCCGTGGGGCCGGAACAGCTCCGGCTGCTGGCGGCCGAGAACGCCGATCGTGTCTACGCCCGCGGCGAACAGGTGATCCACCAGCATGACCCGGGCGGCAGCATGTTCATCATCATGACCGGCCGGGTCGAGGTCACGGCGCAGGTTGAGAATGCTCCGCCCGCGCGGCTGGCCGTGCTCGAGGCCGGCGAATACTTCGGCGAGATGTCGCTGATGACGGGCGCGCCGCGGGTGGCCACCGTGACGGCCCTCGAGGAGACACGGCTCCTGCAAATCGGCAACGAGTCGTTCCGCAGGATCCTCAAGGTACGGCCCGAACTCGTGGAGGAACTGGGGGCAGCCCTGCGGACGCGGCTTGCCAAGCGGGAGTTGGCCATCGCAGGCAGCACCCCTCCGGTCCCGGAGGTGCAGGACATCTTCCGCAAGATTCGCCAGTTCTTCGCCGTCGAGATCGCCAACCTCGAGGAAGGGAAGAGATCCTCATGAAGGTCGAACTGCTTCCCTCCAGCGTCCCGGTGTCCGACTCGCAGTTCCTGGTCTCGTTCCTGGTCAACGACGTGCTGGCAATCGACGCCGGCTCGGTGGGACTGATGGCCGACCTCAGCCGCCAGGAACGGGTGCGGCACGTATTCCTCACGCACGAGCACGTCGACCACATCGCCTCCCTGCCGATCCTGCTGGAGAACGTCTACCGGCCGGGCAACGAGTGCGTGGAGTTGCTGGGCAGCGCCGACGTCCTGGAGTTCATTCACCGCGACGTGTTCAACGGCCGGGTATGGCCCGACTTCTTCGCCCTCTCCACGGGCCCGGACCGGTTCGTGCACGGCACCCCGATCCGCGTCCTGGAGCCGGTGATCCGCGCCGGGATGACGATCACGCCGTTGCCCGTCTCACACGGCGTGGACGCGATCGGACTGCTGGTGGACGACGGCACGACCGCCGTGGCGTTTCCGTCCGACACCGGCCCCACCGACGCCTTCTGGCGGCATGCCGCCGCCTGCCCGCGACTGGCTGTCGTGTTCATGGAGTGCAGCTTTCCGGAGTCGCTCCGCGAACTGGCTGCGGCCACCGGCCATCACTGCCCCTCCACCTTCGCGGCCGAGATCCGCAAACTGGGTCGCGACGCGCGCTGGATCGTCGTGCACCGCAAAGCGAGATACGCAGCGGAGATCGCCCGGGAACTGTCGGCTCTCGATATTCCGAACCTGGAATTCGTGGTTCCAGGCCACGCCTACGAGTTCTGACGGGCTTTTCCCGTTCTTGCACACTGGGTGCGTTCGTGATGCCTGGTGCCCCGGTGAGTAGCCCGCGCTGATTCGAGTGGACGTCCGGGCTGGGCCGATCCGGCGGCGCGGTGCCGAAGCTTGCACCGAGCTTTCGCGGCGTCTGAGCACTGCGGACAACTGGACCAGCCAGCGCGAGGTTCATGTCGCGATCAGTCTGAGGCCACGAACGAAGGTGGCGACACGAGACTCGTTTGTGCGTCCTTGGTCCGCCGAGCCGTTTCGCTGACAGGGAGCCCCTCGAATTCCAGGAGCGTTGCCGGTTTGTATCGGTTCGGAGCGAGTGAACCGCCCCTGTCCGGAGCGTGCTGGGGGCGATGGCTGTCACGGCTGGCGGTTTTCTCGTGCCGACCAGCCTGATCGTTGGATCGCACGGGTTCGGCTCGGGCACGGGTGCGGTTGTTGCGGGAGTGATGGCCGGGCTGACGGTCGTGGCGTGCGGCCTTCACGTGCTGCTGCACGAGCGCCGATCGTGACAGGAGATGGTCGGGGATCCGGGCTCGTCACGCCATCATGCACCAGGGGCACCCATGAGAATCGGTGTTGGTGCGCCGACACCAATGGCGTCGCTGCCACCCAGTCCCCGCAGGCCCGAGCGTTGCCCCACCGCGCTCCCACGAGGGAGCACGACGACGCTCTCGCTGCACCCGTGGAGCGGGTGATGAATCGACACCCCGTCCGCCGTCAGGTGGCGCTGGCCTTCTGTCGCGACACCTTGCGCCGTTCGTGCTCCGAAAGCAGGATCTTCCGCAGCCGCACCACCGCGGGCGTGACCTCCACCAGTTCGTCCTCCTCGATGTATTCGAGCGCCTCCTCCAGCGACATGCGCCGGGGCGGCTTCAAGAGGATGTTGCGGTCGCTGCCGCTGGCCCGCATGTTCGTCAGCTTCTTTTCCTTAGTGGGGTTCACGGTCATGTCGTCGCTACGGGCGTTCTCGCCACAGATCATCCCCTCATAGACCTCGTCACCCGGCTCGATGAACAGGTCGGCCCGTTCCTGCAGGCCGTCGAGCCCGAAGGCCACGGCCTTGCCGGGAACCATCGACACGAGCACCCCGTTGGCCCGCCCCGACACCTCGCCTTCCAGCGGCCGCCAGGCCTCGAAGCGGTGGTGCATGATGGCGGTACCCTGCGTGGCGTTGAGCACCCGCGTGCGCAGGCCGATCAGGCCGCGGGCCGGGATCGAGAACACGGCGTGGGCAAATTCGCCTCGCGATCCCATGTGCACGAGCTGGCCACGGCGCGAACCGGTGAGTTCCATGACGGGGCCGAGCTTCTCGTGCGGCACCTCCACGACGAGCGTCTCGAACGGCTCCAGGGTGCGATCCGCCTCCTTGCGGAGGATGACCCGCGGCTTGCCCACCGACAGCTCGAACCCCTCGCGGCGCATGGTCTCGATGAGCACGGAGAGGTGAAGCAGGCCACGGCCGGACACGGCGAACTGCTCGGAACCCTCGATCGGCTCCACCCGCAGGGCCACGTTCCGCTCCAGCTCCTTCATGAGGCGATCGCGGAGGTGCCGCGTGGTGAGGAACTTGCCGGAACGGCCCACCAGCGGCGATGTGTTGATGCCGAACACCATCGAGAGCGTGGGCTCGTCCACCGTGAGCCGGGGCAGCGGGCGGGGATCGGCGGCGTCGCAGATCGTGTCGCCGATCTCCACGTCCTCGATGCCGCTCACCGCGGCGATGTCGCCCGCCGTCGCCTGCTCGACGTCCACCCGGCCGAGCTTGTCGAACAACTGCACGCCGACCAGCTTCGCCGGCACGAGGCCGCCCGACGCCGTGGACCGCACCACCGGCGAGGCCTTGGTGAGCGTTCCCGATTCCACGCGGCCGATCGCGATCCGGCCCACGTAGTCGGACCAGTCGAGGGTGGTGACGAGCATCCGCAGCGGCGCCGTCTCGTCGACGAGCGGGCCGGGGATTTTCTCCAGCACCAGGTCGAGCAGCGGCTCCATCGTGCCCTCGCGGACGGCCGGGTCGTGCGAGGCGTAGCCGCCGCGGCTCGAGGCATACACGAAGGGGAAGTCGGCCAGGTCGTCGTCGGCGCCGAGTTCGAGGAACAGCCCCAGGATCTCGTCGAGCACCTCCAGCGGCCGGGCGTCGGGGCGGTCGATCTTGTTGACCACCACCACCGGCCGCAGCCGGCATTCGAGCGCCTTGGAGAGCACGAACCGCGTCTGGGGCATGGGCCCCTCGGCGGCGTCGACGAGCACGAGAGCCCCGTCGGCCATGCGCAGCACCCGCTCCACCTCGCCGCCGAAGTCGGCGTGGCCGGGGGTGTCCATGATGTTGATCTTCGTCCCCTTCCACTCGACCGCGATGTTCTTGGCCAGGATCGTGATCCCGCGCTCCTTCTCCAGGTCGTTGGAGTCGAGCATCCGCTCGGAGAGCTGGCTGGCGCGGAACTGGCCGCTCTGCTGCAGCAGGCAGTCGACCAGCGTGGTCTTGCCGTGGTCGACGTGGGCGATGATCGCGATGTTGCGAATGTCGTTGCGGCGGGTGCCGGCGGCGACTGGAGACACGGGGGGCGCGGCTGACATGGCGGGGGGGCCGTGGCCAGGGGGCCACAGGCGTGGAGGGGGGAGAAGCTGCGATCGAAACGACCCCGATTATTCAGGATCGGCGCATCGTTGCATAGAGCCGATCGATGAGGGATCCGGGGGTGTCCATCATTTCGGCGATCACCGCGGCCGCGTGCAGCCGCGGCGCCACCGTGGCCGCCAGACTGCTGGCGGCACGGCTCGCAGCCGCGGGCGCGGCCGGCCCCGTGAACACGGCCACGAGCTCGTCGCCGCCGAGCCGCGCCAGCAGCGCGGTGTCCGTAGCGGCGGCACGGAGGGTGGCGGCAGCGGCGGCCAGCACGGCATCCCCCGCCAGGAAGCCATCCCGCTCGTTGACGAACTTGAGAGCCACGACGTCGCAGATCACCAGAGCGATCGGCCGCGGGCCGCCGGGCACCAGCAGGGAATCGAGCAGTTGCTGCAGTTCGCCACGCGGTGCCAGCCCTGTCACGTGGTCGGGCGGGGTCATCGGAGCGTCGCGTGCCGCACGGCGGGAAATGGAGACGAAGGGGATCGAACCCTCAACCCCCGCCTTGCAAAGGCGGTGCTCTCCCAATTGAGCTACGTCCCCGTGTGTGACGCTGAAAAACCCATACCTGGCTGTTTCAGCTTGTGTTGACCTGGGGGAACGCCGAGGGTCCCTCGGTCGACCACATCGCGTCCGGCGATGCGGTCGGATGCGTTCCCGACTCTCTGCCGCCGGGGCTCGGACCCCGGCATGTGACTGCGCGCGCCAAGATTCGAACTTGGGACCTCCACCTTATCAGGGTGGCGCTCTAACCAACTGAGCTACGCGCGCGGACCTCGCCCCGAGTGTAGGTATGGTGCGCTCGAAGTTCAAAGGGGTGGTGGCGACGGCCGCACCGGCCGCATGCCGGGGAAATGGCGCTGGCGCCGGACGGGCTTCCGGATAGGTTTTCAGGGTCGCCCGCACCCCGCAGGAGCCGTGCCGATGCCGATCCCCTCGCGCCCGACCATGAACGTTCACGTCATCATCCCGTGCCTCGCCGCCGCTCTCGCCACCTTGGGCTCCGCGGCCGCCGCGCCGTCGGTGGAGGAGGCGCTCGCCGTTCAGCCCAAGCAGAAGCGGGTCGACTACGACCGGCTCAAGCCCGATGATGCCAAGTCGGCCACGATGAGCCAGGAGAAGGAGGGCGGCGTGAGCGCGCTTGTGGTGCGCGGGCCGGGCGGCCAGGTGCTGCGGGCCTTCGCCGACACGAACGGCAATCGCGTGGTCGACCGCTGGAGCTACTACAAGGACGGTGTCGAGGTGTATCGCGACATCGACTCCGACCACGACACCAAGGTCGACCAGTCGCGCTGGCTCAACTCGGCCGGCGGCCGCTGGGCGGTGTACCGCGATGCGAACGACACGATCGACGCCTGGCTGGCGATCTCCGCGGAGGAGGCCACCGCCGAGGTCGTCGATGCCCTCCGCGACCGTGACGCCGCGGCGTTCGCCCGGCTGCTGCCCACCAAGGAGGATCTCAAGACCGCCGGCTTCGAGGGGGAGCGGCTGGCGGAACTCCTGCAACACGTCGCCGCCGCACCCGCCAATTTTGCCAAGTTGGCGGCAGCGCAGAAGCAGTTCGGCCCCGATGCCAAATGGGCCGGCATGCTCACCCCGCAGCCCCCGGGCCTCGTACCTGCCGGCAGTTCCGGCACGGAAAAGGACGTGCAGGCCTACGACAACGTGGCGGCGCTCGTCGAGGGGAAGAACGGCAGCGGGCAGGTGTTCATCGGAGCGCTGGTGCGCTGCGGCGACGCCTGGCGGCCCATCGACGCGCCACAGATGGCCGGCGAGCAGGCCGGCGCCGGCGAGTCTTTCGCATTCTTCGCGCCGCGGATCGCGGGTGCCGCCTCGGCGGCCGGCCCGGCCGAGGACGAGTCGCTGAAGCCGCTGCTGACCAAGCTGCGCGACATCGAAGCCCGGCTCTCGACGGCCAACGACGCCGCCCGGAATGATCTGCTGACCCAGCAGATCGCCGTGCTCGAGGAGGTGCGTGCGGCGGCCGCGGACGCCGACAAGACATTCTGGACGAAGCAGTTGGCGGAAACGCTGGCCGCCGCCGTCCAGGATGCGACCGTGCCGGAGGGTCTGGGCAAGCTCGAAAAAATCGCCGCCGAGGTGGCCGGTGACGAGGAGACGGCGGCATTCGTCGCCTTCCGGCTGGCGCAGGCCCGGTACGCCGCCGGCATGCAGCAGTCGGGGGCCGACGTGGAAAAGGTGCAGGCTGCCTGGATCGAGGAACTGGGGAGGTTCGTCGAGCAGCATCCGCGGGCGGCTGACGCGGCGGAAGCGATGCTGCAGCTGGGCATCGCCGACGAGTTCTCCGGCCGGGAGAAGGAGGCGCTCGATCGCTACGCCGCCATCATCAAGGACTTTCCCGACGCGGTGCCGGCCCGCAAGGCCCGCGGTGCGGCCCGCCGTCTGGAAAGCGTAGGCAAGCCGCTCTCGCTCACCGGAACCGCGCTCGACGGCAAACAGTTCTCGTTGGAATCGCTGCGGGGCACTCCCGTGCTCGTGCACTACTGGGCCACGTGGTGCGAGCCCTGCA
>QWPN01000148.1 GCA_003671185.1 Planctomycetota bacterium
GACCGACCAGACGGCAATGGCCATGGAAGGCATTGCCGACGTGAAGCAGGCATTTCGCCTGGTTTCACCAGGCGTGGGCATCAGGATGAGCCCTGTGTCGTGCGGCGTACGACCGACCAGACGGCAATGGCCATGGAAGGCATTGCCGACGTGAAGCAGGCATTTCGCCTGGTTTCACCAGGCGAAATGGGCGAACGCCTTGTTGGCATCGGCCATGCGGTGCACGTTGTCGCGCTTTGTCACGGCAGCACCTTCGCGCTTGTAGGCCGCGATGATTTCCTCGGCCAGTTTCTCGTAGGTGCCACGGCCCTTCTTCTCGCGGACGGCCTGCAGGAGCCAGCGGATCGCCAGCGACTGCTGCCGGTTGCGATTCACCTGCATCGGCACCTGGTAGGCCGCACCACCGACCCGCTTGGACCGGACCTCGACGGCCGGTTTGACGTTTTCAACGGCCCGGTTGAAGACCTCGACCGGTTCGGTCTCCGTGATCTTCTTGGCCACGATGTCCATCGCCTTGTAGAAGATGGTCTGGGCCACGCTCTTCTTGCCGTCTTCCATCAGGCAGTTGATGAACTTGCTGGCGAGCAGCGATCCATAGCGGGGATCGGGACGGAGTTGTTCGCGACTGGCGGTGATCTTGCCCATGATTGATTACCCCTTCTTCGCGCCGTAGAGGCTGCGGGATTGCTTGCGACCCTGCACGCCCAGCGTGTCGAGGGCGCCGCGGATGATGTGGTAACGCACGCCCGGCAGGTCGCGAACACGACCGCCGCGGATGAGCACGATCGAGTGCTCCTGCAGGTTGTGTCCCTCGCCGGGGATGTAGACGGTGACTTCCTTCTGATTGGAGAGCCGTACGCGGGCGATCTTCCGCAGCGCCGAGTTGGGCTTCTTCGGCGTCATGGTGCGGACCTGGAGGCAGACGCCGCGCTTCTGCGGGCAGCGGTCGAGCACCGGGGACTTGGAGAACTTCCGCTTGGGGCGGCGACGGCTGCGAATAAGTTGGCTGATCGTGGGCATGTGTGGTGGCGTGGGTGCTGGGAGCGGGAATCCCAAAAGGTAGCCGAAATACCACGTGTTTCAAACCCGCCCGAAAAAACCGGCAGATTTTCGCATTGTCCCGCGGCCCGGCGCGGTCGGCTGGAAAGGGGCCGTCAGGCCGGGGCCAGGATCTCGCCACCGCCGCCGGCCAGCATGTCGCCATGCCACTGTCGCCAGGGGCCGCTCGGAACCAGCGCCGCCGGGCCGAAACCGGCGCGGCGCAGCCGCGCGAAAAGCAGTGCCAGGAAGGCGGGCCGCCAGACGGCTCCGCAGCGGAACGTGGGGGGCACGTCCGCCGGTGGCCCGAGCATGACCAGCGAGCCGCGCCGCATGCCCAGGCCCGGCTGGCCGGCGACCCCGCCTCCCACAACCACCGTTCCCGCCCGCATTTCGAAGGCTGGCGCCGTACCACAGCTGGCACCGATGGCGAGGATGCCGCGTCGCATCCGGGCGCCGGCCAGGCAGCCGGCGGAGCCGGCGATGATCACGATGCCGCCCCGCATCCCGACCGGACTGCCGGCCAGGGCGCCGGCCGCGTTGTCGCCGGCTGAGCCCGCCACGTAGATCTCACCGCCCGCCATTTCAGCGGCCAGAAAGTCGCCGGCGTCTCCCAACACATCGAATCGGCCTCCGGTCATGCCGGCACCGGCGCGGCGCCCCACGTCTCCGCGGACGCTGACGTGCCCCCGCGTCATCCCGGCGGCCAGCCCGTGCACCCGGGAGAAGTTGCCGCGGCACTCGATCGCGCCGTCACCGGGATCGCCGCCGACATGGAACAGGTCGGCCAAGGCACAGGTTCGGCCGTCGGCGTTGATCTCGAGCCGCTCGATTGCCGGCAGCCCGAGGGCAGAGACCCGTTCCGGCAGGATGCCCCGCAGGTCGATCGCCAGCGGGCCTGTACCGGTGGTGACGGGCGTGAGGGTCAGCGGCATGGCAGTGCGGTCGTGGCGAAGGCGGTCTCGGGCCGCGATGGCGAAGCGGGCCGCGGGAGCGTCGCTCCCGCGGCCCGGATCATACCCGCCCCAGTGTCGTCAGCGGTCACTTGGTGAGCACGGGAACCTTGCGGGAGGTGCTGGTGGGGGACTTCGTCAGTTCCACCGTGAGCACGCCCTTGTCGTACTTCGCCGTGACCTGTGCCGGGTCGACCGACTCGGGCAGGGGGATGGCGCGGCTGAAGCAGCCGTACTGGCTCTCCCGGTGGCTCCAGCCTTCGCCTGCCGACTCCGTCGCCGCCTTCTTCTCGCCGCAGATCACCAGCCGGTCCTCGGAAACACTCACGTCGACATCCTTGGGGTCGATCCCCGGCAACTCCGCACGCACGTGGATCTGCCGATCGTTCTCCGACATGTCGACCGCCGGCAGCCACTGCCCCGGCTCGATCGTGTCGAACCACGAGGACGTCGCCAGCGGCCGGCTGAAGAAGCCCTCGAACATGCGGTTCATCTCGTTGCGAAAGTCGGCCAGGCTGGCCATGCTGCCGGGTTCCATCCCGCCGCTCCGCTTCGTGCGAAAAGGAATCAAGCTCATGGAAGTCTCCTTCTCGGGTTTTCGGACACACATCGAACAACGATCGTGGGGGAACCGTCAGGAACTTCGCACCTCGACCTTTCGCGGCAGCACGGCGGCCAGCCGCGGCACGTGGATGGTGATCACGCCCCGACGGTAGTCGGCCGAGATCTTCGCGGCGTCGAAGCCGTCACCGAGCCGGAAGCTCCGTCGGTAGTCGCCGACGCCGTATTCCTGACGTAGGGGCCGTCCTGGCAGGTCGCGTAGCGGTGCGGCGGCGTGCACCGAGAGCACGCCGTCCTCGAACGTGACGTCGATGCCGGCGGCGCGGGCGCCGGGGATGTCGGCCACGAACAACACCTCCTCACCGCGGTCGCAGATGTCGACGTTGGGCTGGTAGGTGAGGGTCTGTTCTTGTCGTTCGGCAGCATGCTCCGGCGCGGGATTCTGTAGTCGCGTGGTCATGGTGATACCTCCTTCGGGCTCTAGGATGGGGAGTGGATGAAACGGGCCGCGGCGCGGGTCAAGCCGTCCGCACCTCGACCTTGTGGGGCTGGCATTGCGGCGCCTTCGGGCAGCGCACGGTGAGCACCCCGTCCACGAGTCGGGCCCCCACCTGCGTGGCATCGACCGCCACCGGCAATTCGAGCCGGCGTTCGAAACTCCCGCTGCCGCGTTCGCGCCGGTGCCAGGTGACCGGCTTCTGCCTGCCGTTGCCCGGCTCTGCGCCGGCCGTGGGCCGCGCGCCCTTGAGGACCAGTTCGTCACCGGCCACCGAAATCTCCACGTCGGTGGTGTCCAGACCGGGCAGTTCCGCCTCCACCGTCACCGCATCATCGGTCTCGCGCATGTTGACCGCGGGGAACAGTCCTGCACCGCGGCCGGCACCCCAGCCGTGTAGCGGAGGCGCGGCCGTGAGCGTGGTCCAGAAACGGTCGATTTCATCGCGCAACTCATCCAGCGGGAGCGCGAATCCCGTGCGAAACGTCGGCATGGCAGAGGCTCCTCGGAAGGTGAATGGACAACACCGTCCCTGGAGCATCGTTCCCGGCGCTGCGATGCGCCCGGAATGATTCACGGGGCCGGTGCCCGAAAGCAAATCGCTTTCTGCGATTCGTTCAAATCGCAAACACCGTGCCGAAATCGCGGCTGCCAGCGAACGGGTTGTCCACTCGCGTGGAGCGGCCGCGAAACGTTCAACGCCGATCCCGGACCGGTAAGCCGTGGCGGTTGCTCCGCTGATGACGGCTGTCAGCGTGGCAGCCGCTGGGCGATGGTGTCGGCAGACCGTTGTGGGGCGAGGGGCTTGCCCTATACTGCGGACCGCGGAACGGATTCTGTGAAGGGATTCGCCGATCGCGGGCGCCGGCCGGCCGCCGCGATCGTGCTCCTCGCAGGGATCGGAAGCAGTAAGGAGGATGCCATGCGTTTCACGCTGCTCGACCGAGTGGTCGCCATCGACCCGGGCAAGAGCATCACCGCCATCAAGGGCCTGTCGTTGTCCGAGGAGTACCTCGCCGACCATTTTCCCCGCTTCCCTGTCATGCCCGGCGTGCTGATGCTGGAGGCGATGACACAGGCGGCCGCCTGGACGATTCGCCTGGGCGAGGATTTCGCCCACAGCATCGTCGTGCTGCGCTCGGCCCGGAACGTGAAATACGGCGATTTCGTCGAGCCGGGCAAGGTGCTCACCGTGACCGCCGAGGTACTTTCCCAGGACGAAACCACCACGAAGATCAAGGCCAGCGGCACGGTGGGCGGCCGCACCAGCCTCACCGCCAGGCTCGTGCTGGAGCGTTACAACCTCGCCGACAGGCAGCCCCATGGAGCCGCCCTCGACGCCCGCGTGCGGGCCGAAATGCGCCGGCTGTGGGCGCTGCTGCATCCTGTTGCCCGGTCTGTCGGAAGCCCCGGCGCGGCATCCTACGCGCCGCAGGCCATGGCCCCCCCGGGCGGGCCTGAGCCGGCGGCGGCGTTGGTCCGCTGACCGTTCGCGGAATGCTTCGGGACCAGGCCGGCGGGGGTCGGCCGGCAGGGGCGGGCCGGTTTCGCTGCGGCGGAAGGGGGTTGCCTGCGGAAAATCTGTAGGCTCGGGTTCCCATGCGGGCGGGGTGGGATTACAACCTTCCTCCACACGTCCCGATTTTCCCCTCCCCGCGCCCAAGGTGACCCGTCGATGCCGTCTCGCGAAGAAATCTATGACAAGGTGAAGGCTGCCCTCGTGGATGCCCTTGGAGTCGACGAGGACGAGGTTTCCCCGTCGGCCACCATGGTGGGTGATCTGGGGGCCGAGTCGATCGACTTCCTCGACATCGTGTTCCGCCTCGAAAAGGCGTTCGGCATCAAGATCTCGCGCGGTGAGCTGTTTCCCGAGGACGTGCTCTCCAGCACCGACTACGTCACCAACGGCAAGGTGAACACTGCCGGCATCGCCGCCCTCAAGGCGCGCATGCCGTTCGCCGACCTGGCGAAGTTCGAGGCCAACCCCAGCGTGCAGAATTTTGCGAACACCCTCACCGTGGAGGACATGGTGCGGTATGTTCAGAGCAAGCTGGCAGGCTGACGGGCGGATCACGGGCGCTTCGAACCGTCGGTCGGTCCCGAGGCACCCCCTTCCTCCAGGGCGGCTCCCGCCGCAACGGATTTCATGCGCTGGTTCTGGATCGATCGATTCGACGAGTTCGTGCGCGGCAGGCACGCCGTCGCGGTGAAGAACGTGTCCCTGGCCGAGGAGCACCTCCACGACCACTTTCCGGGGGCGGCACTGATGCCGAACTCGCTGATCGTGGAGGGCATGGCGCAGACCGCCGGCCTGCTCGTCGCCGATGCCATCGAATACAACCGGCGCGTGGTGCTGGCCAAGGTGGCCGCCGCCGAGTTCCACTTCGACGCTGTCCCTGGCGACACGCTGCGGTTTCACGCCGAGGTGCTCGACCTCAAGCCCGCCGGATCGCTGACAAAGGTGAAGAGCACGGTGGGCGAGCGGGTGCAGGGCGAGGCCGAGCTGTTCTTCGCGCACCTCGAGCCCGGTGAGGGCGTGCCCAAGCTGTTCGAGCCCGACGAGCTGTTGCGGTGGCTCGACCAGATGCACATCTACGACATCGGCCGCGATCAGGCGGGCCAGCCGCTGGCCCGCCCCGATTGGTGACCTCTGCGGCGGATGGCGAGGGAGAGGAGGACGGGCGATGGTGGCCGGCAGGCGCAGGGTTGTGATCACGGGCATGGGCTGCATCACGCCGCTGGGCGTGCGTGTGGAGCAACTCTGGAAGAACCTGATCGCTGGTGCTTCGGGCGTGGGCCTGACCACCGTGTTCGACGCCTCGGAGTTTCCCACGAAGATTTCCGCCGAGGTGCGCGGCTGGAGCATCGCCGACGAGGGACAGGACGAGCAGGCGTGGCGATTCTGTGGCCGGCACACGCGGTTCGCCGCGGGCGCCGCCCTGCAGGCGATGGCCGACGCGGGCCTGCCGAAGGGTCTGCCCTCCGATCCCACGCGGTTGGGCATCTACCTGGGCAGCGGTGAGGGTCAACAGGACTTCGAGTCGTTCACCGACATGATGATGGCCGCCATCGAGGGGGAAACCCTCGACGTCGCCAAGTTCACCAGGCTGGGGTTGGAGACGCTGCATCCGCTTTCCGAGGTGGAGCAGGAGCCGAACATGCCCGCCGGCCACCTGGCCGGCCTGTTCGACGCCCAGGGGCCGAACCTCAACTGCCTCACGGCGTGCGCCGCGTCCAGCCAGGCGATCGGCGAGGCGGCCGAGATCGTGCGCCGTGGCGAGGCCGACGTGATGCTCTCCGGTGGCACGCACAGCATGATCCATCCCTTCGGAGTGACGGGCTTCAACCTGCTCACGGCCCTCTCCACGCGGAACGACGAGCCAACCCGGGCCAGCCGCCCGTTCGACAACGATCGCGACGGCTTCGTGCTCGGCGAGGGGGCGGCGATGGTGGTGCTGGAGGACCTGGAGCACGCCCTGAAGAGGGGCGCGAAGATCCACGGCGAACTGCTCGGCTACGGCTCGACGGCCGACGCCTACCGGATCACCGATACGCATCCCGAGGGCCGCGGCGCCGCCTCCTGTATCCGCATGGCGCTGGCCGACGCGGGCCTCGGCCTGCACGACATCCACTACATCAATGCCCACGGCACCAGCACCAGCGTCAACGATCGCGTGGAGACGCTGGCGATCAAGAACGTGTTCGGCGAGCACGCCTACAAGATCCCGGTGTCGAGCACGAAGAGCATGATGGGCCACCTCATCGCCGCCGCCGGCGCCACGGAACTGATCGTGTGCCTGCTGGCGATCCGCGACGGCCTGCTGCCGCCGACGATCAACTACGAGACGCCGGATCCTGACTGCGACCTCGACTACGTCGCCAACAAGGTTCGTGCGGCCCGTTGCGACCATGCGTTGTCGAACAGTTTCGGCTTCGGTGGCCAGAACATCTCGTTGATCGTGGGCCGTTACCGCGGCTGACGAAGGCCGAGGCGCTGACGCTGGATGCCGGGCGGGGCCGCTCTCGTGCCCCCCCCAGATTGCCCCGTTTCGCGTCCGCAGGGTTTTCTCAACCGGCGCGCACGGCGCGACCGATACAACCCGTGGATCAGTGTCGTGGAGCCAGGTGGTGGAGTGCCGCCGGCATCTGCAACGCGCCCCGGGAACCCCGCCCCATGAATTCCCTCTCTCGCTCATTTGGAATGCTCGCGGTGACGGCGCTGATCAGCGCGACGAGCGGCTGCTCGATCATGGACCGCCTGTTCCTTCTCAACACCGACGGCCCCTACAACCACCAGGCCCAGCATGTGGGCGGCCGCTGCCGAGACGGTGCCTGTCAGCAGGATGGTTGTGAACCGGGTGCCTGTCAGGACGGTGCCTGTCAGGACGGCGCGTGTCAGGAGGGTGGCTGCCAGGACGGTGCCTGCCACAAGCCGCACACGGGCCGGTATGGCGGCCTCGCCAAGCATCACCTCACGGCTGATGAGAAGGCGGCACTGGCCGCCTCCGACTACGGTGCCGTGCAGCCAGCCGGCCCGCCCACCGGGGCCGTGGCCTACCCTTACTACACGACGCGCGGCCCGCGTGATTTCCTCGCCAAGAACCCGCCGTCGATCGGCCCCTGAGCCGCAGGTGGCCGGGCCGGCCACCGACACGATTTTCGAGGGGGCGGGGTGCCGGTAGGCTGTTCAGCCTGACCGGCACCCCTCTTTTTCGTGCCAGACCCGGAGGAGATCGAGCATGGCAGCGAAATCGGCACCCGCGGCAGCCGCTGGAATGACCACGGACGGTCGGCTCACGGCCACGGGCTGGCTGGTGTGCGGCATCGCCGCGATCGGTTTCGCGTTCGACATCTACGAACTGCTGATGCTGCCGCTGGTGATCAAGCCGGCGCTCGCGGCGCTCGGTGGCATGACGCCCGAGGGTGCGCCGCTGCTCGTGCCCGGTTCGCCCGAATACACGAAGTGGGCTCGGGCACTGTTCTTCATCCCGGCCCTGGCCGGGGGCGTGTTTGGCTTGATCGGTGGCTATCTCACCGACCTCCTGGGGCGGCGACGGGTGCTCACGTACAGCATCCTGCTCTACGCCTTCGCGGCCCTGGCCGCCGGTTTCGCCACGTCGCTGCCGCAGTTGCTCTTCTTCCGCTGCCTGGTGTTCGTGGGCGTGTGCGTGGAGTTCGTGGCCGCTGTGGCCTGGCTGGCGGAACTGTTTCCGGATCGCGAACAGCGGGAGCGGGTGCTCGGCTGGACGCAGGCCTTCTCCTCGATCGGTGGTTTGCTGGTCGGCTCGGCGAACGTGTTGGCTGCCCGCTGTGCCGACCTGCTGCCCACGATCCAGGGTGGACACGACGCCTGGCGGTACACGCTGATTTCCGGTGTCATTCCCGCGTTGCCGCTGATCCTCATCAGGCCCTTCCTGCCCGAGAGCCCGGTGTGGGCGGCCAAGAAGGCGGCCGGCACGCTCAAGCGACCGAACATCCGTGAGCTGTTCAGCCCGGCGCTCGTCCGCACCACCATGGTCACCACGCTCGTCTTCGCGGCCAGCTACGGAATCGCCTTCGGCGCTATCCAGCAACTGCCGCAGATCCTTGGTGGACCGAAGGGCCACGCCGCAATCCTGCAGACGGCCAAGGCTGCGCGGGAGGAGGCCGTGGCAGCAGCGGAGCGGGCGGGGAAGCCGGCGCCCGCGGACGGCAAGCTCAAGAGCATCGCAGGCAACGCCACCGACGAGGCCGTGGCCCAGGTCACGATCTTCCAGGAAGTCGGCGGCCTCGTGGGCCGCGTGCTGCTGGCTTTCGCGGCGCTGCGGATCGCCAGCCGCCGCATGCTCCTGCGGCTGTTCCAGTGGCCGGCGCTCGTGGTCGTGCCCGCGCTGTTCTGGTGGATCTCCACGCAGTTGGCGAACGCCGAATCGCTCTCCTGGATCAAGGCGGGGATTTTCCTGGCTGGGCTGCTCACCGTCGCGCAGTTCAGTTTCTGGGGCAACTACATCCCGCTCGTCTTTCCCACGCACCTGCGCGGCACCGGCGAAAGTTTCGCCGCCAACATCGGCGGCAGAGTGCTGGGCACGGCGGCGGCCTGGCTGACGCTGACGTTCGCCGCCGCCACGCCTCCCGATCCGGTGCGGATCGCGCTGGTGGGCGCCGCCGTCGCGGGCGGCTACGCGCTGCTGGGCGCCGTGCTCACCCACTGGCTGCCCGAGCCGGCCGCAAGCGCCGAACACTGACGCGGTCACTCCGCGAGCGTGCGGGGCGCCCGGGGCGCGTCGTCGGGGAGCGTGGGTACCGTCCAGATCACGTACAGCCCGCAGGCCACGAGTCCAACGGTCGCGTAGCGCAACCACCAGGGCAGGCTGTTGTAAAGCATCGACAGCCCCACCACGGCCAGCACCATGATGACGGCGCGGTGTTTGAGGCCGCGGCGGATGCCGTGGTAGTGGTGCCAGTCATCGAGCGTGGGGCCGAAGGTCCGCGAGCGATGCAGCCAGGCGTGGATGCGGGGCGAACCGCGGTAGAAGCACCAGCTGGCCAGCAGCACGAAGGGTGTGGTGGGCAGCAGCGGCAGCACGACGCCCAGCATCGCCATCGCGAGGCAGGCCCAGCCCCCTGCCACGTAGAGCAGGCTGCGGAAAGGATCGGTGACGGGGCGCAGGTCCATGGCTCGATCCGTGCCGCCGGAAGGTGCTGCGGTGAGACTGCGGGGATTCTACCACGCAGGTTTTTGCCGTATGCTTTCCGCCGCTGCGGCTCTCGCAGCCCCCGCCTGTCCACGGAGAATCCACCATGCCGCTCGTCCCCATGCGCATCCTGCTCGATCACGCCGCGGAGCACGGCTACGGCCTGGCCGCCTTCAACGTCAACAACATGGAGCAGATCCAGGCCATCATGGAGGCGGCCAAGGAGACCGACTCGCCGGTCATCGTGCAGGCTTCGCGTGGCGCCCGCAGCTACAGCCAGGACAACTACCTGCGGCACCTGATGCTGGCGGCCGCGGAGCTCTACCCGCAGATCCCCATCGCCATGCACCAGGATCACGGCAACTCGCCGGCCACCTGCCAGAGCGCGATCGACAACGGATTCACCAGCGTGATGATGGACGGCTCGCTCAAGGAGGACGGCAAGAGCCCGGCCGATTTCGACTACAACGTGAAGGTCACGAAGGAGGTCGTGGGCCTGGCCCACCGCCAGGGCGTGTCGGTGGAGGGCGAGCTCGGCTGCCTGGGCTCGCTGGAGAGCGGCGAGGGCGAGGCCGAGGACGGCCATGGTGCCACGGGCAAGCTCTCGCACGACCAGCTGCTCACCGACCCCGACGAGGCGGCGCGGTTCGTGGCGGCGACGGGCGTCGACGCGCTGGCCGTAGCCATCGGCACCAGCCACGGGGCCTACAAATTCACACGCAAGCCCGACGGGGATGTGCTGGCCATGAAGCGGATCGAGGAGATCCACGCCAAGGTGCCCAACTGCCACCTCGTGATGCATGGCTCGTCGAGCGTACCGCAGGAACTGCAGGACATCATCAATACCTACGGCGGGAAGATGCCGCAGACCTGGGGCGTGCCCGTCGAGGAGATCCAGAAGGGGATCAAGCACGGCGTGCGCAAGATCAATGTCGACACCGACTGTCGGATGGCGATCACCGGGGCGATCCGCAAGGTCCTTGCCCAGGCGCCCGACAAGTTCGACCCGCGCGACTACCTGAAGCCGTCCCGCGAGGCGATGAAGAAGGTGTGCGCGGAGCGGATGGTGCAGTTCGGCCAGGCCGGCAACGCCGGCAAGGTGAAGTGCATCACGCTCGCTGACATGGCGAAACGGTACGCCGGGGGCTGATCACGGGCCGCTTCCGGGCCCTGGCCCGGGGTTGCTCCCGCCGTCTCGCTCGGACGTTCGCTGCGGGCATCCTGCCCTCCGCATCACTCGATGCCGGCTGCACTGCGCCATCCAGGCTTCGCTGGCCGACAACGCCGGCTCGGAGGCAGGGGCAATCCCTCGCGTCATCAGGGATCAGCCGGATTGGCGTTCGCGATCCATTGCCCGCGGACGTTCAGCCGGGTGGTGTGCGGAGGATTGTCGCGTTCCCGGCGTCGAGGTCACGGTCCCCCGTTCCGCTCATGACTCTCATGCATCAGCGCTGGCTCGCCGAGCAACTCCCGGAGTGGGAGCGGGACGGCATCATCACGGCCGCCGGGGCGAGACTGCTGCGGGAGCGGTATCCGGTCGAGCCGCGGGGCGGACTCGCGCAGATGATCGTGGGCGCGGTCGGCGCCCTCCTCGTCGGCACCGGGTTGATCGCGGTGCTCGCCTACAACTGGGATGACTTTCCCCGCTGGGTGAGGCTCGGGCTCGCGCTCGGGCCGCTGGCCGCGTCACAGGCGGCGAGTTGGTGGGTGCTCGGCCGGGGTGAGTCGGCGAAACCCTGGATGCGGGAGTCGGCGGCGCTCGTGCAAACGCTCGCCGTGGGGGCGGCGATGGCGCTCGTCTCGCAGATCTACAACCTGCCGGGGACGTGGACCGACCTCGTCTTCTGGTGGTGCCTCGTTGCCGTGCCGCTGGCCTGGGTGTTCAGGTCGGATGCGGTGGCGATCGCCTACCTCATCGGCATCGCGGTCTGGACGGTGGCCCAGGCCGAAGCCCATGGGAGCTGGTTTTCGCGCGGGGATGTCGCCGACGTCAGGATCTGGTTCCCACTGCTGCTCAGCGGCATCCTGCCGCGTTGGCCGGGGCCGAACCTCCACGACCGTCCCCAGCCGGGCAGTCGGCTCGTGCTGGCCGGCTCGGTCCTCGTCGGGCTCCTGGCTGTCGCCGCGTACGCCGGCATCCGACCCCGTGAGCCGAACAACGCGTCCTTCTGGCTCGCCATGCTTTCGGGCGCCGCTGTGCTGCTCTTCCCGCTCGAGCGTTCGGGGATCGAAGAGCCGCTGTCCCGCAAGCCTCAGGTTTTGCTCGGCGGATGCACGGTCCTCGGCCTCGCCCTCATCGCCACCTACGAGGATCCGGCTCGCGAACTCGTGAAGAGCGTGGGATTCGGGCTGCCGCTGGGCTGGTGTTGGCTGCTCCTGGCGGTCGTGGCGGGCTTCGCGATCCTGGCATACCGGCAGGGAAGGTTCGCCGAGCTCGCCATCGCGGCGGTTGCACTCGTGCCGCTGCTGGCCGCCCCCCTGTCGGCTCCGGACGCGAGCGGCTGGCCGGTGGCCATCGCCTCCTCGCTCGTCCTGCTGGCCACGGCGATCGCGCTCATCGCGCTCGAGTTCATCGGCTACCGGGGGGCGGCGCGGATCGGGGCCGCCCTGATCACGCTGCTCGTCATCCTGCGGATGGCCGATGCCGGTGTGTCATTGCTGGTGAAGGGTCTGGCCTTCATCGTCATCGGATCAGGTTTCCTCGGCTTCAATGCCTTCGTCAGCCGCCGTCGGGCAGCGGCCCCCGGAGGGACGCCCGCATGAGGCCTGCAGCCATCGTCTTCGCCATCGCCGTCGCCGCCCAGTGGATCGTGCCACTGTCGGGCATCTGGCTGCAGGAACGCACCATCGCCAGGGGCGTGGCCTTGCGGATCGAGTGCGCCGCGCCCGATCCCTACGACCCGCTCCGCGGCCGCTACCTGGCGGTGCAGCCCGCGGAGGTGAAACTGGCGGCGCCAGCCGGCATGCCGGACGCGGATGTCGTGCCGGTGTGGGCCACGCTTGTCGCGGGCGACGACGGCCTGTCGCGGATCGAATCGCTCGCGCTCGAGCCCGTCGCCGGGCCCACCGTGATCCGGCTGTCAGGTGTGAAACGCCGGAGCGGAGAAGCCGGTGACGAAGCCCTGCTCACCTGGCCCTTCGACCGGTTCTATCTCAACGAGCGGCTTGGGCCCGATGCCGACCGGATCGTCGCTGAACGGTTCCGCGCCGGCAGTCGGCCGGTCGCCGAGATCCGGGTGTTCGAGGGCCGCGCCGTCCTCACGGACGTCTTGCTCGACGGCGTGTCGATCCGCGAGGTCGTGAAAGAGCCGCGCACGTGACGCCCACCGGAAAGCAGCGCGAGCCTCGCGGCGGCGCTGCTCTCGGGCGGAAAAAACTGCATTGCGGCGCTTGCGCAGTCGGCCTATAGTCCCGCCCCCGCGCGGCGGTCGCGCGGCCTTCATCCGTGCGGATCCCAGGCTTCTCCATGGACGATGCCGTCACCAACCCGGTGACCGCCGGCGACCATGCCGACGGCGACATTCTGGCGCACGGCCGCGCCATTCTGCGGGCCGAGGGAGATGCGGTGCTGCGCGCTGCCGAAGGGCTGGATGCCGCCTTCTGCCGGGCCGTGCGGCTCGTCGAGAGCTGCACCGGCAGCGTGGTGGTGACCGGCATCGGCAAGGCTGGCCTCGTGGCCCGGAAGATCTCGGCCACCCTTGCCTCCACCGGCACACCGAGCCACTTCCTGCATCCCGCCGAGGCCATGCACGGCGACCTGGGCGCGCTGCGGCGCGACGACGTCGTGCTGGCCCTGTCGCAATCGGGTGAGACTGAGGAGATCGTCAGACTCCTCCCCCACGTGGCGGCACGGGGCATCGCCATCGTGGCCCTCACCGCACGGCCCGACAGCACACTCGGCCGCGCGGCACGGGTGGTTGTGCCCACCGGCACGGTCCGCGAGGCATGTGCCCTGGGCCTGGCACCGAGCACGAGCACGTCGCTGATGCTGGCCCTCGGCGACGCCTTGGCGCTCGTGACCAGCGGCCTGCGGCAGTTCACTCCGGAGGACTTCGCGGCCCGGCATCCCGGGGGCAGCCTGGGCCGACAGTTGACGCTCGTTGAGGACGCGATGCGGCCGCTGGCGGAGTGCCGCATCGCCGCCCTGTCCGACAGCGTGCGGGCCGTCTTCGCCCGGCCGCTGCCGGCACGCCGCACCGGCGCCGTGATGATCCTCGACCCCGCGGGCGCGCTGGCCGGCATCTTCACCGACAGCGACCTGGCCCGGCTCTTTGAACGCCGTCACGACGCCGCCCTCGACGAGCCGATCAGCGGCGTGATGACGTCACGTCCCACCACGATTCCCGCCGGCACGCGGCTGCGGGACGCGGTGGCGATTCTCGAGGCCCGGCGGCTCAGCGAGCTGCCGGTCGTCGACCGGGCAGGCCGGCCCGTGGGCCTGCTCGACATCGTCGATCTTGTGGGCCTCGTGCCTCCGGAGGCTCTGGCAGTGTCGCCGGCCGCCGCCGCCTGACGACCAGCCGAGGGTGCCAATGACCGAACCTGCCGATCTGGAACGCCGCCTGGCCCGCGTGCAGCTGCTGCTGCTCGACGTGGACGGCGTGCTCACCGACGGTGGCGTGACCTGGAGCAATGAGGGCGTCGAGGCCAAGACGTTCCACATCCGCGACGGGCTGGGGTTGCGGGCCTGGCAGCGGGTCGGCTGCCGGGCCGGCATCGTCACCGGCCGGTCGAGCCACGTCGTGCAACTCCGCGCCGAGGAATTGGGCATCGGCATCGTGCGGCAGGGGGTGGAGGACAAGTTGCAGGCAGCGGCGGCGATCGTCGCCGAGTGCGGTCTGTCGTGGGAACAGACGGCCTTCATTGGAGACGACCTGCCCGACCTGCCCGTGGTGATGCGCTGCGGCGTGGGGCTGGCGGTGGCCGACGCCTGTGCAGAGGTTCGTGCGGCCGCAGCGCTCGTGACCACGTTGCCGGGCGGTCGCGGCGCCGTTCGCGAGGCGATCGAGCGGATGCTGCGCGCCCGCGGCAGCTGGGAGGCCATCGTGGCCCGCTACGCATCCCAGCGGGCCTGACATCGACCCACGCGGTGACACGGCGATGGAACATCGACTCGGACGCACGGTGCGCGTGTTCCTCGTCGTGCTGGCGGCGGCGGGTTTCCACCGGCTCACGGTGGTGCCACTGGTGGAACCGCGCGTCCGCGATGCGTCGGCGGCGCTGGAGATGTCTCCGGAGGAGGCGGCCGCCATCCGGGCCCGGGCGGACCGGCGGCTGGCGGCTCTGGGGGACGTGTTTCCGCCCGGGGCCTGGGAGCGGGACGACCCCATCATGCTGGAGAGCCGGCAGATGCGGCTGCTCTTCAAGGACTACCACTCGCTTCCAGACGGTCGCGTGAACCTGGTCCCCTGCACGCTGGTGGTGCTGCCCGACCGCAACCGCGTCGCCGTCGACGGCCAGGCCGGCCGCACGATCGTGCTGCGGGCACCGCAGGGCGCCGTGCTGGAATTCGACGAGCCGCTCGACCTGCGTGCTGGGCGGTTGGCGAAGCTCATCGGCGGCAGCCTGCGCGGCCAGGTGACCATCCGCGGCACCGCCAGCGCGCCCGGCGCCGAGGACGACATCGAGATCGTGACGCGGGACGTGGAACTCGACGAGTTGGAGGTGCGGACCGGAGAGATGGTGCAGTTCCGTCATGGCCGCTCCAGCGGCAGCGGCCGCGGCCTGGCGGCGCGATTGCGGCCCCGCGCCGGCCCGGCAGGGCGGGGGCCGAATATCGGCGGCGTCGACGTGATCCGGCTCGATCGCGACGTGAGCATGCGGCTGGAGGGACTGGCGGGGGGCCTGGTGCCGGGGGGCGGTGCGGAACCCGCGCCCGCCGGCGCGGGCACGGACGCCGCCGCGCCGCCCGTGCTCGTCAGTTGCCGGGGCAGCATGTGCCTCAACGTCTCGGCCAGCGTGATCACGCTCGAGGATCACGTCGACGTGGTCAGGGCCACGGCCGGCGGTGCCACCGACCAGCTGTCATGCGACCTGTTGGCGATCCTGCTGGGCCGGCGGGACAAGCCGGCGGTTCCGGGCGAACCGGCGGCCGTCGGCCGCGGCGGACTGCAGCCGGTGGAAATCCAGGCCAAGGGAACGCCCGTCGTGGCCCGCAGCAGCGGCGCGGAACTGGAGGCACGCGCCGCCCGGCTGGGTTACGAGATCGCCACCCGACGCATCCTTCTCGACGGTGAGGAGCCAGTGTCACTGGTGGCCCGGGGCTCGGAGATGGAAGCCCGAAAGATCGACTACTGCCCGGGACCGCCCGGTGACCCCGGGTCGCTGATGGCCGTGGGCCCCGGCTGGCTGCGGGTGCGGTCGGAGAAGTCGCCGCCCGCCCAGGCTCGATGGCAGCAGTGGCTGCGCATGCGGCCCGATGGTGACGGTCACGTGGTCTCGATCTCCGGCGATGCCGACGTGTCGATCGAGACCCAGGGCCGGCTTGCGGCCGCCGAGATGCACCTCTGGCTCGACGTCGTGGAGCCAGTTCCGGGGGCGCTGCCCGCGCGCCCGGCGCATGGCCCGGACCTGTCGCGGGTGCGGCCGGCGCGGCTGCTGGCCCGCGGCATGGTGGAAGCCGACGCCGAGCAGGTGGCCGCACGCACCGATCGTCTCGAACTCTGGTTCCGGCAGCGCGAGCCGGCGCCCGCGCCGCAGGCGGTGGCGGCCGCTCCCGCACCCGC
>QWPN01000102.1 GCA_003671185.1 Planctomycetota bacterium
CTCGGCGACGCAATCGGTGTGACCCTGGGCGGGTTGTGACGGCGACAGCGGTGCTGGCAGGGCCGGCCGCGAACCGCCGGCTTCGGCACGCCGTATGCATGTTCACTCACATGTCGGCGGCCCTTCCGCCACAGCCCCCCTTGGAGACATGCCCATGCACGCCACCCTCTCCCGCCCTGCGACCCAGTCCGCGGCCAGCTCGGCCAGCGCTCAGTTCACGATCCACGTCGACGGCGAACCGTGCACCGTGCGCGCGGCCCAGGTGTGGACGATCGAGGAGGTGCTGGAATTCGCGCAGCAGTTCGACGGGGACATCGCCGGGCCGCATCCGCTGGACACGAGCGAGGCCCGCCTGGTGGCCGACGTGCTCGATTCCCGGATGATCGCCCCGCCCCGTCCGCGCCGCCGCCGGCAACGGCCGCTCAGTTCACGGGCCATGTTTTTCTCCAGCGCCCGCGGCTGACCGGTCCTGACAGCGTGCTACACTCCTGGCCCGTCCGGGAGGAGCCACGCCATGGAACAGCCGCTGCAGGTGCCCGTCGGCCGCGATATCCGGCTCGCTGACTTCGACCCCGACCATCACGAAGGGTTCGACCGCGACGACGCCGAGGCGGAGACGCGGCGGCACTGCGAGGCGCTCGACGAACTCGCCTACCGGCTGTTCGCCGAGGCCCGCCGGGCGGTGGTGGTGGTGCTCCAGGGGATCGACACCTCGGGCAAGGACGGCACGATCCGCATGCTGGCCAGCGGCATCAGCCCGCAGTGCCTCGACGTGCGGAGTTTCAAGGCCCCCAGCGCCCTGGAACTGTCACACGACTTTCTCTGGCGGGTGCACGCCGCCGTGCCACCCCACGGCCGGATCGGCGTCTTCAACCGCTCCCACTACGAGGACGTGGTCGTGGTGCGGGTGCGGAAACTGGTGCCGCGGGGGGTGTGGGAGCCTCGCTACGACCAGATCAACGCCTTCGAGAAATTGCTCGCTGACGGCGGCCTGACGTTCGTGAAATGTTTTCTGCACATCGGCAAGAAGGAGCAGCGGCAGCGGCTCGAGGACCGGCTTCGCGACCCCAAGAAGCAGTGGAAACTCGGCCCCGACGACCTCGAGGACAGGCAACGCTGGGACGACTTCCAGAAGGCCTACGACGACGCTCTCACCCGCTGCAACACCGAGCACGCCCCCTGGCATATCGTGCCGGCGAACCGCAAGTGGTACCGCAATCTGGTCGTGGCCCGGCTCGTGCGTCGCACGCTGGAGCGGCTCGACCCCCGCTTCCCCCCCTTCGACTCGAGCCTGATCACGCGGCTCGACTGACCTGCCGCCTCGGCAGCACCGGCCCCGTTCCAGCCGCGGATAGAGGCCTGCCCAGCGGGCCGCCTCTTCGCAGCGACGGCCCCGATCGCATACATTCTCCCGCCGAAGGCCCGAGCCGACCGGCCCGTGGTCCACTGCCTCCCGGAAACGCCGCCATGTCCGTCGCCGAGCCCCTTGTCGACACCACCCCGGCCCGCTGGCACGGTCTCGCCGACCGCGTGCTCGCCGGAGGAAGCCTCGAACGGGACGAGGCCCGGGCGATCCTCGACTCGTCCGATGCCGAATTGCTCGACGTGATGGCGGCCGCCTACCGCGTGCGGCACCGGCATTTCGGCAACACGGTGCAACTGTTCTTCCTCATGAACGCCAAGAGCGGCCTCTGCCCTGAGGACTGCGGCTACTGCTCGCAATCGAAGGTCTCGGAGGCGGAGATTCCGCGTTACAACCTGCTCTCGGCGCCGAAGCTGATGGAAGCGGCGAAACTGGCCGCGGAACGGCAGTCGAAGACGTTCTGCATCGTGATCTCGGCCCGTGGCCCCACGCAGCGCGAGATCGACTTCGTCTGCCAGATCACGCCGCGCATCAAGCAGGAGCACGGCCTCAACGTCTGCGCCTGCCTGGGGCTGCTCACCCCCGAGCAGGCCCGGCAGCTGGCGGCGGCCGGCGTCGACAAGGTGAACCACAACCTCAACACCAGCGAACGGCACTACGGCGAGGTCTGCACCACGCACACCTACGCCGACCGCGTGGCCACGCTGGAGGCCTGCCGGTCGGCCGGCCTGCAACTCTGCAGCGGCGGCATCATGGGCATGGGGGAAACCCACGACGACCTGGTCGACATGGCATTGGCCCTGCGCCGCATGAACGTGGAGTCGATCCCGCTCAACTTCCTCAATGCCATCGACGGCACGCCGCTGGAGGGCGTGAACCGGATCACACCGCGGGACTGCCTGCGCGGCCTGGCCATGATGCGGCTGGTGAACCCGTCCGCCGAGATCCGCATCGCCGGCGGCCGCGAGATCCACCTGGGGAGCCTGCAGCCGCTGGGGCTGTATGCGGCCAATTCGATGTTCGTGGGCGACTACCTGACCACCAAGGGTCAGCTCCCCGAGGCCGACTACCGCATGATCGAGGAGATGGGGTTCGTCGTCACCCGCGGCGCCGAGGCGGCGGAACCCGTCCCCGCCCGGTGACGCCCGGGGTGGCTCACTGCTCTTCGCCGGACTCGCCCAGACTCATGAGCAGTTCCGCCATCTCGCCGGCGGCGTGCGACTCGCCCTGGGCGCGGGCGGCCTCGATTCCCTCGCGGAGCGCCCGCCGCGCGTCGTCGACGCGGTCGTGGGCCACCAGGTGCCGGGCGGCCATGTGGAAGGCGGGCACGTAGGGCGGCGTGCCGCGGGCCAGTTCCTCGAGCATGTCGACGCCGGCCTGCCACTCCCCCGCCGCCTCCATCTCCAGGGCCAGGCTATAGCGCAGGAAGATGTCGCCCGGGTCGTCCCGGAGCATGGCCTCAATCTTGTCACGCCGTGTGGCCGCCATACGTTCGGCTTCCTCTCCAGCCAGCCCGCGGGCACGTCAGCCCGCCGCAGCCGGCACCCCGTGGGCGGCCTCCCAGGCCGTGATCTGGTCGGCATGCCGCAGCGAGAGGCCGATGTCGTCGAGCCCCTCCAGCAGGCATTGGCGGCGAAACGCGTCGACCGTGAACGGACGGGCAAAGCCGGCGTCGTCGGCCACGCGGCACTCGCGCAGGTCGACGTGCATGCGGTACTGCCCCCCCGCAGCCGTGGCCGCCGCCACGCGCCGGAACAACTCGTCCACATCGGCCTCGTCGAGGCGGATGGGCACCATGCCGTTCTGGAAGCAGTTGTTGAAGAAAATGTCGGCGAACGTGGGGGCGATGACGGCGCGGAATCCGTAATCGGCCAGCGCCCAGGGGGCGTGCTCCCGGCTCGAGCCGCAGCCGAAGTTCCGCCGCGCCAGGAGGATGCTGGCCCCGGCCGCCTCGGGCCGGTTGAGCTCGAAGGCCGGCTCGGGGGTGCCGTCGGCTCGGAAACGCCAGTCAAAAAACAGGAACTGTCCGAAGCCGGTGCGCTCGATCCGCTTGAGGAACTGCTTGGGGATGATCTGGTCGGTGTCGACGTTCGCCCGGTCGAGCGCGGCGACGATGCCGCTGTGCGTCGTGAATGATTGCATGGTCAGCGATACTCCCAGCCGCGGATGTCGACGAAGTGGCCCGTGACCGCCGCGGCCGCGGCCATCGCCGGCGACACGAGGTGCGTGCGGCCGCCCTTGCCCTGCCGGCCCTCGAAGTTGCGGTTGCTCGTCGAGGCGCAGCGCTCGCCTGGGGCGAGCGTGTCGGGATTCATCCCCAGGCACATGCTGCACCCAGCCTCGCGCCAGTCGAATCCAGCCTCACGGAACACGCGGTCGAGCCCCTCCTCCTCGGCCTGACGCTTCACGCGGCCGCTGCCGGGCACCACCATCGCCCGCACCGTGGAGGCGACCGTGCGCCCCTGCACCACGCGGGCCGCGGCCCGCAGGTCCTCGATGCGGCTGTTCGTGCAGGAGCCGATGAACACGCGATCGAGCGGGATGTCGACGATCCGCGTGCCGCCGCGCAGGCCCATGTATTCCAGGGCCCGCTCCGCGCTGGACCGGTCGTTGGGATCGGCGAACGAGGCCGGATCGGGCACCACGGCATCGACGCCCGTGACCTGCGCGGGATTGGTGCCCCAGGTGACCTGCGGCACGACGTCCGCCGCGGCGAACACTTGCACGCGGTCGTACGCGGCTCCGGGGTCGCTGGGCAGCCGCTCCCAGGCCGCCACGGCGCGGTCGAAATCACGCGGGGCGAAGTCGCGGCCGCGCAGGTAGTCGAAGGTCACGGCGTCGGGGGCGATCATCCCCGCCCGGGCGCCGGCCTCGATCGACATGTTGCAGACGGTCATGCGCTGCTCCATGCCCAGGCCACGGATGCAGGCCCCGGTGTACTCAATGACGTGCCCGGTGCCTCCTTCGGTCGACAGCCTGCCGATCAGGTACAGCACGAGGTCCTTGGCGGTGACGCCCAGCCGCAGCTCGCCATCGACCCGCATCTCCAGCGACTTGGGCTTCGCCTGCCGCAGCGTCTGCGTGGCCAGCACGTGCTCCACCTCGCTGGTACCGATGCCGAAGGCCAGGGCACCCAGGGCACCGTGGGTGGCGGTGTGGCTGTCGCCGCAGACGATCGTCATACCCGGCTGCGTGATCCCGAGTTCCGGGCCGATGACGTGCACGATGCCCTGGTCGGCATCGCCCAGATCGTAGAGCCGCACGCCGAACTCGCGGCAGTTGGCCCGCAGCGTGTCGATCTGCTGTTTCGACACCGGGTCGGCGATGGGCAGCCGCCGGTCGCTCGTGGGCACGTTGTGGTCGGGGGTGGCGAAGGTGGCCTCCGGACGCCGCACCCGGCGGCCGGCCAGCCTCAAGCCCTCGACGGCCTGCGGGCTGGGCACCTCGTGGCCGAGGGGACGGTCGATGTAGAGCAGCGGCAGTTCGCCGGGCGGCGTGCAGACGACGTGGTCGTCCCAGATCTTGTCGAGCAGCGTGCGGGGCGCGGGCATGGTGGCGAGGCGGGCGGGGGATGAGGGAATGAAAGCCCCCTCAATCTAATCTGTTCTGTCTGAGGAAAAAGCCGTGCCTGCCCTTTCCCACTCGGCCAGCCGCCGCCCCCGCGGCCGCAGCCGTGTCCTGCCGCCTGCTCGCCGGCGGAAGGCGTGATCCAGCCCCCTGCTCCGCCCGCGTTGGCCAGGCCCGTCGCGATGCCGTGACGACACGTCAGCCGGCCCGCTTCAGCACCGACTGTGCCGCGAGTTCATCGATGCGCGACTTGGGCAGGTGTGTCCAGCGGGCGCCGCCAGAGGCCTCCACGAACACGGTCGTGGCACTGGTCGTGAGCCGCTGCAGGAAGAACCAGCAGCGGGCCAGGTGTCGCTCATCGTTGGCCGCCGAAATCAACACCAGGTCGAACACGCCCAGGTGATTGCAGAGCCGCGACAGCGAGGAGTCGACGTTGCCGGGCACAAGCTGCACCCGGGCCAGCGCATGCAGCCTCTGATGCGCCTGCTTGAGCGACACCCCGGGCGGGTCCGTCGGCATCCGTGCCTCGAAGCGATCGAGGCCCACGTAGTGCACGTCGGCGGCGGCGCGACGCGAGCCAACCGCCTGCAGCAGCCGTTCCGTCCGCACGAGCATGCCCATGCCAAGCTCGAGGATTCGGCCGGGCGGCGTCCGCAGCACCTGACGGTAGATCGTCCTTTCGCCGGACGGCTGGGACAACCGCGTCAGCCATAGCGACCGCAGCAAACCCATCCGCGCCATGGCATGCCCCCGGAAGCGAGAAAAATCGCGGAGGGTCGGCCCCCGTCTGGCTTCCCATCGGCGCGTGACCCGCTGAATCTGCAGGCGACGCAGGGACGGGCGTCAGACCTTGCCAGGCTGCCTGCACCGGGGTCCGGGAACCGGGGTCACTTGCCGCGGATCTTGGCCAACGCCTGCGCGGCGGCGGCCCGCACGGCCCGCGAATCGTCCTCCTCCGACACCAGTTCCAAGATCGGCAGCGCCCCCTCGGCCGCCGGACCGATGTCGCCGAGGGCAGCGGCCGCCTCGAGCCGGGCCATTTCCCGGTCGCCGCGCAGCGCCCGCCGCAGCCGCGGAACCGCCACCTCGAACAGCGACTTGTCCTCGGGCTTGACCTTGAGGGCCGCCCACACGGCCACCGCGGCCATCGTCTCGTCCGCCGCGGACGCGAGGGTCCGCAGCAGCGGCTCCGCCTCGACCGCTGCCGGACCGATGCGGCCCAGGGCGTACGCCGCAGCGTAGCGGACAGCCGGTGGCGCCGACTCGTCGGCAAGATTTTTGCGCAGGGCCGGCACGGCGGCGGCCGCATCCGTGCCGATGGCCGCGATGGCCAGCGCGGCCTCGGCCCGATACTCGGGCTCGGCATCCGCCAGGGCCGCGATCATGTCGTCGAGAGCGGGCTTCGCGGCCGGCCCGATGGCGGCCAGCACGTCCATGGTGGGCCGCCGCAGGGCCGCGTCGCCGAGCTTCGGCCGCAGCGCCCCCACGGCATCGGCACCGAGGCGGACCAGTGCCGCTCCCGCCGCGACGCTGGTCCTGGGATCGGCGTCACCGAGCGCGTCGGCCAGTTCGACGGCGATTTCTCCACGCATGTCGCTTGTCAGCCCCGGCGCGAGATCCGACAGCGCCGACGCCGCCCCGGCATGGGCAAAGCCGCTCGGCGCATCGAGATCCTTGCGCAGCCGGGACACGGCATCCGCCACCAGTTTGGCGTCATCCGGATGGATGCGGGCCAGCGCCCAGGAAGCCACCGATGCCAGGAACGGATCAGCGCCGGCCACCGCCCGCCGCAGCGGTTCGTCGGCTGCGACCGCGCGGATGTTGCCCAGCGCGAACGCAGCCGCATGCCGCAGCGTGTCGTCGTCGGAATCGAGCACCGCGACGAGCGCGGGGGCCGCCGCCGCGGCCTTGTCGCCGATCGCGGCCAGGGCCAGGATCGCCTGCAGTCGCTCCTCCGTGTCACCCGCCGCGGCGAGCGCGGTGAGCGGTTCGGTGGCGGCAGCGGCCTTGGGGCCGATTTCGGCGAGGGCCAGGGTCGCCCAATAGCGGGACTTGGGCCCCTGCAGCGATTCGAGCAGGAAGGGCACCGCCTCTTCCTCCATGTCGGCGAGCGTGTGCAGCGCGGGCATGACCACCGCGGGATCGGCGTCGGCCAATTGGTCCGCGAACAGGTCGACGATCTTCTCGCGCGACTGCGCGGAACGCCGCGCCACGTGCCGCAGGGCCCGCATGGCGGACCGGCGGGGGCGACCGTCGGGATGCATCGCGGTCTTCATCAGGGGTTCGATGGTGGCCGCGTAGGCGGCCGCATCCGCCTCGGGGATCGTCTCGCGGCCGTCATCCTCGTGGATGGAGCCGATGGCGGCGGCGGCCTGGGTGACGGCGATCGCGTCGCTGTCGGCCAGCATCGCCACCAGCGCCGGCAGCGCGGAGCGGGCATCCTCGCCGATCAGCCCCACGGCGCGGGCGGCATGCCAGCGCACGCGAGGATCTTCGTCAGCGAACGCCTTGACGAGTTGGCCGAGCGCCGGCTTCGCCCGCTGGCCGAACTTGGCGATCTCGTCGATCACGACGACCGGGTCCGTCCCCTCCTTGCCGGCCGCGAGCTTGGACAGCAGCTCGTCGAGCGTCGGCGCCGAGGCCGACTCCGTGGCGGAGGACGCTGCGGCCGGGGTGGCCGGGGTGACGGTCGCGGAGGGCGCCGGCCGAGTCGCCTGCTGCGGTTTCGTGCAGCCCGCCAGCGCGAGGATGCAGATCAGGGCGGTCCACCGGCGACGCTGCAGGCACTCCATGACTGTGATGCTCCGAGGAAGCGAATTCGTGGCAGCCGACATCCCGATCGCGTGTTGGGAGGGAGGGTGCCTCCCAGGCGGAAGCTCGCCACCCGGCAGGACTTCTCACATCGCCACGATCAGAGGTCTGGAGTATACTCAGTCACCGATTTTTTCGGACGTGGTCCCGTCTGGCGCCGTCCCGGGCACCGGCCACTCCTGCCCCCGCCCCTCGAGGTCGACCATGGCTTCCCGTTCGGCGTTTTCGTCCCACGTTGTTCGCCCCATCGCCGAGGTGCACCGCTGGCCAACCCGCACAGCGACGTGGGCGTTGGTGGTTGGCTGCTGCCTGGGGAACGCCGCCGCATTCGGCCAGTGGGGCGGCTATGGCTACAACCGGGGCGGATACGCCTCCACGGCCCAGCAGGCCGCCGCCTACGGCTACTCGGCGATGATGCGGGCCCAAGGGCAAGAAAATCTCATGAACTCGCAGGCCGCCAAGAACTGGGAGGAGGTCAAGACGATGGAGATGCAGAACCGTCTCCGTTGGACCGAAACCTACTTCGAGATGCGCAAGGTCAACAAGGAGGCTCGGGCGGCGGAGGCCGGCCCACGGGTCACACAGGATCAGGCGATCCGCATGGCTCAGGCTTCCCTGCCGCCGCGACTGGGCTCCACCGAACTCGATCCCGTCACCGGTCACATCGAATACCCGATCATCCTCACGCAAGACATCTACGACGAGTACCGCAAGCGGCTCGACACCCTGTTCGCCCATCGCGCCGCCGCCGGTGGCAGCATCCAGTACAACGATCTCAAAGAGATCGAGACCACGGTGTCGAATTTCATCGACACCCTGAAGCAGCACGTCAGGGAATACGCGGGCGGCGACTACGGCCGGGCCCGGACATTCCTGGAAAGCCTCGCCCGCGAGGCGAAGATGCCGGCGGGCTGACGAGCCGGCTGCGGGCTCGGGCCGAGTGGCCCGCTGTGAGGCCTGCGCTCTGCTGCCGATGTCGACTGCGTCACGAGGCCACGCGGACGCGGCGCAGCAGCGGCACCACGGCCAGCCTGAGCAGGCACGACGTGACGAACACCGCCGCGTAGGCGCCGCGGGTCTCGCCCAACGACCGCAGCAGGAGCCCGCCACAGGCCGCGCCGGCCACAGTGGCCACCGCGATGCCCAGGTTGTAGACCGTGATCACGCCGGTTCGCTCGCGGTCGCCGAGTGCCTCGAAGAACAGCACCGTGACCGCCAGCTCATAGGCCGCCCAGCACGTTCCCGCCAGCACCTGCACTCCCGCCAGGTAGGCGACGTGCGTCGACGGCAGCCAGAGCAACGACAGCGGCGCGATCGCCAGGCTGGCGACCCACAGCAGCCGAACCGAGCCGATCTTCGAGGCCAGCCTGCCGATGGCAGGACTGAACAGCGACTTGGCGAGGAAGCTCGTGGCGAACACGAGCATGAAGGCGTGGTAGCTGAACTTCATCTCGCGCAGCATGTAAGGAGTGAAGTACGGGCCGGCGAACTGGGCACCGAACACGAAGCAGCACAGGTAGACGACCAGCGCGCCTGAAGGCCTGCCCCACATGTCGCGCACGGCCGCCGCCACGCGGGCCGGCAGCGGCTGACGCAGCGCGCCGACCACGGCGGTCGGCGGCCGCCGTGGCTCGCGGCAGGCCCACAGGCAGGCGGTGGAGAGCAGGCGGAACGTGCCGGCCAGTGCGAACAGGATCGCGAAGGCCGGCAGCGTCAGGCCGCGGGGTTCGGCGAACTGCAGCACCAGGCCGCCGACCACGAAGCCGGCGAACACCCCGAACTGCGACAGCCGGCTCCGCTTGGCGAAATAGGCCGTGCGCATCCGGTCCGGCACGAGCCCGGCCATCCACGAGTTCCATGCCGGTGCGCCTGCCATACCGGCGGACCAGTAGGCACTGGCCGCCACCAACAGCTGCCACAACTGCGCCTGGCCGCACAGTGCCCACCAGATCAGCGGCAAGAAACTGACGGCCTGCACCACGGTGCAACCGATCACCCAGCCGCGGTTGCTGCCGATCCGCTCGACGGCCAGCGGCGTCACCAACTGCAGCGTGGCGCCCGCCAGGATCGGCACGCTGGCCACGAGACCGGAGGCGACGGGCCCCAGGCCCAGCGCCAGGGCGAAGGCCGGCAGGTACGTCTCGCCACAGCCCACCATCACGCTGTAGGCGGCGGCGTCGGCGGCGGTCACGACGAGGTCACGGCGCAGACTGCCGCGCGGCGGGAACTGGGGGCGGGTCAAGGGGAGGGATGCGACTCCGGAACGCCAATGGTGCGAGACATGTCTATACTTCGGCACCGGTTTGGTACAGACGGTCGGGCCGCTCCCGACAGGCCGCCGGTATTCCGTCGTGGAGGAATCGTACGATGAAGGCCCTGGTCACCGGCGGCAGTGGTTTCGTGGGGCCGCGGTTGCTGCGTCTGCTCGACCGACCGCTGGTCCTGTCTCGAAATCCCGCGCGGGCGGAGCGGGCGATCGGACACCTGGCCGGCGGCATCGTCGGCTGGGACCCGCTGGCGGGCCCTCCCGCGCCCGAACTGTTCGCGGGAATCGACGTCGTGTTCCACCTGGCCGGCGAGTCTGTCGCCGAGGGCCGCTGGACCGCCGCCCAAAAGGCACGCATCCGCGACAGCCGCGTGATCGGCACGCGGCACCTCGTGCAGGGCATCAAGCAGGCCTCCCACAAGCCGGCCGTGCTCGTCTCGGCGTCGGCGGTCGGCTACTACGGCAACCGGGGCGACGAGGAACTGACCGAGTCGGCGCCACCGGCCGACGACTTCCTGGCCGACGTCTGCGTGGCCTGGGAGGACGAAGCACAGGCGGCGCAGGAGTCCGGCGTGCGCGTGGTGACGGCGCGAACCGGGATCGTGCTCGGCGCCGGCGGCGGTGCCCTCGCGAAGATGCTCACGCCCTTCAAACTCGGAGCCGGAGGACCGCTGGGCAACGGCCGGCAGTGGATGCCGTGGATTCACGTCGCCGACCTGGCCAGGCTGTACGTGCATGCAGCCGACACGACGGCGATCCGCGGACCGATGAACGCCGTGGCGCCGCACCCGGTGCGCAACAGCGAGTTCACCAAGGCGCTGGGCAGCCAGTTGCACCGGCCCGCCTTCATGCCGGCACCCTACATCGGCCTGCGGCTCCTGTTCGGCGAGTTCGCCCAGGTGCTGTTCGCCTCGCAGCGGGTGATTCCGCGCGTGGCGCTCGACACCGGATTTACGTTCCAATACCCGGAGATCGCGACCGCCCTGCGTGAAATCCTGGCGCCAGCCGCCTGAAGCAGCGGCCCATCACGCCGGTGCATCGCCTGCAGCCGCCGCCCTCGTCAGTCGGTCGCGGACCGCCCGCCACGCCTCACCCTCGGGTGGCGGATCAGCCACGATGCGTTCCAGCCCGCGCTGGTCGAGCGCGTGCAGCGTGGCATAGAGCACGCGGGCGAATTCCTCAGGCTGACACGGCATCGGCACGATGACGAGGTCCCGGGACGCCGCCAGCGACCGGACCTGCGGATCCGCGGCGTGCACCGTCATCCAGCCAACCCGGCCGCCGGCGGCGAGCAGCGATGCGACGCGGCCCGGGGGATCGATCGGCATCTCCAGTGGCGTCCGCGGCGCGTAGTGCCGCGATCGCGTGCCGGGTGAACGGGCCGGACCATCCGCTCCGACCGCTGCCCCGCCGGCCGCGATGGGGCGGCCCAGCGTGGCCTGCAACTCGGCGGCCCCCACGGGTCCGGGCCGCAGGATTTGCGGCGGATCGACGGTGCAGTCCACCACCGTCGACTCGATGCCGCGGCCGCAGGAGCCACCGTCGAGGATCAACTCCACGCGGCTGCCGAGTCCCGCCAGCACGTGATGCGCCGTCGTGGCGGACACCGCCTCCGAGCGGTTCGCGCTCGGCGCCGCCAGCGGACGGCCCACCTTGTCGATGAGCCGCCGCGTCAGACGGTGCTCCGGGCAGCGCAGGGCCACCGTGGCACCGCCGGCCGTCACCACATCCGGAATGCGCGGCCCGCGTGGCACGACGACGGTGACGGGCCCGGGCCAGAACGCCGAGGCGATCGCCTCGGCGGCCGGTGGCCAGGCGCCGGCCAGCGCCTGCGCCATCGCCACGTCGGACACGTGCACGATGAGCGGGTTGGAGGCCGGCCGCCCCTTGGCGCGGAAGATGCCGGCCACGGCATCCTCGTCGAGCGCGTCGGCCGCCAGGCCGTAGACCGTCTCGGTGGGGATCGCCACGAGGCCACCGCGCCGCAGCACCTCGGCGGCGCGATCGAGCGCCCGTTCGGTCTGTGCGGGTGGCGCCGGTGATTCCGCCGGCCATTCGATGCGCAGGAGATCGGGAAGCGTGCGGGCCATGGCCACAGGTTGCAACGAGGAGCCGCCGCGAGCAAGATGACTGCGGTCGGCGCGGCCTTTTTGAACCCGCCGGCGACTCCTCCGGCCCCATGGCATCCTCATGCCCACCGCTCACGCTCAACCCCTCGTCGGCGTCGTGATGGGAAGCCGCTCCGACTGGGGCACGTTGCAGCGGGCCGCCGAACTGCTCGAGCAGTTCGGCGTGCCGCACGCCTGCGAGGTGGTGTCGGCCCACCGCACGCCGGGCAAGCTGGCCGAGTATGCGGCTGCCGCCGCCGCACGCGGCCTGAAGGTGATCATCGCCGGTGCGGGGGGTGCGGCCCACCTGCCGGGCATGCTCGCCGCCCAGACGCACCTGCCCGTGCTCGGCGTGCCGGTCGAATCGTCGATGCTGCGCGGCGTCGATTCACTGCTCTCCATCGTGCAGATGCCGGCCGGCGTCCCCGTGGGCACGCTGGCGATCGGGCCCGCCGGAGCGGCCAACGCGGCGCTGATGGCCGTGGCGATCCTGGCCCTGGAGGATGCAAAGCTTCGCGACAAGCTGCTCGCCTATCGCAGCGAGCAGACGGCGCGCGTGCTGCGCGAGGATCTGGCCGCCGAGCCCAACGGCTGGTCAGAGAAAACGTCGGAGCGCTGACCACGTGCCCGCCGCAGCGCCACCGTCGATCCCGCCCGGCGCCACGCTCGGCATCCTCGGCGGGGGGCAACTGGGGGCGATGTTCGCGGCGGCCGCCCGGCGCATGGGGTATCGCGTCGAGGCCATCTCCGACGTGACCGACTGCCCGGCGGCACGGCACAGCGACCGGCTCCACGTGGGCTCGTACGATGACGGCGAGTTTCTGGCCCGCGTCGCCCGCTCGCTCGACGTGGTGACGTTCGAGTTCGAAAACGTGCCTGCCGCGGCCGGTCGTGCCCTGGCGGCCGTCGTGCCCGTCCGTCCGCACCCCGACGTGCTCTTCACCACGCAGGACAGGGCCCGCGAAAAGGCGTTTCTCGTGCGTCATGGCTTCGCCTGCGCCCCCCATCGCGTCGTCCGCTCGCGCGACGATCTGCACGCGGCGGTCCGCGATCTGGGACTGCCCGCGGTCCTCAAGACCGCCGCCTTCGGCTACGACGGCAAGGGGCAGGCGAAGCTGGCGGGACCCGGCGACGTCGATGCCGCCTGGGACGTGCTGGGCGCCGGCCCCGACGGGCCCCGGGAACTCGTGCTGGAGGGCTGGATCGACTTCGCCTGCGAGATCTCGGTCGTCGCCGCCCGGGGCCTCGATGGCCGGACGGCCACGTTCGAGCCGTCGCGGAACGCCCATGCCCACCATATCCTCGACGTGTCGAGCGTTCCGGCGGGCCTGCCGGAGCCCGTGCTCGGCGCCGCCGTGCAGACGACGGAAGAGATTCTGGCGGCGCTCGGCGTGGTGGGTGTGGCCTGCGTGGAGTTTTTCGTGACCCGGGACGGCCGCGTGCTCGTCAACGAGATCGCCCCGCGGACGCACAACTCGGGCCACCTCACGATCGAGGCCTGCGACACCAGCCAGTTCGAACAGCAGGTCCGCGCCGTCTGTGGCTTGCCGCTGGGTTCGCCGCGACTGCTGGCCCCGGCGGCGATGGCGAACGTCCTCGGCGACTGCTGGCAGCCGGCCGGAAGCGGCGTGCTCCGCGAGCCCGACTGGGCAGCCGCCCTGGCGGTGCCCGGCGTGCGACTGCACCTGTACGGCAAAACCGAGCCCCGCCCCGGCCGCAAGATGGGCCATCTCACGGCGCTGGCCGACACGGCCGACGAGGCGATCGAGCGCGTCAGGCTGGCCCGCCGGTTGGCCAGCCGAGCCTGACCGCGTCGGGCCGCCGTCACTGCGGTGACAGCGTGCGGCCGCGCCAGGCCGTCTTCAACCCGAGCACTTTCCGCACGAGCGCCACCCATTGGATGGCGAGAAACACCGCGACGGCAAGGGGGTGGGCGATCGCGCTTGCGACACTCTGCCGGAAGCGGAGGGCCTCGAGGAACCGCGGCAGCCACGCGAGCGTCGCAGCGGCAAGGGCGACGGGGACGGCCCAACGCGGCCAGTCATGCCAGCCCGTTACGAGGCCGGAGACGAGGAGAGCCGGCGGCAGGATCTGCCCGCCGGCGAGGAGGATGGTGAACGGCAGGATCGTGGCCGGGCCGCCGATGCCCTCCGTGGCGTTCTTGGAGAGCCCGCGCCACACGTCGGCGTTCCGCTCATACATCCGGCATGAGGCGGTGTCGGTGGCATCGAAGATGTCGGTCCTCAGGCCCGCACGGCGGTAGGCCCGGGGCAGTTTCACGCCGTCGTGGAGCGAGGCCCGGATCGTCTCGTGGCCCCCTGCCCGCTCGTAGACGGCCCGCCGCGTCACGAAGAACTGCCCGCAGCCGGCCGCCATCCCGGGCGAGTTGTCCCTGCGGCTGCGAGCCAGCGGCAGGAATCCCAGCAGAATGAAGTGGATCAGCGGCAGGAGCAGCCAGTCGAGCAGGCACGCCGTGCGCTGCCGCGGAAATCCACTCACGAGCGCCGCCCCGGAGGCATCCAGAAACGCCACGGCCCGCGCCACCGCGTCGGGAGCCGGCGAGACGTCGACGTCGAGGAACACCCACGTGTCGTGGGTGGCTTCCTGAGCCAACTGCCAGCAGGCATGCTGCTTGCCGCACCAGCCCGCCGGCAGAGGTCTTCCGCTGACGATCCGAGTGCGCGGATCGCTGCTCGCGATCTCGCGGACGATCTCCGCCGTGCGATCCGTGCTGCCGTCGTCGAGGATCACGAGTTCCACGTCGACGCCCTCGCTCGCCAGCACGTCGGCGCAGAGCCTGCCGATCGCGGCCTGCTCGTTGCGGGCCGGCACGAGCACCGAGACGGCCGCGCGCGGCCCACCTTGCTGCCGCGGGCGGGCGGGCGGCGCGGCAAATGAACGCAGGTTGGCCAGCGTGAGCAGAGCCGGCAGCGTGGCAAGGGCCAACGCCGTCGCCGCCAGGATGCCCAGCGTTAGCGGGCTCATCGTGCGGCCTCGCTGGCGGCCGACTCGCCGCCGTGCGAGGCGTCGAACGGCTCGCCCCGCAGGAATGCCTTCACACGCCGTACGAGGTCGTAGACGAATCCCACGCCCACGCGGCCGGAGAGCAGCGTCGTGAAGGCGGCCGGGTCGCGACGCTGCGCCGCCGCCGCGAGACGATCCTGCGTGGCCTCGAGTGCCCGCTCCAGCACCGCGGTCCACTCGTCGGCGCTGCGGCCGCAGGCGGCACCAATCCGCAGCGCGGGCCCGAAGGCAACGAGGATCTCGGGGCAGCGCTCGTTCCAGAACGGATATTCGACCGCCAGTGGCACGACGAGGCCCCCCTCACGGGCAGCCAGTGCGTGGCCGACGCCGGGCCTGATCTTCATGGGGCGGATCCGCGGATCGGTGAACTCGCCCTGGGACGTGATCCAGAAGATCACATCGCTGCGCTGCCCGGCGGCGCGAGCCATGCGCAGAAACCGCGCCGAGCCCGCAAACGTGCCCGGCTCGATGCCGATGAACCCGATCCGTTCCAAGAACCGGTATTTTCCCAGCGCCGCGGCGTCGATCGGCCCGTAGATCATCCGCCCGGGAAACAACCGCATGCCAAGCAGGAGGAAGGTGAGCGGATCCCACCAGCTGGGATGATTCGAATAGAAGATCACCGGTTCGTCCGCGAACGCCGGCCGGTCGGCCTCCCCCGGGGCGGCTTTCAGCAGCCTCACCGCATGGAAATGCTTCCGCAGGTATCGCCCCACGTAGGCCATGAACCAGCCGTGCAGCCGCCACGAAAACGGCGGCAGTTCACGCTCGTGACTGGCACGTTCCGCGGACATTCACACCGTGCAGGCTGCGGGCCGCGCCGCCGGGCCGGCCTGTGAGACGAGCTTGTCCTGGTCGACGCAGTCGGCCGCAATCCAGCCCGACATCAACACCATGGGCATCCCCGGCCCGGGGTGCGCCGAACCGCCGGCCAGGTACAGCCCCTCGATGTCGGGCGAGCGGTTGGCAGGCTTGAACGCGCCCAGGTACCTGCCATGGCTGGCCAGACCATAGATGGCGCCGTCCAACACATGGTAGCGGTCGTTGATGTCCTGCGGCGTGAGGGCCCGCTCCACCACGATGTGCTTCTCGAGATCCTTGAGGCCGGCCGTGCGCTCGAGTTTGCGGATGATCGTGTTGCGGTACTCGGGCAGCATCTTCTTCCAGTCGTGGTGCGGCCGCAGGTAGGGAGTGTGCACGAGTACGTACAGGGCCTCGCCTCCCGGGATCGCCACCTCCGGCTCGGTGATGGCCGGAGCGCAGACGTA
>QWPN01000062.1 GCA_003671185.1 Planctomycetota bacterium
GCGTTAGTCAGCCGCCGACGGTTGCCGAAGGGATTGAACATGCAGGCACGTCCGGCACTTCAGGGACTCGGAGGCAGGGGGGGCGCGGCGCATCAACACATCCAGCCACCGGCAGCGCCCTTTACGGAGCCGACCCGGTTTGGTTCGACCACCCCGCACGGAATTGAACCTGAGAACCCTCGACCGGACGCCGATTATGGTCTGAAGCCCGGAAAAAGTCACGCCATTGGGCCGCTGGACGCCTCTGCCAGCAGGCCGAGGCACCTAGGCCGGCCCCGGCCCCAGAGCCGACCGGGCCACCTGCTGCCAGTAGCGGGAGAATCGCCCCAGGTCGCGAACCCCCGACCGATCGCAGAACGGCGGCCAGTCGTGAACGCTCACGGGCATGGCGACCGCGATCGCCTCCGCGGCACGGCGGACGCGAGGGCAGGGGGTCTCCGCCACGGCCACCCCATCGCAGCCCAGCGCCGCGGCACGGGCCGGCACGATCTCGCCGGGGGCCCCGACGCGGATCTCCACCCCCGGCACCTCCGCCAGGCATTCGAACAGGAACACGAGTCGCTTGAGCGTCGGCCGCTCGTCGGCCAGCCAGGCGGGATCGACGACGAACAACCGCGGAGCGTCGGGGTGTGCGGCCGCCGCCGGGCTCGTCGCCACCACCGAATCGAGCGTGAGCCAGACGAGCGGCCGCTGCCCGGCCCGCCCGGCCTGCCCGGGCCGCCACGGCCGTGCGGGACGAATCCGCAACGGCTCGCGTCGCGGCTCGGCAACATCGTCCCGAAACAGCCTCGTGGTGAGTTGCTGATACTCCCCCTCGACATCACACGAGCCGAACACCGCGCAGCGGCGACAGAAGACGCCCGACGTGAACGTCTCCAGGTTCTCGCGGTTGAAGATGTAGGGTTTGGCCGAAAACGTGCCGGCCACCCACTGCCAGGAGAGATGGTTGCTGGCGGGATCGCCATCGAGCAGGTGTTCCAGGAACCAGTCGGCGCCGGCCCGCCAATGCACACCGCGCACGTGCACGAGCCACGAGGCCAGCCACATCCGCTCGTGGTTGTGCAGCCAGCCCGTGTCGTGCAGCCGGCGCACGAAGGCGTCGATGCAGGCCATGCCGGTGCAGGCCCCGAGCACGTCCTCCGGCATGCGATCGATGGCGGCCGGCCTGGGCAGGGCTGCGGGCGGTTCGATGTCGGCGCCGATGCGGTCGCCGAGGGCGGCATGCACCTGCCGCCAGTAGTCGCGCCAGCCCAGTTCCGAGATCAGCTTTTCGGCATCCTGCGGCCGGCTCACCGCCGCCAGCGCGTGATCCCTGACCTCGGCCAGCGAGAGGACACCGTGCCTGATCCAAGCAGACAGCCCCGTTACCGCACCGTCGACGTGGTTTCGCGTGCGGGCATAGGCCAGCGGGTCGATGGCCGCCAGCCGCGCGAGGGCGGCCGCGCGGCCGCCGCGGATCGGTGCCGCCCCCCGCGCGTTGGCCTGCCCTCGCGCCGCCTGCGGAAAGGCCGCCGCCAAACGTGACACGAGTTCTTCGCGTGGCAACCGCGCGATCTCCGCCAGGTCGGCATCCGTGCTGGGAATGTTCATGGTGTCACGCTACCCGACTGCCCTCTTGCTGGGCAGCGCGATGCACGAAAACCGTGCCGCAGCCCCGTTGACGGCATGAGCCACCGGGGCTGGCGATAGACCATTTGTGTGGATTCCCGGGCGCAGCACGCCAGGGCTGGGCGATCACCGGACGGTGGTACGGGGTTTGCACCGTCATGTGTTTCGGGTGTGGCCTCGCGCACCGCGCCACCCCGTCACGATCCAGAAGGATGCCCCAACGGCTTGGGTGGGCACTCCGCCTCGCTCGCCCAGGCCGGGGCATCCTCTGGACGAGACGGTGCTTCGATTTCTCGGCGGGTCGGCCGGGAAACCGGTTACACTCGGCCGCAGGGAATGGGCGTGTCGGGACGGCCGGGCGGAGCGCACGTGAAACTCATCATCGCCATCATCCAGCCGGCCAAACTCGAGAGCGTCAAGCAGGCGCTTTCCGAGGTGGAGGTGTTTCGCCTCACAGTGCTCGACGTGCAGGGCTTCGGCCGGCAACGCGGCCATGCGGAAACCTACCGCGGCCACGAGATCTCGGTGAACCTGCTGCGCAAGGTGCAGTTGCAGATCGCCGTCAACGACGACTTCGTGGAGCCGACGATCGCGGCGATCGTGAAGGGCGGCCGCTCCGGCGAGCAGGGCGAGATCGGCGACGGCAAGATCTTCGTGCTGCCCATGGACGAGTGCGTCCGGATCCGCACCGGCGAACGGGGCCGCGAAGCGATATGACGTTTTTCGTGCGCAGGCCGAAAAACATCACGCCGCCCTGACTTCACCCCGTACGCTGCGGATGCAGGCGCGGCTCGGCGCCCACCGCCAGCCGGTTCACCGCCGCCAGGAACGCCCGCGCCGAGGCCTCCAGCGAATCGGTCGACACGCCACGACCACGCTGCACCTGCCCGGCGTGTTCGAGTTCCACCGTTACCTCGGCCTGCGCGTCCTTGCCCACCGTGACCGCCTGGACGCGAAAATCACGGCACACCGTGGTCACGCCGGTGAGCTTCTCGATGGCCAGGAAGATGCCGTCCACGGGACCGTCGCCCGCCGTGATCGTCACCGCCCGGGGTGTGCCGCTCTGCAGCACCCGTAGCGTCACCGTAGGCGGCGACCCCGATTCGCTGGCCAGCGTGTAGCCCTCGAACGTGAACTGCTCCGGCAACGCCGCGAACTGCTGTTCGCAGAGGGCGGCGATGTCGCCGTCGTAGATCTCCTTCTTGCGGTCGGCCAGCAGCTTGAACCGCTCGAACACCGTCTGCAACTGCTCCGGCGAGAGTTGGTAGCCGAGCGCCTTGGCCCGGTCGGCCAGCGCCGCCCGCCCGCTGTGCTTGCCGAGCACGAGATCGGTCCGCTCCAGGCCCACGTCCTCGGGACGCATGATCTCGTAGGTGCGCCGCTCCTTGAGCATGCCGTCCTGGTGGATGCCGGCCTCGTGGGCGAAGGCGTTCCGTCCCACGATCGCCTTGTTGCGCGGCACCCGGATGCCGGTGATGTTGGCCACCAGCCGGCTGGTGGGCACGAGCCGCTGCGTCACGATGCGGGTGTCGGCCCGGTAGTGGTCGCCGCGGGTCCGCAGCGCCATCACCACCTCCTCCAGCGAGCAGTTGCCGGCCCGCTCGCCGATGCCGTTGATCGTGCATTCCACCTGGCCCGCGCCCGCCTCCACGGCGGCCAGGCTGTTGGCCACGGCCAGCCCCAGGTCGTCGTGGCAGTGCACGCTGATCACGGCCTTGTCGATGTTCGGCACCCGGTCGCGCAGGCTCTTGATCACGAGGTGCATCTGCTCGGGCGTGGCATAGCCCACGGTGTCGGGGATGTTCACGGTCGACGCCCCGGCCGCGATCACCGCCTCGACCACGCGACAGAGAAAGTCGATTTCGGTGCGGGCCGCGTCCTCGGGGGAGAATTCCACGTCGGCACAGACGCCGCGGGCCCGGGTCACGCCGGCCACGGCGCGGGCCAGCACCTCCTCCTCGTTCATCCGCAGCTTGAACTCGCGGTGGATCGAGCTGGTGGCCAGGAACACGTGGATGCGCGGTTGGCGGGCGTGCCGCAGCGCCTCCCAGGCCCGGTCGATGTCGGCGTCGTTGCACCGCGCCAGGCCGCACACCGCGGCCCCCGAGATCGCGCCGGCGATGTCGCGCACGCTCTCGAAGTCGCCGGGGGAGGCGATGGGAAAACCGGCCTCGATCACGTCGACGCCGAGTTGCACCAGCGCCTGCGCGATCTCCATCTTTTCGGTGTGGTTCATGCTCGCGCCGGGCGATTGCTCGCCGTCGCGGAGCGTGGTGTCGAAGATGCGGATGGTGCGAGGTGTCGACATCGGTGGCTGGCGGAAGAGGGTGACCGAGCAGGCCGGCGGCATGGCCCCGAACGTGCGTTCCAGCATCGTACCCGCGGTCGGTCGCGGTGGCATCCCGCCGGCGGACTCCCCCGGCCGGGCCACCTTTTTGTAGACTTGAAGCGGGTCCAATGCCGGTTGCCGCCCGGCGCACGCGCGGATCCCCAGGTGCCAAAAATGCAGATCGCCCACGACAGCATCAGCGAGGCACCTGCCACGCTACCCGTCGGCTCGGCTGCAGGCCGACCATTGCCGGCGCAAGGCAGGGGGCACGGCGGCGGCTGGCAGCGCGTGGCCCGCGGCGCCACGGGCATGGCATTTCTCGCTGCGGGTGTTCTGGCCTGGTGGTGGCTGGCCACCCACCATTTCTCCGGGGGCGACGGCGGCCCCGATCCGCAGCAGCCACCTGCGACGGGCGAGACCACCCGCGCCCAGGACATCGTCGTCCTCACGCCCGAGGCGGCCCGGCGCGGCGATATCGCGCTGGCCGAGGTCGAACGCCGGCCGCTCCGCAATCATCTCACGGTGCCCGGCCGTCTCGACTACGACGCCCGATACCGCCTCAACTACGACTCGCCGGTGGACGGCATCGTGTCACGCGTCTTCGTGCAGGTGCGGCAGCGGGTGAAAAAGGGGGATTCGCTGGCCGAGGTATCCAGCCCCGACGTGGGCATGGCCCGCGACGAGGTGCGCAAGCGGGAGGACGACCGGCAGATCGAAAAGAAGGCCGCCGACTGGGCCGCCACGATCGGCGACAACGTGGCCTCGCTGCTCGACGCGCTGGCGGAGCATCCGCCCCCGGAAAAGATCGAGTCCGAGTTCAAGGACCGGGTGCTTGGTGCCTACCGGGAGAAGATTCTGGGCTCGTACTCCCGGCTCCTGTTCGTCGAGAAGGTGAGCGCCAGCACGAAGCAACTGGGCGAAGGCGGCGTGCTCTCCGGCCGGATCGTCGAGGAACGGATGAGCAACCTGGAGGTGGCCAAGGCCAACTTCGTTGCGGCCTGCGAGGAGGCCCGGTTCCTCACTCGGCAGGAACGAGACAAGGCCAAAGCGTCCCTGGAACAGGCCGATCGCCTCGTGCAGGTGTCGCGTGAACACCTGCGCACGCTGGTGGGCAGCCGCCTCGACGGCGACGCGGACGCGACCGTGGAAAGCGAGGAGAGCCCGGGCGAGACCGGTGCCCTAAGCGCGCTCGTGCTGCGCACGCCGTTCGACGGCCTTGTGGAAGACGTGTTCATGGCCCGCGGCGAACGGGTCAAGGCGGGCGATCGGCTGTTTGTGGTCGCCGACACCTCCACGCTCTGGGTGCGGGCGCAGATACACGAGCGGCAGTGGACGACCGTAGAGGTGTCGGAGGGGCAGGAGGTGAAGGTCAACGTGCCGGGCGCGGCCGACCACGACACGACCGCCCGCATCAACCACGTGGGCGCCACCGTCGAGGACGAGTCGCGGAGCGTGCCGCTGGTCGCCGAACTGCAGAACGACGACGCGCACTACAAGCCCGGGATGTTCGTGTGGGTCGACCTGCCGCAAGGCCAGCAACGGGAGGCACTCACGGTGCCGACCGCAGCAGTGACGCGACACAAGGGGCAGGCGTTCGTCTTCGTGCCCGACGGGGAGGACCGATACCGGTGCGTCACCGTGGAGACCGGCGTCGAACACGACGGCTTCGTCGAGGTCACGCAGGGACTGGAGGCGGGCCAGCAGGTGGTGTCTCGCGGGGCGTTTCTCCTCAAGAGCGAACTGCTGCTCGAGGACGAGGCATAGACCGCGGCCGGGCGGGACGGCTGCCCGACACGGCGGCCACGAGGGAGGCGGGTCGTGCTCACAGGCGTCATCGAGTGGTCGCTCGCCAACCGGGCGATGGTCGTCGCCCTGTTCGTGCTCCTGGCGCTGGGGGGCCTGTACGCCACCACGCAGATCCCCGTCGACGCCGTGCCGGACCTGGTCAACGTGCAGGTCCAGGTTGTGACCGAGGCGGGCTCCCTCCCGCCGCTGGAGGTGGAGCGGTCGATCACCTACCCGGTGGAACTGGCGGTCAGCGGCCTGCCCGACGTGGAGGAGATCCGCAGCATCTCCCGGCTGGGCATCTCGCTGGTGACGATCGTGTTCCGCGAGGGCACCGACATCCTCCGCGCCCGCCAACTCGTGGCGGAGCGGCTGCCGGCCGCCAAGGGGGGCATTGCCGTGGTTGGGGCCGATCCGCAATTGGGCACGCTCTCCACGGCGCTCGGCGAGATCCTCCAGTTCGAGGTCAAGGGATCGGGCCGCGACCTGATGGACCTGCGCAGCATCCTCGAATGGGACATCGCGCCGGCCATGCGGGCGGTGCCGGGCGTGACCGACATCAACGCCCATGGTGGCTACGCCAAGAGCTACGAGGTGCAGGTCGACCCCGACCGCATGTCGTCTCACGGCATTTCGCTGGGGGAGGTGCTGGCGGCGCTTGACCGCAACAACACCAGCACGGGAGGCGGCTACATCGTCAAGAACGGCGAACAACGGTTCATCCGCGGCCAATCGCTGCTGGGCAGCGTAGCGGACATTGAGAAGGTCGTGGTGCGCAGTCCGCCGGGCGGCGTGCCCGTGCTGATCCGCAACATCGGCGCCGTGGCCGTGGCCCCGCTCGTACGGCAGGGGGCGGCCACGCGGGACGGGCGCGGGGAGGTGGTGACGGGAATGGTGATGATGATCCGCGGCGAGAACAGCCGGCGGGTCGTGGCCGCCGCCAAGGAGCGGCTGGAGCAGATTCGCCGCACCCTCCCTCCGGGCGTCGAACTGGAAGTCCTCTACGACCGAGCCGATCTCATCGGCCGCACGCTCGACACCGTTCTGCACAACCTCGCCGAGGGCGGGCTGCTCGTGATCGGCGTCCTGCTCGTGCTGTTGGGGAACGTGCGCGCGGGGCTGATCGTGTCGCTGGCCATCCCGCTGTCGATGCTGTTCGCCGCCACTTTGATGTGGGCTGCCTCCGTCCCCGCCAGCCTGATGAGCCTGGGCGCCATCGACTTCGGCCTGGTCGTCGACAGTTCCGTGATCATGGTGGAGAACTGCGTGCGCCGGCTGGGCCTGGCACCGGCCACGGCCTCGAAGCTCGACATCGTCCGCGACGCCGCCGTGGAGGTCCGCGGCCCGACGATGTTCGGCGAACTGATCATCGCCATCGTCTACCTGCCGATCCTGTTCCTGGAGGGCACCGAAGGAAAACTGTTCCGGCCGATGGCGCTGACGGTGCTGTTCGCCCTGGCCGGATCGCTGGTGATCTCGCTGACCCTGATGCCGGTGCTGGCGGCCACCGTACTCTCCCGCGAGGAGGAGCACGAGCCGCTGCTGATGCGGATCTTCCACCGCGCCTACGAACCGCTGGCCCGGCTGGCAGTCAGCCATCCCGTGATCATCTCCCTGGCCGCGGCCGGCCTGGTGGCCGCCAGCGTGCCGCTGGCCCTGCGGCTGGGGGCGGAGTTCATGCCGCGGCTCGACGAGGGGGACATCCTCGTCGAAGTCAACCGTCTTCCCAGCGCCACGCTGGAGGACTCCGTGCCGCTGACTTCGCGGATCGAGAAGGTGCTGGGAGAGTTCCCCGAGGTGCGCACCGTGTTCTGCAAGACGGGCCGGCCCGAGATCGCCAACGATATCATGGGCGTACAGCAGACCGACGTGTGGGTGATGCTGCAGCCGCGATCCCACTGGCCCGGCGACGTGTCGCGGGACGAACTGGTGGAACGCATGTCGCGGGCCCTGGCCAGCGCTGTGCCGGGGGCGAACTTCGGCTTCAGCCAGCCGATCGAGATGCGGGTCGACGAACTCGTGGCGGGGGTCAAGGCCGACGTGGCCGTGCTCGTCTACGGAGATGACTTGGACACGCTCGGCACCCTGGGGCAGCGCATCGAGGGCGTGCTGCGCGAGATCCCCGGTGCCGCCGACGTGCGCGCGGACTGGCAGGCCAACGTGCCCACGCTGCGGATCGACGCCCGCCAGGACCAGCTCGCCCGGCACGCGATCGACGGCATCGAGGTGATGCGGACCGTGTCGGCGATGGGCGGCATCCAGACCGGCGTGATCTACGAGGGCCGGCCGCGATTCCCGCTGATGGTGAAGTTCCCCAAGGCCTGGCGGGAGAACGAGCAACTGGTGCCGCAGATTCCCGTGGAGGCCGCCGGTGGCCGGCCCGTGCCGCTGGGCGAACTGGCCGACATCAGCATCGAGGAGAGCCCGCCTTCGATCGAGCACGAGAACTCGCGGCGGCGCACGTTCGTCTCCGCCAACGTCCGCGGCCGCGACGTGGCCAGCTTCGTGCAGGAAGCGCAGCTCAGGGTCGGGGAACAGGTGCGATTGCCCTCGGGATACACGATCGCCTGGGGCGGCGACTTCGAGAACCTGCTCTCCGCCAGCCGACGCCTGGCGCTGATCACGCCTCTGGTGCTGGGCCTGATCGCCATGCTGCTGTACGCCAGCTTCAAGTCGCTGCGGCTCGCGGCCCTGATCTTCTGCGCCGTGCCGGTGGCGGCTTCGGGAGGCATCGCCGCCCTGGCCCTGCGCGGTATGCCGTTTTCGATCGCGGCGGGCGTGGGCTTCGTGGCGCTGTTCGGCGTGGCCGTGCTCAACGGGCTGGTGTGGGTGGCGGGGGCGGAACACGCCCGGCAGGGTGGGCTCATGCCGCGCGAGGCGGCGATCGTCACGGCGGGAGCCCGCATCCGGCCGGTACTCATGACCGCGCTCGTGGCCAGTCTCGGCTTCCTTCCCATGGCCGTGGCCACGTCGTCGGGGGCGGAAATCCAGCGGCCCCTGGCCACGGTGGTGATCGGCGGCATCGTCACGAGTACGCTGCTCACGGCGTTCGTCGTGCCGGCGATCTATCCCTGGTTCGCCCCCCGGCAGCCTGCCGGCGGCGCACGACCTCAAACAACCGGATGACCGACCATGACACTGCGGGAATTCCAGTCGCTGATCCGCGCCATGTACCACGAGAAGGACGCCTCGCGGGGCGTCGAGGGCACGTTCATGTGGCTCACGGAGGAGATCGGCGAACTGGCAACGGCGCTGCGCAGTGGCACGCACGAGGAGCAGTCGCTGGAGTTCGCCGACGTGCTGGCCTGGCTGGCCACGATCGCCAACGTCGTGGGTGTCGATCTCGACGACGCGGTGCACCGCAAGTATGGCACGGGCTGCCCGGGATGCGGGCAACTGGCCTGCGTCTGCCCGGACGCGGAGAAGCCATGATCCGGCCCCTGGCGACGACGCTCCTGGCGGCGTGCGCGGCCTGCTGCGTGCCGGCGGGGGCCGACTGGCCGCCCGACTGGGACGTGGTGGCCGGATTCGGCGGAGTGCGTCGCACCGGGTCGTGGACGCCGCTGGTCGTGTCGGCGCCGGAGCAGGCGCTGCCACCCGGCGACACGCTCCACGTGTGGATCGAGGATCCCGACGGCCAGTGGGTGCGTTCGCCGGCGGCGGCGGTGACCTCGGCCGCGGGCCGGTCGCTGGCACGCTTCTGCGTCCGCTTCGGCACGCCCTCGGGGAGGGTGCTCGTGGAGCCGCCCTTTCGGACATCGCTCACCGAGACGGATGCCGAAGGCGTTGCGACTCCGGCAGGGACGATCGAGCAGCGCTGCCGGACGCCAGTGCCCTCCACGGAGCGGCTCCTGCTCGTGGTCGGCGACCTGCCGGCGGCCGCGGTCGCGGCACGGTTGCTGCAACGCGAGGGCGGACGGGCGATCCGCGTGGCGAACCTGGGGCCGGCACCGTCAGCTGGCGCCGCGGCCGCACTCCCCGTGGCGGCCCGGGATTTCGACGCCGTCGATGCGATCGTGATCTGCGGCAGCCAGGTGACCGGCCTGCCGGCGGAGACTCTGGTGGCGATCGACGGCTGGTTGCGCCGCGGCGGCAGGCTCGTGCTCGCCGCGGGGGCGACCGCCCAGGCGATCGCGGCGGCCGAGGGCGTGGCCGCCACATGGCTGCCGGGCCGCGTGACCGGACTCGCGTCCCAGCGACGGTTCGCCACGATCGAGGCCTACGCGCGGGCCGGCGGTCTCGATACCCGGGCCGCGGCGGTCGGCACGCAGGTGCCGGTGTTCGCGGCCGCCCCTCTGGACGGGATCGTGGACGTCGCCATGGATGAGGGGAGCAGCCGGCCCCTCGTCGTGCGCCGGGCGGTCGGCTTGGGCAGAGTCACCTGGATCGGCGCCGACCTCGACGCCGATCCGTTCCGCGACTGGCCTGGCCTGGAGACGCTGCTCGTGGGCCTGCTCGACGGCCGACGGCGCATCGACACCGACGCGATCGCAACGCCGACCGCCGGAGTGGCCGATCTGGCCGGCCAACTGCGGGCGGCGCTGGAGCGGTTCCCCGGCACGGCGCCGGTGCCGTTCGAGGTGGTGGCGGCGATCGGCCTGCTCTACGTGGCCAGCCTCTATCCGCTCGACTGGTGGCTCGCCTCGCGCAGCGGGCGTCCTTGGATCGCCTGGGTCTCACTGCCCGTTCTGGCCACGGCATTCACGGCGCTGGCCTGGGGCACGGGCGATTGGTGGGGCAGGGGGGCGCCGGCGGCCTGCCGGACGGCCGAACTGATCGACATCGATGCGGCGAGCGGCCTCGTGCGCGGCTCCTCGTGGGCGGCGCTGCGATCTCCGCACAACGCGCGGCTCGATGTCGCCGTGTCAGCCGCGACCGACGTGGCAGCCGCCCCGGTCGACGCGGCGCTGTCGTGGTTCGCCGACGCCGGCACGACCCTGGGCGGCGTCGATGCCGCCGTGCCGCATCCGGCGCTGGCCGCCGCCGACTATGCCTACGGGGCGGGGCTCGCCGACCTGCAGGCCGTGCCCATCGCCGCCGGCGCCACGCGGGTGTTCGAGGCCGAGTGGTTCGCCACCACGTCGGCAGCCGCGGTCACGTCGACGCTCGCCCAGACCGAGGAGGGCACGCTGCGGGGCGCCGTGGCCCACCACCTGCCGTTCCCTCTCCAGCGTTGCCAACTCGTCCACGGCGGCTGGCTCTACGATGTGGGCACGTTACAGCCGGGCCAGCGCTTCGACGCCGACGGCCGCGGCCCGCGGTCGCTCTCCAACGCCGTGCGGCGGGCCAAGGCACGACGGGAGCGGGAGGCGGTCGATGGCTGGGATCCGACGAGCGGCGACGTCGAGCGGATCCTGGAAGTGGCGGGGTTCCATGCCGCGGCCGGCGGCATCGGCTATACCCTGATCGAGTCCGGGCGGCTGCAACGGCTCGACCTGTCGCGGCTGCTCGTGGCCAACCGGGCCGTGCTCGTGGGCGACGCCGGGGCGGGGCATCGAGCCAGCGGCTGGCTGGTGCGGCCGCGCGACGAGTCGGGCGAACCCTGGCCAGTGGAAACCATCTCCGGCCGCTACCGCATCGTGATTCCCCTGGCCCCGGAAGCCGCGGAGCAGGCCCCATGATCGAGACCGTCGACCTGACGAAGAAGTACGGCGACTTTTTCGCGCTCGAGTCGTTGCACTTGAAGCTGGAGCGCGGCGACCTGTTCGGGTTCATCGGCCCCAACGGCGCCGGCAAGACGACCACCATCCGCATCCTCTCCACGCTCCTGGCCCCGAGCTGGGGCGAGGCCACGGTATGCGGCTACTCGATCTACACGCACCCCGCCGAGATCCGCAGGTCGATCGGGTACATGCCGGACATATTCGGTGTGTACGACGACATGCGGGTGATCGAATACCTGGAGTTCTTCGCGGCGGCCTACCGCATCGACGGTCCACAGCGTCGCCGGGTGGCGGAGCGGTCGCTGGAACTGGTCGACCTGGTGGCCAAGCGGGACGAACTGGTGACCAGCCTGTCCCGGGGCATGACGCAGCGGCTGGGGCTGGCCCGGGTGCTGCTCCACGATCCGCAGGTGCTGCTCCTCGACGAGCCGGCCAGCGGCCTCGACCCGCGGGCACGGATCGAGATGCGCGGGCTGCTCAAGCGGCTGCAGGCGATGGGAAAGACGATCCTCGTCTCCAGTCACATCCTTCCGGAACTGGCCGACATCTGCAACCGCGTGGGGATCATCGAGTACGGCCGGTTGCTGGCCTGCGGCAACGTGCAGGATCTGCTGGCGCAGGTCCGCGGCCGGCCCACGATCCGCATCCGCGTGGCAGGCTCGGCGGAGGCGGCGGCGAAGACGCTGGAACGCTGCGCCGAGGCGCTGGCCGTGACGGTGAAGCAGGGGGAGGTGCTCGTGGCTCTGGCCGACGGCATCACCGACCCGTCGCCGATCGCAGCCCGGCTCGTGGCCGACGGGCACGGCCTGGTGTCGATGCAGGAGCAGGAGGTGAACCTGGAAACGGCCTTCCTGGAACTGACCCGCGGCTCGCTGGCACGGCCGCCGTCACCATGACGCGGCGGGCTGTCGCCTGCCGGGGGAAACTCCCGCGACCGGACGCGTTGTTGCCGTTGTCGTGCCCTTGTTTGCTATGTTGCCGCCGGCGGCGGTAGCGTGCGACTGGCCCTCTGCGGAGGATGGAACTGATGCGATTTCACGTGCGTGCGTGCCTCGCGGCGGCGAGCATGATGGCCTGCTCTTCGGCCTGCGGCCAGACGCCCGCGGCGGAGCCACTCGCCGCTCCGACCCCGGCCGCTGCGGCCGCCGCCTCGGCACAGGACATGGGCTATGCGATGGGCTTCCGCATCGGCCAGCAGATCCTCGCCGAACACACGGAGATGGGGACTCCCGTTGATCACGAATCCCTGGCCACCGGTCTGTCCGACGCCGTGTCGGGCGGGAAGTCGCGACTCGACGAGGGCCAACTCCGCGCGGCGCTGGCCAGCCTGGAAGCCGCGATGAGGCGCAAGCAGCAGGAAATGGCGGTGCGCATGCAGGCCGCCGCCAAGGCCAACCTCTCCAAGGGCGTTGCGTATCTCAAGGCCAGGGCGGGGGAGAAGGGCGTGACGGCCCTGCCCAGCGGCCTGCTCTATGAAGTCATCAAGGAGGGCAGCGGGCCCAAGCCGAAACTCGACGACGTCGTCATCGCCCACTACACGGGCAAGCACATCGACGGCAGGGTGTTCGACGGCACCGACGCCACGGAAGGCCCAGCCACCTTCCCGCTGCGGGCGGTGGTGCCGGGATGGCAGGAGGCTCTGCAGCTCATGCGCAAGGGTTCCACGTGGCGGATCTGCCTGCCGCCTGACTTGGGCTATGGCGAACAGGGCTCGCCCCCCGCGATCGAGCCGAACGAGGTGTTGATCTTCGACATTGAACTGGTGGACGTGCAGCCGGGCACGGGCCCACGCCCCTGATCGGGAGGTAGCAGATGGGCTGCCGCGACTGCCGCCGCGCCGGGCCTGCGGCTGTGCTGGCCGCCGTGCTGGCCGCGACCAGCGGGGCTCTGGCGACCGCGGCCGAGGCGGATCCGTTCGCGGCAGCGCGGGAACGGATGGTCCGCGAGGATCTGGCTGCTGGCGGCATCAGCGACCCGCGCGTGCTGGAGAGCATGCGGCTCGCGCCGCGGCACGAGTTCGTGCTCCACCAGCAGCGGTCCCTGGCGTACTTCGACATGGCGCTGCCGATCGGAGACGCGCAGACGATCTCCGGGCCGCTCGTGGTGGCCTCGATGACGGAGGCCCTGCGGCCCCGGCCCAATGACCGCGTGCTGGAGATCGGCACCGGCAGCGGCTACCAGGCCGCAGTCCTGGCACCGCTGGTGGGGATGGTGTACTCGATCGAGATCAAGGAGGCATTGGCCGCGCGGGCTTCGCGAACGCTCAAGCGACTCGGCTACCGCAACGTGGTCACCACGGCGGGGGATGGGTTTCGCGGCTGGCCCGAGCATGCCCCCTTCGACGGCATCATCGTCACGTGCTCCCCGGAGAACGTGCCACAACCGCTGGTCGACCAGCTCGCGGAAGGGGGGCGGATGGTGATCCCGGTGGGCGAGCGGTTCGAGCAGCAGCTGGTGCGGATCACCAAGCGCGACGGCATGCTCGTCCGTGATCCTCTGGCCGCCACGTTGTTCGTCCCCATGACGGGCACCGCCGAGGAAACGCGGCAGGTGCTGCCCGACGGTGGCAGGCCCGCCCTGCGCAACGGTGGCTTCGAAGACGTCTTGGAGGGAACGGAGCAGCCCGTGGCCTGGTACTACGGCCGGCAGATGGAGATCGTGGCGGATGGCACCGCGGCCAGCGGCCAGCGGCACCTCAGGCTCGAGAACGAGATCCCCGGTCGACCGGCGCAGGTGTTCCAGGGCCTTGGCGTGGATGGCTCCATCGTGGAGAGATTTACCGTGCGTTGCATGCTGCGGGCCACGGATGTGGCCGCCGGGCGCGTGGCCGACGAAGTGCCCGCGTTGGCGGTCGAATTCTTCGACGACCGCCGCAGCCGCTCGACGCGGGTGAGGGTCGGGGCGTGGCAGGGCTCGTTCGCATGGCGGCAGGTCGAGGAGGCGGTGCGGGTGCCCGCATGGGCCCGGGAGGCGATCCTCACGGTCGGCCTGATGGGGGGCACCGGCAGGCTCGACGTGGACGAGGTCGCCCTGGAAGCAGCGGCCAGATAGCGGGGCATTCCGCTCAAAAAAGCCTTTTTTATCGCTTTTTTTCTCCGGCAATTCCTGGGTTGGGAGCCGGAAAAGCAAACCTGGAGAACGAACGGAATAAACGACCCAAACTCCTTGATTTACCCAAACCGCAAACTATCTTTGGCGAGATCGATCTTCCGTCCGCCCTGGAACTGGTTTGGGGCGGACGGTGTCGTTCGCAAGACATTTCACCGGAGAATGACCGTTATGGTGGGGCATCGTCGCTGGATGAGGATTGCTGGTGTCGTCACGTTCGTCGCCGTCGCCGCAACGGCCTGCGACGTGCAAGCAGGTTGGAATCACCGCGCCCGGAACGCAGCCGGTGCCGCTGGTTCGGCCGGCGGCTCGTCGGGCGGCTCGTCGGGCGGCGGTTCCTCCGGTGGCTCATCGGGCGGCAGCTCCGGCGGCAGCTACGCTTCCAGCGGCGGTTCGTCGGGCGGCTCGTCCGGCGGCAGCTACGGGTCGTACGGCACCACTGCCTCGTATGGTAGCTGGGGCTCGCACCATGCCCAGAAGCGGGCCATGCGGGCCGCCAGGAATTCCAGCCACGGCTCTTCGGGTGGCTCTTCAGGCGGTTCCTCGGGCGGCTCGTCAGGTGGTTCCTCGGGCGGCTCTTCGGGCGGCTCGTACGGTTCCTACGGCGGTTACTCCACGAGCGCCTACGCCAACGACGGCTACTCGGCGGCCATGCCGATCCAGTCCTACCGCGTGATCAGCGAGACGCCCTCAATGACGGGCGGCGAGATCATCGGCACGCCTGCGGCCGCCCCTGCGGCCAACGACTCGACCTCGCGGGAGACGGTGCCGGCCGACGGCGCGCTCCTGGTGGTCGACGTGCCGGCTGACGCGGACATCTACGTCAACGGCTCCAAGACCTCGTCGCAGGGCAACCGGCGGCGGTTTCTGTCGCGCGGCCTGACGGCTGGCAAGCAGTACGAGTTCGTGGTGCGGATGGCCGTGGATCGCAATGGCAAGGTCGAGGAGTCCACGAAGGTGGTGTCGCTGACCGCCGGCGAGCAGTCCGACGTGACCTTCACGGACGCTGCGGCTGCCGCCGTGAAGACGAGCCTCACGCTGCACGTGCCGGCCGACGCCAAGGTCTGGCTGGCGGGCAGCGAAACGGCGTCCGCCGGAGCTGAGCGGCATTTCGAGACCGCCAACCTGGCCCCGGGCCAGTCGTGGCGGAACTACGAGATCCGCGTGGCCACCACGGTCGACGGCCGCGAGCGCACCGTGTCGAAGGTCATCACCCTGGCCGCCGGGGACAGCGTCGAACTGACGCTCGATCCCGCGGCCCGCACGGCCCAGGCCGAAGAGACCGCCGCGGTCCGCTAGGTCCTTTCGGATCGGCGGCCTGCCGCCGCCGATGTCGCAGTCACGCTCCCGCGCGGCCCCGTGCCGCGCGGGAGTTTTTCTTGGTTTTTGGCCCTTCTGCGGTTGCACGGGGCCGCCGCCGCGACCTAGGGTTGAGTCGCTGTGGAGGGCCGTCCACCCGCACAGCGTTCCTCACGGGCGGACGCGACCATGCAACACGACCAAGCGACAGCCCGCCGCTGGCCGGCGTCCGTCCGCGCAGTGGCCTCGTTGGCGATCGTCATCTATCTGGCAGCCGTGATCGCACCGCCGCTGGCAGGCCCTCCACCGGCCAGCCTGCTCGCGGAGCGGATCATGCAACCGCTCCGGCCGCTCGTCGGCGCGCTTTACCTCGGTCACGGCTACCGGTTCTTCGCCCCCAACCCGGGACCGGGTCACTCGATTCGCTGGACGGCGACGATGCCGGACGGATCGACGCGATCCGGATCGATCCC
>QWPN01000009.1 GCA_003671185.1 Planctomycetota bacterium
CTACTGCCAGGCGATCGTGGCCCCGAAGGTCGACAAGGTCCGCAAGGTGTTCAAGGACCTGGTGAAGTAGGGGCTGCAGGGCCGTCCGCGGCACATTCGGGCAGGGGTTGCCCGTGCCATGGAGCCGGCCTCGATGGCAAGCGCAGCCATGGGATGGCGAAGCGCAGCCAGCGCGGAGTGAGCGCAGGTCAGGAAGGCCGCAGCGAACGTCCGGGCGACATGGTGCGGGCGATCCCGGCACGCCAGGCTGGTGCTGACGCGGGCCGCCGGCTCCTCGGCGCCGGGGATTGTCACGCGTCGGCGTAGCGGAGGACGAGCTCCTGGGCCTCGACGGGCGTGCCCGGGGCCACGAGCACCTCGGCGATCTTGCCGTCGCGCTCCGCGTACACCGTCGTCTCCATCTTCATGGCCTCGAGGCTGAGCAGCTTCTGGCCCTTGGCCACGGTGTCGCCCCGCCGTACCGCCACGGTGACGATCAGCCCCGGCATCGGCGCCCCCAGTTCGCGGGCGTCTCCCGGCACCGCCTTGGGCCGGCGCTGCACCTTGGCCTCCAGGCTCCTGTCGGCGATCGAGACGCTGCGCGGTTGGCCGTTGAGCTCGAAGAACACCGTGCGCGTGCCGTCGGCGTGCGGTTCACCCACCGTGAGCAGGCGGATGACGAGCGTCTTGCCGGGCTCGATGTCGACCGCCAATTCCTCGCCCGGCTTCGGCCCCTCCAGGAAGGCCGGCGTGGGCAGCACGCTCACGTCGCCGTGCTTGGCGCGGTGCTGGGCGTAGTCCTGGAACACCCGCGGGTAGAGCAGCCAGGAGAGCACCTCGCGCGGGGAGGGCGTACGGCCCACGATCTCGGCCACCTTCTTGGCGGCCGCGGCGAAGTCGGCCGGCGGCAGCGTCTCGCCCGGGCGGCCCGTGACCACGTCGCCGCTGCGCACGATGCGCTTCACGACCGCGGGCGGGAAGCCGCCGGGCGGCTGACCCATGCGGCCGGCCAGCAGGTCGACGACCGATTCGGGAAACGACAGTTCGCGGGAGTCGGAGAGCAGGTCGGAGGCCCGCATGTTGTTCGTCACCAGCAGCAGGGCCAGATCGCCCACCGACTTGCTCGTAGGCGTGACCTTGACGATGTCGCCCAGCAGGTGGTTGACGTCGGCGTAGGCCCGGCACACTTCCTCCCAGCGGTCGCCGAGGCCCAACGCCTTGGCCTGCTCGAGGAGGTTCGTGAACTGGCCGCCCGGCATCTCGTGGAGATAGAGGTCGGCGTCCGGCGCCTTCATGCCGCACTCGAACGCCGTGTAGTGCTCGCGCACGGCGGCCCAGTAGTGCGACAGGTGTCGGAGCGGCTCCGGGTCGAGGCCGGTGTCGAGGGGCGTGTGCCGCACGGCATCGACGATGGCGTTGAGATTGGGCTGGCTGGTGAGCCCGGCGAACGAGGCGAAGGCGGCATCCACGACGCTGGCGCCGTTCTGGGCCGCCTCCAGCACGCTCGCCACCTGCGCCCCCGACGTGTCGTGGGTGTGGAAGTGGATGGGCAGGCCCACTTCATCATGCAGCGCCTTGACGAGCCGGCCGGCGGCGAACGGGCGGCACAGCCCGGCCATGTCCTTGATGGCGAGCATGTGGGCGCCGCGTTTCTCCAGTTCCTTGGCCAGCTTCACGTAGTAGTCGAGCGAGTACTTGCTGCGCTGCGGGTCGAGAACGTCGCCCGTGTAGCAGATGGCCGCCTCGCAGATCGCGCCGCTGGCCACGACGGCGTCGATGGCCACCGTCATGTTCGGCACCCAGTTGAGCGGGTCGAAGACGCGGAACACGTCGATGCCGGCGGCGGCTGACTCCTTGACGAAGGCCTGCACGACATTGTCGGGGTAGTTCGTGTAACCGACGGCGTTGCTGGCCCGCAGCAGCATCTGGAACAGCACGTTGGGGATCCGCTGGCGGAGTTCCAGGAGCCGGTCCCAGGGGCACTCCTTGAGGAACCGCATCGAGGTGTCGAACGTGGCCCCGCCCCACATCTCCAGGGAGAAGAAGCCGGCGGCCAGCCGGGCGTAGGCGTCGGCCACTGCCAGCATGTCGTGGGAACGCATGCGTGTGGCCAGCAGCGACTGGTGGGCGTCGCGCATGGTGGTGTCCGTGACGAGCAGGTGCCGCTGCTCGCGCACCCAGGCGGCGAACCTGGCCGGCCCCAGTTCCTGGAGCCGCGTCCGCGTGCCGGCCGGTGCAGGGGCGAAGCGGTCGAAGTCGGGAAGCGGGGCCGGCGTGCGGCGGGCGGCGGCAGGCCGGCCCTTGACCAGCGGGTTGCCGTTGACGATCACGTCGGCGAGGAACTCGAGCACCTTCGTGGCTCGGTCGCGACGCACGGGAAAGTCAAACAGCGCCTGCGTCTCGTCGATGAATCGGGTGGTGCATCGCCCCGCCAGGAACTCGGGGTGCGTAACCAGGTTGACGAGGAAGGGGATGTTGGTCTTCACGCCCCGGATGCGGAACTCCTGCAGGCAGCGCTCGATGTGGCCGGCCGCCTCCTCGTGCGTCAGGCCGCGGGCGGTGACCTTGACCAGCAGCGAGTCGAAATAGGGAGTGACCACGGCCCCGGAAAAGGCCGTGCCGGCGTCCAGGCGGATGCCCATGCCGCTCGCCGAGCGGTAGGCGGTGATGCGGCCGTAGTCGGGCAGGAAACGGTTCTCGGGGTCCTCCGTGGTGACCCGGCACTGGATCGCCGTGCCCATGGAGCGGATCTGCGCCTGGTCACCCAGGCCGACCTGCGGGTCGGAGAGCTTCCAGCCCTGGGCCACGAGCAACTGCCGGCGCACGATGTCGATGCCGGTGATCTCCTCGGTGACCGTGTGCTCCACCTGGATTCGCGGGTTGACCTCGATGAAGTAGAAGCGGCCCGTGTCGGCGTCGACGAGAAACTCGACCGTGCCGGCATTCTCGTAGCGGGCGGTGCGGCCGATCGCCAGCGCGGCCTCGCAGATGGCGTCCCGCATCGCCGGGGCCAGATTGGGCGCCGGGGCCACCTCCACCACCTTCTGATGGCGGCGTTGCACGGAGCAGTCGCGTTCGAAGAGGTGCACCAGGTTGCCGTGCAGATCGCCCAGCAGCTGCACCTCGATGTGCCGGGCCCGCTGGATGAACTTCTCCACGAACACGCTGGCGCTGCCGAAGGCGGTCTTGCTCTCGCGCTGGGCGCTTTCCAGGGCCACGGCCAGTTCGTCTTCGCCGTGCACCACCCGCATGCCGCGGCCGCCGCCCCCGTGGGCCGCCTTGAGGATCACCGGCCAGCCGAGGTCCCGGGCGATCGCCAGTGCGTCGGCCTGGCTGCTGACGGGCCGCGAACTGCCGGCCAGGATCGGCACGCCCGCACGGTGCGCCAGTTCGCGGGCCTCCGTCTTGTCCCCCAGCGTCCGCAGGAGTTCGACCCGCGGGCCCACGAACGTGATCCCGGCCGCGGCACAGGCGGCGGCGAAGTCGGGGTTCTCGGAGAGGAAGCCGTAGCCGGGATGGATGCCATCGACGCCGTGGGCCTTGGCCAGCGCCACGATGGCGTCGATGTCGAGGTAGGAGCGGATCGGCTCGCCCGGGCGGCCCACCACGTAGGCCTCGTCCGCCTTGAAGCGGTGCAGCGCGAAGCGATCCTCGTGGGCGTAGATGGCCACCGTGCGGATGCCCAGTTCGTGGGCCGACCTGAACACGCGGATGGCGATCTCGCTGCGGTTGGCGACGAGCAGTTTGGTGATGGGCCGCATGGCCGGGTCCTGCCGTGAGGAAGATTGGGAAGAGGGCCGCCCAATGTACCGTGGAACCGCCGGCGGGCGATCAGCGGCCGGTTTCACCGGGGCCGGCCGCGCGTTCCTCCGCGTAGCTGGGCCGCAGGTAGTCGGGCAGGAGCGTGCGGGCGTCGTCAACGGCTCCGGCGGCGGCGCACAGGCTGCCCAGCCCGGCGGCCTCGCCGGCCGTGGGGAACCAGCAGGCAGTTGGGGCCAGCACGATGTCATCGCGGGCGGCGACCGCCGCCGCCATCCGCTCCAGCGCCGGTCCCGACACGCGGGCCCCGGCGGGCAGGGCGGCGATCCAGGCTTCGGCGGCCACCAGGACGGCCGGGCCCACGTGCCAGCCGCCCGGCTCGGCCGCCGGCGTGGCCACGGCCGCGAACACCTCGCCCCGCCCGGCGTCGAACGGGATGGCGATCGGCGCGTCACGCCAGTCCGTGAGCCGGGCCGTCATCCGGGCCACGACTGCGAAGCCCGACACACCCACGATCCGGGCCGACGTGGCCCAGGCGATGGCCTTCGCCGTGGCTACTCCGACCCGCAGTCCGGTGAAGGAGCCTGGGCCACGCACCACCGCCACGAGGTCTGCATCGCGGACCTGCCACCCGCGTCTCCGGGCCACCTCGTCGAGCGCCGCCGCCAGCAACCGCGCGTGGTCGCCCGGCGCCCCCAAGGGCCGTTCGGCCACGCCGTCGTCGTCGGCCGCGGCCACCGATCCCGCGGCCAGGCTCGTGTCGATGGCGAGCGTCTTCATTGGGGGGCGGCCCGGGGAGCGTGCTTGACCCTGTCGGGAGACGGTCGTAGTCTCCCCGAGGGCGTTCGGCAAGACGATCATCGTTGCCCGCGGCCGACTTGGAGCATCCGTGAAGCGGGCCATCATCAGCGACGTCCACGGCAACCTCGAGGCCCTGCGGGCCGTGCTGGCGGATATCGACCGGGAGCGGGTGGACGCCATCGTCTGTCTCGGCGACGTCGTGGGCTACGGACCGAATCCCTGTGAGTGCGTGCAACTCGTGCAGGACCGCTGCAGCCTCGTCATCCTGGGCAATCACGACCAGGGAGCGCTGTTCGATCCGGACGGCTTCAATTCCGGCGCCGAACGGGCGATTCGCTGGACCCGCAACCAGTTGGAGATGCACGACCGACTGCCGCGCAACTCGGCGAATCGGCTCAGTGATTTCCTCGGCGAGTTGCCGCGCACCCGCAGCGACGGCGACATCATGTTCGTGCACGGCTCGGCTCGCCGGCCGCTCGACGAATACGTGTTCCCCGAGGACATCTACAACCCGCTGAAGATGGAGCACATCTTCGAACTGGTGGGCCGCTACTGCTTCCAGGGCCACACGCACATCCCGGGCGTGTTCACCACGTCTCCGGAGTTCCTCTCTCCCGGCGTGTCGGCCGGCGAGACGGAGGTGGCGATGGACCTGCCCCAGGGGAAGGCGATGGTCAACGTGGGGTCGGTGGGCCAGCCACGGGACAACGATCCCCGCTCCTGCTACGTGATCCTCGAGGACGACCGGCGTGTGCGCTTCCGTCGCATCGCCTACCCCTGCGAGGTCACCTGCCAGAAGATTCACGCCATCGGCGATCTGGACAACTTCCTGGGCGACCGGCTGCTCGTCGGCCGGTAGGTGGCGGCCGGGGACGGCCTGTATACTGCGGGGCCCTCCCCTGGAATCGCACCGTGGAACGCCGCTACGTCTCGTTCTTCGCCATCTCCCTGGCGATCATCCTCGGCACCCAGGCACTGCAGGCCTGGCTGTTCCCCAAGCCCGCCGCGCCGCCGGCTGAACAAGTCGCTGCCGCTCCGGCGGCCGACACGGAGGCGGACGCCGCCCGGCCCGCCGACGCCGCGCCCGCCGACCCGTCCCCGGCCGCAACGGCGGACGAGGCCCAGATGACGGCGACGGCAGGGCGGGTGCGCCACACCATCGGCTCGCTCGACCCGGCCGGTGCCACCAAGATGCTCGTCACGCTCACCAGCCGCGGTGCCGCCGTGGAGCGGATCGAACTGGCAGACGAGCGGTTTCACGACCAGGACGACCGCTCCGGCTATCTCGGCCATCTGGCCTGTGAGGAGGCGGCCGAGGGCTGCCGGATTAACGTCGTGGGGCCGGGCACGCCGGCCGACCGCGCTGGGTTGCGTGCCGGTGACGTGATCGTGCGCGTCGATGGCGTCGCCATACCAGGCCCGCGTGCCCTGCACGACGCGCTGGCCGCCACGCGGCCTGGTCGCAACGTGGTCATCGAGATTCTGCGCGACGGCGCAGCGGAGAGCCGCGCCGTGGTGTTGGAGCGGCGGCCGCTGGAGGTCGTGCGGCCCGAGTTTCGCACGGCCCCGGTCGCCGATGCCGACACCGAGCGACACGACCCACTCTCGTTCCGGCTTTCGATCGAGTCGCGCGACGGGCGGCGCCGGTCCACGCAACCGCTCGAGGAGATTCGCGGGCAGGAACTCGCCGACGTCGACTGGGAAACGGAGCCGGCGGCCGACGGCCGCAGCGTGCGTTTCACGCGGGGCCTGCCGGGCGGGCTGCGGGTGACGAAGGAATACAGGCTGGCCGCGGCGGGTGCGGAGGGCCGCCCGTACGGGCTGGAACTGCTGATCGAACTGGAGGGCACGGGCGGCGAGACGATCGTCGCCTACGCGCTCGATGGCCCCACCGGCCTGCCCACCGAGGGCTGGTGGTATGCGCAGCGGGTGGCCCGCGACTGGGGCTCGTTGGCGGTGCGCGACGTGGCCCTCAGGTTCGCGGGCAAGCCGAGCACGCTGATCAGCGGGCTGAAGGTGGCCGACGGATCCCTGGAGCATCCGGCCGCCACGATCCCCGACGACACGCCGCTGTCGTTCGCGGGGGTCGATGCGCTGTACTTCGCCTCCGCCCTCATTCCCGGCACGGGCGCCGACGCCCCGCTGCTCGCCGAGGCCCGGCCGCTGGTCGTGGGCGACGTGCCCGTGGCCGCCCGCAAGAAGCTCGTCGACGTCACCAGCCGGGTCGTGTCCCGCGACCTGTCGCTCTCCCCGGGCCGGCCCATCCGGCACCGTTACGAGATTTTCGCCGGCCCCAAGCAGCCGGAACTGCTGCGTGGGTTCGGTGCCGCCGGCGCGGGCATGGACGACCTCGTCTACTACGGCTGGTTCGGCTGGGTGGCCCGCCCCATGATCGCCATCCTCCACGCGCTGCACGCCGTGATCGGCAACTACGGCCTGGCGATCCTCCTGCTCACGGTGATGGTGCGCGGGGCGATGTTCCCCGTCAGCCGCAAGCAGGCGATCTCGTCGCAGAAGATGCAGCTCCTGCAGCCCGAGATGAAGGCCATCTCCGAGAAGTACGCGAACGATCCGGAGAAACGCACGCGGGCCACGCAGGAATTGTGGCGCAAGCACAACTACAACCCCATGGGCGGCTGCCTGCTGGTGTTCATCCAGGTTCCGATCTTCATGGGGCTGTATCGCTCGCTGGCCACCGACGTGGAGCTGCGGCAGGCGCCGCTGTTCAGCACGGCTCTGCGCTGGTGCTCGAACCTGGCGGCGCCCGACATGCTCTGGGACTGGTCGCGGTACCTGCCCTCGTTCCTCACCGCTCCTGAAGGCTGGCTGGGCCCGTACCTGAACCTGTTCCCACTGCTCACGATCGGCCTGTTCCTCTGGCAGCAGAAACTGTTCATGCCGCCCGCCGTGGACGAGCAGCAGAAGATGCAGCAGCAGGTAATGAACTACATGATGTGGTTCATGGCACTGATGTTCTTCAAGGTGCCCTGTGGTCTGTGCCTGTATTTCATCGCCTCCAGCCTGTGGGGTATCGCTGAGCGTCTCTGGCTGCCCAAGACGCTGCCCGCGGCCGGCTCGGCCGGCGCCGGCGGCGTGGTCGATGCGACGTTCACGGCGCTGGGGAAGTCGGCCGGGAAGGGCTCGGCCAACGGTGCCGCAGGCGCGGCCCGGGAGAAACGCCAGGCCCGCAAAAAGCGTTGAGGCGGGTGGCCGGCGGTGTCGTCGCGGTGAACGCGGCGCATTCTGGCAGCGATGTGTCGCCCTGTTGCGGCGCGGCCCGGGCACGACGAACCCACGGCAGTGGAGCCCATGTGGTCAGCGCATGAATTGATCGTGGCTCCGGCGACGGTGGCCGGTTGCGGCGGCCGCGCGGTCGTGCGGCTGGCGGGTGAAAGCCTCGACGTTGTCCTGTCGCGGCTCTTCAGGCCGATCGCCGCCGGGTTCGCCAGGCCGGGAGAGCGGCCGCGGGTCGTGGCCGCCCGGCTGGCCGACGACCTGGCCCGGGAGTGGGGCGCTGTCGACGTCGACGTGCTGCACTGGCCGGGGCCGGCCGGTCCGATCGGCGGCCCGCTCGCCGAGGTGCAACTCCCCTGTTCGGGACCGCTCGTCGACGCGGTCGTGACCGAGGCCTGCCGCCACGGTGCCCGGCTCGCCCGCGGTGGCGAGTTCACGCTGCGCGGATTCCTCGCCGGCCGGCTCGATCTGCTCCAGGCCGAGGCCGTGCTGGCCGTGGTCGATGCGCGGACGCCACAGGAACTGACCGCGGCGCTCGACCGCCTGGCGGGCGGCGCCGGCCGGCAGCTCGAGCGCGTGCACGGCATCCTTCTCGACCTGCTCGCCGACATCGAGGCGGCGATCGACTTCGCCGACGAGACGACACCCGATGCCGTGCCTGCCGGTCCGGCCTGGTCCTCGATCGCCGGTCGACTGGACGGGTGCGACACGGCGCTGGCGGCCGTGGCCGACGGCTTGGCCCGACGCGATGCCTCGGCGGCCGGGCTGCCCCGCGTCGTGCTCGCCGGCCGGCCGAACATCGGCAAAAGCAGCCTCTTCAACGCGTTGGCGGGCGGCACGCCGGCGCTGGTGGCCGACGAGCCGGGCACCACTCGCGACTGGCTCGAGGCGCGGCTGCACGGGCCGGAGGGGCCCCGCTGTGTGTTGGTCGATCTGGCGGGAATCTCCATGGCTGGCGCCGTCGATGAGGTGACTGCGGGGGCCGAAGCGCTGGCTCGGGCGGAGATCGGCCGGGCTGACGTGATCGTCTCCTGCCGGGACGCCGCCGCGGCAGGTGCGGCAACACCTGCCACGGGTGTGCCCCGTATCGACGTGATCACGCGCTGCGATCTCGTGCCGGGCGCTGTGGCGGCCGGCGTGTTCGCCACCAGCAGCCGCACCGGTGCCGGCGTGGAAATGGTCCGTGCCGCCATCCTCGATGCCGTGGCGCAACTGCCGCCGCGGATGGCTGCCGGCCTGCGCATGGCCGTGGGGGTGGATGCGGCGCGGGCCGCGCTGGGAGAGGCGCTGGCGGCGGTCAGGGCAGCGCAGCGGGGGGCGGCCGTCGACGAGGCGCTCGTGGCCTGCCTCGTGCGCCGGGCCGTGGAGGCTTTGGCCGAGGTCACCGGTAGCGCGATCGGCACCGACCTGCTGGATCGGATATTCTCCCGCCATTGCATCGGGAAGTGAGGTGTACGGTGGCTGATCCGCTCGACGTGGCGTGCGCGACACTGGCACGGGGAGCGGCGGCATTCGCGGGCACGAGCAGCGAGAGCCGGGCCCGGCTGGCCCGCGACACGGCCCGTGCCGTGGCCGCCGCAGCCGACGCCTGGATCGACGCGGCCGTGGCCATCAAGAGCCGCCACGAGTCGGGAACGCGGCCGGCAACAGCCGCGGCGCCGCACCTGCTGGCCGAGGAGACGGCCACCGGACCGATGGGCGCGCTGCGGCTGCTGCTGATCACGGCCCGCGCTTTGGACGACGTGGCGCGTCGCGGCGTGCCGCGGTCGGCACTGGCGCCGCACGTGCTGCCGACCGCGGGGCCGGAAGGAGCCGGGTTCGTGGCCCTGGGGCTGCTGCCGGAGCCGGGTCTGCACGACGCCGCGATCATGCGCGGCGTGACTGCGGTGACGCGCTGCGTGAATCCGGGTGGCATCGAGGCCTTCATGCGTTCCTGGCGTGAGGAGGCCGGTGAACGGCCGCGGGCCGGGGGCGTGGCGTTCGTGCTGGGCGCGGGCAACGTCACCGGGCTGGCGGCCGCCGACTGCATCTCGCAGATCTTCGAATACGGGCGAGCCGTGCTGCTGAAGTTGCACCCGCTGCATGCCCCGCTGCAGCCCGCGCTGCGCGAGGCGCTGCGGCCGCTTGTGGATGCGGGCCTGCTGGAGATCGTCAGCGGCGGCGTCGAGATGGCCCGCGCCGGGGTCGCCGCTGCGGCCGTCACGCACGTGCACCTGACCGGCGGACGAGGCGCCTTCGACGCCCTCGTCTGGGGCGCGGACGGTCCGCTTGCCGGCGGCACGCCCGTGCTCGACAAACCGATCACCTGCGAACTGGGGAACGTCACGCCCTGGATCGTGGTGCCGGGCCGATACACGCCGCGGCAGCTTCGCTTCCAGGCCGACACGGTGGCCGCCTCGATTGCCAACAACACGTCCTTCAACTGCATCGCCACCAAGTGCCTGGTCACCTGCCGTTCATGGCGTCAGCGCGAGGAGTTTCTGGGCCTGGTGACGGCGCGGCTGGCCGGGCTGCCGGCCCGGCTGGCGTGGTATCCGGGCTCGACCGCCGCCTGGGAGGCGGCCACCGGCCGCATCGCGCCCGGCGACGGGACGCTCCCCTGGGTGTTTCGCGCCGGGGTCGACCGGAACCACGAGCCGCACTGGCTGACGCGGGAATGGTTCGCGCCGATCGCCGTAGAAGCGCCGCTCGAGGCCGATGGCATCGATGCCTTCTGCGGGGTGGCGCGGAACTTCACACGCGGCCTGCCAGGATCGCTGGCGGCGAGCATCACGGTGCCGGAATCGCTTTCGGCTCATGAGCGGCAGCGTGTCGATCAACTCATCGACCATCTGGCCTATGGCGTGGTGGCCGTCAACGTCTGGTCGGCGTTCGGGTATGCGCTGGGCTCCGTGCCCTGGGGTGGCTACCCGGGAGGCACGCTCGCCGACCCGGGCAGCGGGATCGGGCGCGTGCACGATCCCCTGCTGCTGCCGTTGGTGCACAACAGCGTGCTGCGGGGACCGCTCGAGTCGCGGCTCACACCCCCCTGGTTCCCCTGGCATTCGCAGGGGCCGCGATTGGCGCGTGGCGTGCTGGCGATGTATGCGGCGCGGGCCGGTGGCGGCAGCGGCCTGTGGGAACTGGCGTCGATGCTGCCCGCCGTGCTCGGCGAATGAGCGGCTGCGGCTGAGATCGCTGCGCCCCGCAGTCGCTCAGCGTCGGGGGCGGCGGCCGGAGCGGGCCGGCGGTGGCTCGGGGCCCTGCTCGCTGAACTTGTCCGCCTGCCCGGTCAATTCGTAGAGGAAGCGGCTGGGCCGCGAGGGTTTGCTGCGGCCCCACTTGGTGCGCGTCAGGCAGAGCGACAGCACGAGCCGCTTCCGGGCACGTGTCACGCCCACATAGCAGAGCCGTCGCTCCTCGTCGACGGCCTGCAAGCCGTCGTTCAGCGAACGGTGGTGCGGCAAGAGCCCCTCCTCCATGCCCACCATCCACACGCATTCGAACTCCAGGCCCTTGGCCGCGTGCAGCGTCATCAGCCGCACCACATCACCGCGTGGCTTGTCATCCTTGAAGCGGTCGGCTTGCTCCACGTCGAGCACGAAGTCATCGAGGAAGCCGCGCACCACGGCCGCCAGATCGCGGCCGGCCCCGTGGGACCGCTCGTGCTCGTCGAGCGCGGTTGCCACTTCCTCGACGCACGCCCAGCGGCCGTCGGCCTCGCCGGGCTCGTCGGCATACTCTTTTTCCAGATGCCGGCGGTATCCGGCCGCATCGAGCAACGTGCGCAGCACGGTGGCGGCACGCGTTTGGCCGGCCGCCACCGGCGGCGGGTCGCGCAGGGCCACGAGCCCTTCCAAGGCGGCAAGGCCGCCGCATGCGGCCTGGGAGAGCCGCCCCGCCTCGCGGGCGGCGCCCAGTTCGCGCCACACGCTGCGGCCCGCTCCGCCGGCCGCTGTCCGCGCGGCCTGCATGGTCGACGACGACAGCCCGCGTGGCGGCACGTTGGCGATCCTGGCCAGGGCGAGGTCGTCGTCCGGTTCGACGAGCAGCCGCAGGAACGCCATCACGTCCTTCACCTCGCGACGGTCGAAGAACGACCGGCTGCCCACGAGTTCGTAGGGGATGTTCCGCCGACGCAGCTCTTGCTCGAAGACCCGCGTCTGTTCGCCGGTGCGGACGAGGATCACCGCCTCGGCGGGAATCACCCGGCGCTCGCGCAGCAGGCTCTCCAGGTCGCCCACCACGCGCCTCGATTCGTCGATCTCGTCCTGGGCCTGCACGATCTGCGGCGGCACGCCCGGCGGCGCGGTGGCCACCAGCGTCTTGCCGTGTCGCCGCGAGTTGCGCTCGATGAGCCGGTTGGCCGCCGCGATGATTTCCGGCGTGGAGCGATAGTTCTCCTCCAATCGCACGATCGTCGCCCCCGGCCAGCGCGTGGCGAAATCGAGGATGTGGGCCACCTCCGCACCCCGCCAGGCGTAGATCGACTGGTCGTCGTCTCCCACCACGCACAGGCTGCGGTGGTCCCGGGCCAGGGCCGTGAGGATGCGCTCCTGGATGGCGCTGGTGTCCTGGTATTCGTCGATGAGCAGGTGGTCGAAGCGGCCGGCCTCGGCCCGTCGCACCGCCTCGTCGTCCGCGAACAACTCGTCGACGAGCAGCAGCAGGTCGTCGAAGTCGACCGCCCCGGCGTTCCGCAGGGCCTCCTGGTAGCGGCGGTAGCCGGCGGCCGCGAGCGTCCAGGAGTCGTCCGCATCGCCGTCGATGGCGTCGATGGCGGCGGCGGCACGCACGGCCCGGCTCTTCCAGCGACTCACGCGGTCGACGAGATCGCCGGGGCGCAGCACCGTGTCCGGCACCCTCAGCTCCTTGAGGGCCGCACGGGCGGCGGCCTCCTGCTCGCCGCGGTCGATGATGGCGAACCGCTCCGGGTAGCCGAGCTTCGTGGCGTGCCGGCGCAGGATGCGCACGCAGAGCGAGTGAATCGTGGAGATTTCGGGCCGTGCGCCGGTGGTGCGGCCCAGCATCGCGCCGGCCCGGGCGAGCATCTCGCGGGCCGCCTTGTTGGTGAACGTGACGGCCAGGATTCGTTGCGGGTCCGCCCCGCGGCGCACGAGTTGCGCGATCCGCGAGATCACCACGCGGGTTTTCCCCGTGCCGGCCCCGGCGAGCACGAGGAGCGGTCCCGGCGGCGCCAGGACGGCGTCCGACTGTGCCGCATTGAGGCCCGGGACGCCACTGCGTGGGGTGGGCGCTGCGCGGCGGGCGGCGGGCTGGGAAGAAGAAGCCATGGCGCGGAGAATCTACCACACCCTGCGAGCGTTTCGGTGCCGGCGACGGGATCGTCTTGACGGCCCGCGGCGGGCGGTTTCCAATTCTGCCCGCGATCGGCGCGGCCACGGAGGAAGGCGATGCAGCCCAACGAGCAGGATGAATCCCACGACAACGAACTGGCCAGGGCTGCCGCGGAGGCATGGGAGCGGCTGCGGCCGCACCTGGGCACGATCGCGGCCGTCGCCGGCCTGGCCCTGGCCGGGCTGGCGGGCTGGTCGCTGGTGTCGTCGCAACGCGACGCGGAACTGGCGCAGGGTTGGACCGAGTGCATCGATGCCGTGCAACGGCGCGACACGGCGCGGTTGGGTGAGGTGGCTGATCGCTATCGCGGGACGAGCGCCGCGGAGTGGTCGCGGGTGCTGCTCGCCGATGCCGCTCTCGACGAGGGCTGCGCGTTGGTGTTCAGCGACCGCAAGGCGGGCCTGGAGCGGCTCAACGCTGCCGCCGAACTCTACGCGGCAGTGAATGCAGACCGGCCGCGGGGCCTGGCCGCGGAGCGGGCCATCTTCGGCTTGGCGAAGGCCAACGAGAGCCTGGGCAAACTCGCCGACGCCAGGCGCGGATACGAGACGCTGGCCGGCGAGTATCCCGCCAGCCCGTTGCGCGGGCTGGCCGAGGCGCGGGCCCGCGAATTGGGCGGCGAGTCGGCCGCCCGGTGGTACGATTGGTTCGAGAAGCGCGATGCAACAACGGCCCCGACCACCGAGCCCGCCGCAGGATCCGCCGCCGGCGAGCCGGCCGCAGCCGGCGATGCCGGATCCGCCCCCGCCGCCGGCGACTGATGTCCCGGCCACGTTGCCGGCAGGCGCCGAGGTAACCCTGCCGGTCGGCGCCGACGACGTGGGCAGCCGCCTCGACGTGTTCCTGTGCCGAGCGTTTCCGGCGCGCAGCCGTTCGTTCCTGGCCCGGGCGATCGACCAGGGGGCGGTCCGTGTCGACGGCGTCACGGCCCGTTCGTCGCTCAAGCTGCGGTCCGGGGCGCTCGTGCGATTCACCGTGCCCGCTCCGCCCCGCACCGGGCCCGAGGCCGAGGAGATTCCGCTCCGCTTCCTGCACCTCGACGAGTGGATCGCCGCCGTCGACAAGCCTGCCGGCATGGTGGTGCATCCCGCCAAGGGCAACTGGAAGGGCACGCTCGCCGGGGCGCTCAAGTGGCACCTGCAGGCGGGCGATGCCGGGCTCTCCACCAGCGGCGGGCCCACGCGTCCCGGCATCGTGCACCGCCTCGACCGGGACACCAGCGGCGTGATCGTGGTGGCCCGCACCGAGGAGGCGCATCACGCCCTGGCCCGGCAGTTCGAGCGGCGCACCGTGGAGAAGACCTACCTGGCGATCACGCAGGGGGCGCCGCAGCTCGATCGCGACGAGATCAATTTGCCGATCGGCATCCATCCCTACCAACGCGAGAAGATGGCGGTGCGGCGCGACCACGCCACCAGCCGCGAGGCGCTGACCAGGTTCGAGGTGCTGGAGCGGTTCGCCGGAGCGGCCCTGGTGCGGGTCACGCCGCGCACTGGCCGCACCCACCAGATTCGCGTGCACCTGGCGGCCATCGGCTTCCCCGTGCTCTGCGACGGCCTGTACAGCGGACGCACCGTGATCGAGCCGGCGTTCATCGGCCGCCCGCCGGGGCCGGCGCTGCTCATGCGGCAGGCGCTGCATGCCGCGGCACTGTCCCTCGACCATCCCGTCACGCGGCAGCGGATGGAGTTCACGGCCCCGCTGCCCGACGACATGCAGGGGATGATCGACGCGCTCAGGAACGGTTGACGTTCGGCGTCGGCTCCGCGCCGAGGACCATGGCTCGCGGCAGCGTGGACTCGACGGCGCGGGCCAGGGCCACCACGAAACCGTCGGCTCCGTCGCGGAAGCCGCCGCGCAGCAGGTAGGCGTGGGCGAAGGCGAGGGCGGCCCGCAGGGGCAGCGTCCAGGTCGCGTTGCGCTGGCCGGCGCGCCGCAGCATGCCGGCCTTGAGCGGCGCGTATTCGACGGCCCGGGCGATGACGTCGGCGCGGTCGCGGTAGCTGTAGTGGAGGATCGATCCGGGCAAAAGCGTCGGCCGGCGGGCCGACTCCACCTCCTCGTGCACCGGCAGCGGCTTGAAGCCCGCCGTGGTGCGGTTGAAGAGCCGCAGGACCTGGTCGTTGCCCCAGGGGCCATGCCGCACCTCGCGGATGCCGATGAAGGTGCGGCGGCGCAGTGACCAGCAGGACCTGGGATCGGAGAGGTCGACGCCGCGGATCGCCGCGCGGGCCTGGTCGTCGAGCACCTCGTCGGCGTCGAGCGACAGGATCCAGTCGTGCGCGGCGAGTTCCACGCCCCGGCACTTCTGCGGGCCGAAGCCCAGGAACGGCTGCTGCTCCACGCGGGCTCCGGCGGCCCGGGCGATGGCCGACGTGTCGTCACTGGAGCCCGAGTCGAGCACCAGCAGTTCGGCGCACACGTCCGCCGCGGCGAGCACGGCGGCCAGATGGCGGGCCGCATTCCGCGTCACGACGACCGCGGACACGGGCAGGCGGGGCTGCGGTCCGCTCATGGCCGGACGCCGGCCGGATCGGCCGGCGCGTCCAAGGCGGGCCGCAGCGGAAATTCGAGCAGGAACGTGCTGCCCTCGCCGATCCGGCTGGAGGCGTGGATCTCGCCTCCATGCTCGCGGAGGATCTTGCGGCTCACCGTCAGGCCTAGGCCCGTGCCGCGTGCCCCCTTCGTCGATGCAAAGAGGTTGAAAATGTCCGCCAGCGTCTCCGGCGTCATTCCGGCGCCGTTGTCGGCGACCCGCACGCGCACGAGGCCGGCTTCGCGGTCGGCGGCAACGCTGATCGTCACGGCGGCGTGCGGCCGGCCTTCCACCGCGTCGAGGGCGTTCGTGACCACGTTGAGAATGGCCCGGGACAGGCCTTCCGGGTCGAACAGCAACCGCGGCAGATCGGCCGCCGGCTCCCAGTGGATCACGGCCTGCGTTTCTGCGGCCCGCTGCCGCACCGTCTCCACGATCTCGGTGATCAGCTCGTTCAGGTCGCTGGGCACGGGCTCCGGCTCGCGTTCCTTGCTGAAGGAGAGCATGTCCATCACCAGCGAGGAAATCTTGTCCTGGTTGCGGCGCACGATGTCCCATCCCTTGCGCAACACCGCCTCGTCGCC
>QWPN01000078.1 GCA_003671185.1 Planctomycetota bacterium
CGGGCTGGCATGACCCTCGTGGAAGTGCTCGCCGTATGCGTGATCATCGGGATTCTTGCGTCGCTGGCGCTTCCCGCACTTGCCCGCGCCATCGCCCGCAGCCGCGTCACGCAGTGCACCAATAATCAATATCAGGTAGCGTTCGCTCTGCTCCGCTACGACGAGCAATTTGGGAGCATTCCCGGCTGGCTCAACCAGAGCCCGAACGGAGCGACCGTCGCTTGCTCGTGGGCGGTTCCGCTGCTGCCCTTTCTCGGACGCAGCGACATCTACGATATGTGGCCCGGTCTGCCCAACAATCCGACGATCGATTCGTTCATCTGTCCGGCGAATCGCCCCGCCACGGCCATCGCCTATCCGGTCCTGCACTACGCTGCGAACGTCGGGGGCAGCGGCACCAACGCGAATGATGGGGTGTTCCTCAATCTCTTCACGGGAGCGACTTCGACGCTGTCGCTCGACGGCATCGCAGAGGCCGACGGCACGTCGACCACGCTGGCGTTCGCTGAGAAGTCAGCCTCGGACTTCCAGCCACACACATGGACCTTCGGCTATGAACCTGCGAGCGTTCCTGCCGTCGCCCCTTTCGGCTCCGGCACCACCGTGCCGCCCGTCTTCGGCGTCTTCGGGAGCCCGCTCTCGCCCGTGATCAATAACGCCGCTACCCGGGCCTACGCGCCGTCGAGCGTGCACGGAGGAGGCGTGGTCGTCGCCTTCTGTGATGGCCACACCGCGTTTCTGAGCGACAAGCTGCAGCCCTACGAATATGGCCAATTGCTCACGCGGAAGAGCCGCTGGCAGGGAACGACCAACAAGACCAACTCGCCGGCCATGCAGCCGTGGCTGCTGAAGAACGGCGTGCCCTACCTGCTCGACGAGAAAGTGCTCAGGCCGTGATCGGCTCCGTCTGATCGACGGAGGCCGGGGGGCCTGCGGCTCGCGACCCTGCGGTCGTTTCAGGGCTGTGGGTCGCCCGACGGAGGCGGGGCAAGCTCGGAGACGTCGGCGGGTTTCGGCGGCGGGAAGGCGCGGGCGGGATCGAGCCCTGCCGCCTCCGCCTGGGCGACGAGCGTTTCCTTCAGCCGCGGCCAGGATCGCGCCCGGAGCTTCTCGGGAGCCCGCGACCAGATGCGGGCGCGCACGAGGATCGGCAGGGCATCCTTCCGCACCAGATTCTCAAACGAGCCGTCGACCAATTCCGGGAAGGGGGGCAGGCGGGCCTCGGGGTTGACGTGCTCGCCGTCGCCGTAGCGGCGGTCGTAGGTGGCCCGGGCCACCTGCAGGAACCGGGTGAACGTGTCGAGCCGCCCCTTGGCCAGTCCGTCGAGCAGGCCCCGCTGGATCATCGCGTCAAAAAACTGCCGGAGGTTCGAGATGTCGATCTCCATGACGTCGGCGAGCTTGAGCGAGAGAAACTGCTCGAGTCCGCCGGCCATGACCGGATCGTCGCCGCGGCCGGTGTCGCGGGCGATCTGTCGGAGCCGGGCGAAGCAGTCGGCCGCCTGGCCCTCGTCACCGTAGAGGTAGGCGAATACGGTGGCCTGCTGGAGAAACGATTCGTAGCCACCGAGCAGGTCGGCCTCCGTGGCCCGGCCGAAATCAGCCGCTGAGAGCCCGGCTTCCGACTCGATCATCGTGATCGCATTCCGCATTCCCTCCTCGTAGCCGGCGATGAATCGCGGGTCGGGCAGGATGTCGATGCGGTTGGAGAGGGGATCGAACTCGATCCGGCCGCTACGCATCAGATGCTGCAGGTTGCCCAGCCGCGTGCGCACGAGCGTGAGTTCGTTGATCCGCTCCCGGCGGCGGCTGTCTCGGGCGAGCGCGATCCCCCGCTCCGACCAGTAGATGCCATGGGCGTGCGGATGGGCCCAGTCGAGCGGTCCGTAGCTCTTCATCTGCTCGAGCATGAAGGCCGGATCCATGCGGTAGCGGTCGACGAGCACCCGCTTCTGGAGGTGGGGCACGATCGCGCCCGTCACTGCCTTGCGCACGCGCTCGTCGGCCTGGAGGGCGGTGATGAGCGGACGGTTGGTGCCGTCGGGGAATCCGGCTCCGAAGTGGATGCGGGCGTCGGCCGAGCCGGCATACAGGAGCACCCGGCCGAGCATCCGCACGAACGCCTCGTTCGGGCGGGCTCCGTGCTGCTCGATCAGATCGAGGGCCTCCACCACGGCCGGATCTCGCCGCAGGTCAGCGAGCGAGTCGGCGGCCGCGGCGATCGTGGCGAAGCGGTCGATGGCTTCCTGCGTCGTCACGCCGCCGGTCATGTCGCCGAGCAATTCGCGAAACTCCCGGGCCAGCCGGGCCTTGTAATACCAGTGCTCGCGATCGGTCTTGCCCCCGATCTTGTGGAAGTAGATCCAGCCGAGTTCCATCGGCAGATCGGGGTCGGTGGGATTGAGCGCGATGCCCCGGGCCCGCAACAGGTCGATCGCCCGGTTGATCCAGCCCCATCGCTCCTCCGCTACCCGGGTCGAGGCCGAGATGTTGTAGGCCAGGTTCCAGGCCTGGAAGGCCCACACCCGGGGAAACCTCGGCTGCAGGGCCGTGATCCACTGGCTGAGTGTTTGAGCCTCGTAGTAGAGCCCCTCGGTCTGGAGGGCATCGGCCCGCATCCAGAGCGCATCGACGGCCAGCCCGCGAAAGCTGCCCAGACCCGCGGTCAACAGCGCCACGTGTGGCGGCATCCCCTGCGTGTCGGCGAGTGACACGACCAACGATTCCTGCTGCCGCTCCTGGCTGATCGACCGGGCCAGCCAGCCGGCGCAGACGAGGGCCGCAACGAGCACGGCGGAGGCAACGGCCTGGATCGAGCGGTCTGACATGGGCGTGGGCAAACGAACCTTCAGGATGAACTGCGGACGAGGTCGCGGCGGTCGAAGACGAGCCACCCGATCGCTCCCAGAGCGAGGGGATAAGCGACGCACAACAGAGCCAGACGGGTGAGGACGTCGGCCCACGGGATCGTGATCCCGGTGGCCAGCCTTCGGGTCGCGGCGTCGGACGTGAGCGAGGGCAGCAGCCAGAGCACGAAGTCGGAGACGAAGCCCAGCAGCATGCGAAACGCTTCGTAAAACTGCTGCTCACGGAGCGAGCCGGCTGCAAGCGTCATGCGGTCCACGACCCGGCCCCAGGTCGATTCGCCCACGACATTGTAGGTGCCCAAGGCGTCGCGAAAAAACTCGCTCCCGAGCGCCCCGGCCGCCAGCACAAGCGTCGCGAGGATCGCAGACGGAAGGTCGAACATCGCCCCGGCGGCCACGCCTGCCGCCGCCACGAGCGCCAGCTTTCCCCACAGCAGCACAAGGCAGCGGATGAAGTTGGCCTCGAAGCCGCCCGTGCGCACCAGCACGCGCAGGCCGTCACCGGGCGCAAACGTGATCGCCGTGGGGCGCGTCTCTCCCGGAGGCACGAGGTTGCGGTTGGCCACCCGCACACGCAGATCGTCACTCTCGGCGATCCGCTCGGCGGGCAGATCGAACACGTGCCGGGCGCGGCTCGGGAGTGTCTCCTCCACCTGCGTGCCGTTGGCGAGTGGCCACGGGCGGCCGTTGAGCCAGAGCGCAAACCGCACGTCGGCGAGATCGACGTCGACGTTCGTCACGCGGGCCTCCACCTCGAGTTGCACCTCGGCGTCGGCCCGGCCCTGCGTGCCGAGGCGGGGGAACACGAACGTCGTTTCCATATCGGGGGTGACGGTGTGCCACTGCCGGCGATACTCGGCCGCGATTCGCCGGCGGGTGGCGGCGGGCTGGGTGGCGAAGAATTCGGGCGAATCGGCCTCGAGACTGGCGATCGCGGCGGCGATCCTGGCGGCATACTCCTGCGGGTTGTCGGGCTCCGGGGCCACCTCCCGCCGGGCCACCAACACCTGTCGGTCGACCGCCTCGCGGTCGGCGGCATCGATCGCGGGCCCGGCGGCGAGCATCCTCACGAGCGTGTAGGCTCCGCCGCCGGCCACCACCACGAGCAGCAGGTCGTAGAGCACGATCCCCAGCCACTTGCCCAGCAGGTATTCCCAACGCTGCAGCGGCTTCGAGAGCGTCATGTGAATCCGGCCCGAGTCGATGTCGCCGCACACGCTCCCGCAGGCCAGGAAGATCGTGAGGAAGCCGAGGATCAGACCCGTCGCTCCGAGCGCCCAACTGATGAGAAACTGGACGCGGTAGGCCAGCCGCTCGGCGGGATCGAGGAGGAGCGGCAGCACGGGCACGAGCCCGACGAGCAGGATCAGGAGCACGAGCGTCGACCGCATCCGCACCGCCTCGTCGACGACGGCCCGCGCCACGCCGGCGATCCCGGAGGGGCCGCCGAGCAGCCAGCGGATCAGGGCGAGCCCCAGGCCGAAGCCGGCCGCCATCGCCGTCGCGCCGGCCAGCGCGGTGCCGAAGGGGGCGAGGTCGAGCCAGATGGCCCCCGCCGCGACGAGGAGCGTGGCGCCGGCCGCGGCCCACGAGGGCACCGGCCACCCGCGATGGCGGCGATCACTCCGGCGTGCCATCGGCATGCTTTCCCACAAGGCTGTCGATCAGGGCGGTGTCCACCGTCGCGGACGGCGCCGGCGGCGCGCCGGCGGCCGCGGAGCCAACGCTCTCGTCGCCGCGGAGGAAGTCGGGCACCGGCCCCCCTGCCTTCGCGCCGCTCGTCTGGAGCCCCTCCGCCCGGGCCCGCTCCACCACTTCGAGAAACACCTCCTCCAGCCGCCGTCGCGGCCGCTCCACCTGCACCGGCCCGATCCCGTGGCGGGCGAGCAGGGCCCGGATCTCGTCGGTCACCGGCCCGGCCAAGGCCGGCGTGTGGATCGTGGTGGCGCCCTCTTCCCGCAAGAGGTCGGCACAGCGGTCCTCGGCCCGGATCCGCCCGCCAAACATGATCGCGACTCGGTCGCAGAGATCCTCCACGTCGGAAAGCTGGTGGGTGCACAGGAGCACGGTCTTGCCGCGGCGGCCGAGGTCGGCGATGAGGTCGCGAATCTGCCGCGCGCCCACCGGATCCATGCCGCTGGTCGGCTCGTCGAGGATCAGCAGTTGCGGATCGTTGATCAGGCTCTGCGCCAGGCCCACCCGCCGCTGCATGCCCTTGGAAAACTCCCCCACCGGCCGGTGGCCGACGGCATCGAGGCCCACCATTTCCAGGAGGCGATCGATGCGCTCCTGCCGCACGCGTGCCGGAATCTTGAACAGCCGCCCGTAGAAATCGAGCGTCTCCCGCGCCGAGAGAAATGGGTAGAGGTAGCTCTCCTCCGGCAGATAGCCGACATGCCGCTTCGTGGCCACGTCGCGCGGGCGCCGGCCGAGCACGGCGATCCGGCCGGCGGTCGGGGCTACGAGGCCCAGCAACATCTTGATCGTCGTGCTCTTGCCCGAGCCGTTGGGGCCGAGCAGGCCGTAGATCTCCCCACGGCGGATCTCCAGGTCGAGCGACTCGACCGCCCGCACCCGCGGCCGCAACCAAAAGTCACGAAACGACTTCGAGATTCCGACGCACTTCACGTCGATCTCGCCACTGCGCCCGGGAGGTGGGTCGAGCATCGCGCTGCCTGGTTTCACGCTTTCCATCGGCTCCCTCCGTCACTCGAATCGCCTAGCGGCCCCCACGTCCGCGGCCACCGGCTGCCTCGCGCTGGCCGCGGAGCTGCTCCTGCTGCCGCTCCTTCTGAACCTCGGGGTCGCGGTTGAGCTGCAGTTCGAGCCGCCCAGGCGCAGTGTAAAAGGTCTCCACGTCGCCGGTGAAGATGCGCTCGCGGGTGGCCTCCCAGAGGCGGTTGAGCACGAGTCGTGGATGCTGCTCATACTCGGGCAGCAGCCGCTCGAACGTCTCGCGGTCTCCCCGCACTTCCTCCACCACGCGGGCGCGGTGGGTTTTGGCAGCGTCGATCCGTCGGGCCACGTCACCGCCGATCGCCACGCCGTCGATCCGCAGGGCATCGAGCGCCTCGTCGATGGCCCGGGCGATCGCCTCGGCATCGTCGGTGCGGCCGGCCTCGACGGCCTGCTCGTAGGCGTCGATTTCCGCAAGCAGCCGGGCGCTGGCGGAGCCGGCCGTCTCGCCCAGGATCCGGGCGCGGTCCTGTTCGGCGGTCACGATTCGCTGCGTGCGGTCGGTCTCAGCGGAGGTGACCGCCTCGAGGCTGTCGAGCACGCTGCCCGGTGCCGACACTTCGTCGAGCGCGAGTTGGTCGATCGTGAGGCCCGTCTGCATCGACGTGAGACGGTCGCGGGCCAGCCCCGCCGCGGCTTCTCGATTGACAGCCGCCTTGAGCACCTCGTCGGCCGGCTGCCGGGCGACGGTGTGGACGATGCCTTGAGCGATGACGCAACGCACGAGGCTGCGGGCGAGTTCCGGATCTCCCACGTTCGTCAGGTAGGCCACCGGGTCGGCCACGCGATACGTGACGGTCCAGCGGGCGTGGACGATGTTGACGTCGCCTGTGAGCAGCGAGCCGTCACGGGTCGGGTCGAGCGGACCGCTTCGCGAGCGGCGAATCTCCGCCTGGGTGCGACCCCGTTCGCGGCCCGCGGCGTCATACCAAAACTCCCGGTCGAGGACGAGCGACTGGGGGCGGGTGTCAATGGTGATCACCTGTTCGATGGGGAAGGGGGCGGCCAGATAGGTGCCCCGCTCGAGCACCTGCTCGCCCGGCGGGCCGACATAGCGGCCAAACCGCAGTCGCAGCGCCGCCTCGTTGGAGCCCACGCTGAACAGGCCGCTGAAGGCATAGGCCGCCACCAACGCGAGCATCACGAGCCGCAAGATGCCGAAGGAGAGCCGTAGCGCCTCCGCCAGCGACCGCTGCGCGGGGTCGAGCGGCGAATCGGGCCCATCGGATAGGGGCGCGGGGCCGGTGTCGGTGCCGGTCATGGAGTCGTTCCCTCGGCGGGCTTGGCAGGCTGCCTGAACCAGTCGAGGATCCCCAGGCTCTCCGCGGAAAGCACGAAGGTGGTGTTATGGCCGAGCATCTTCTCGAGGGCCTCGAGCCGCCGGATGAAGATCGCGAACTCCTCGTTGCGGGCGAAGGCGTCGTATTCCCGCGAGGCTTCGCGGTCTCCTTGCGACCGGATTGCCTGCGCCCGCCGCTCGGCGAAGGCGAGAATCCTGTCGCGCGCGCTCTCCGCATCGCTGCGGATGGCCGAGGCCTGGGCCTGCCCTTCCTGGAGCGCCTCGTCGGCGAGCCGCTCGCGGGTAGCGATCATCGTCTCGAACACCTTGCCCGTCGTCGACTCCGGGAGAATGATTCGATAGATGCCGACGCTTTCGACCTTGAGGCCGTAACCGGCATCGTCCAGGGACTGCTGCACGGCGTCGCGGGCCTCGCGCTCGATCGTGTCGAGCGCGAGGGTGTCGCGATCCTGATTGACGAGCTGGTCGAGCCGGTAGCCACTGAGGATGCCGCGCACTTCTCGCAGCCGGCTGGAAAGCTGGCGGCGGGCCTCGGCCGGATCTTTGAGCGTGACGTAGAAGGGGAGCGGATCGGCGATGCGCCAGGTGAGGTAGGTGCGCACGATCACGCTCTTTCCGTCGGCCGTCTGCAACTCCTCCAGCCGATCCTCGAGCAGCTGCAGCCGTTTGGAATAGTGCGTGACCTGGTGCATGGGCCAGGGCAGCCGCCACTTGAGGCCGGGCGTCTCCTCGACGCTCTCCGCATCGGCCCGGTCGAACAGCGTGCGGATCGCCACCTGGTCGTAGCGCACCTGATAGAGAAACATCCGCGAGAGAATCGCGACGGCCAGCAGGCAGCCGATGAGGATCGTGAAGGCGTTTTTCATGGAAAGGGACGGCTGAAAAAAGGGAAACTCACTCGCCGAGCAAGGTCTCGAGGGCCGACGCAGGGTCTGCAAAGTCCATCCGCAGGATCGGCAGGGCGCCCTCGTCGCCGGCCATGACGAACTTGCGGCGGTTGGACAGGCCGTCGGAGAGCACTTCGAAAAAGCGCACGGCCTGGTAGTAGCGCGGGGCACGCTCGTAGGCGAGCACCTCCCCCGCAAACCTCTCCTGGGCCGCCTGTTGGCCGACCGCGGTCGACCAACGATCCCCGCGGGCGGCGTGGATGAGTTTCGCCGCCTCGCCCTGGGCTGAAGCGAGGAGCGTGGCGATCTCAGCTGTGGCGGCTGCGGGCCGCTCCGCCTCGGTGCCGCCAGCCCGGTCGAGGGAGAGAATCGCCGCATCGAGACGGCGGGCGAGCGATTCGGAGCCGGCCACCTTCGAGAGCGTCGCCACCGCATCGCGGCGGGCTCGCTCCACGATCGTCTCCCGGTCTTGCCGCGCCGCGATCTGGCGATGAAAGGCCCGGGCCACGGCGCCACCCGGAGGCTGGATCGCCGTCACCGCTGCGTCCACGATCTCGAGCCCGAGGCCCAACGCATCGACCCGCGCTTGGATCGCCGCGGCCAGCGCCGGCCCGGCGGTAGCGCGGCTCCGCGACAGCAAAAACTCGAGGTCGTGGCTCGCGAAGTATCGCCCCGCCTCCTGCTGGGCCACGACGGCAACGGCGGCCTCGGCATCGGGCGTCGTCGCGAGAACCGCAAGCAGGTCGCGGATGCGATATTGCACGGTCACCTCGGCATCGACGACCGCCAGTCCGCCGCCGGCTGCCGCCGGAGCGAGGGCGGCCGGATAGTACTCCCTGCCGATGTGGGCGCTCCGATCATCGCCTGTGGTCCAGAGGACGGCGTCTCCCTCGCGGCTGCGGCCGGCCAGATCGCTTGACACGCTCACCTGGAGCACACGCTGGGAAGGGTAGGTCGCGGCCGTTTCGATCGGCCAGGGGAGCTTGGCATGAATGCCGGCCGCGCGGATGGGCCCCGAGACGGCGCCGAAGCGCAGCACCACCCCCTCCTCGTCGGGGCCGACGACGACCAGGCAACTGAGGGCCAGCAGCACCGCCGCGCCGAGGAGGAGGAGCGGCGCGATGGCCCGGCCGAGAAGCCGAAACAACCAGCTCCGCGACACCTCGACACCGAATTGATAGCGGATCAACTCGCCCACGACATCGGCCAGCGACTCGGGCGCCGTGAGCAGGCCCAACAGCCGGCTGTCGAAGGCCGGCCGTGGGATCTCGCCCGGCTTCCGCGGCCGGTAGATCTCGAGCAGCGACGTGATCAGGATCTCGCCGCCCACCACGAGCATCACGGCGGGCACCGCGCCGGCCAGCACGCGGAAGAACATGGTGTCGGCGGCAATCGCCGCGGCCGCGGCTGCCACGGTCGTGAGGGCTGCGACGACGAAACAACTCATCAGGTAGCTCGCCCCGCCACGCAGGAGCCGCCACGCCGGCAGGCGGGCAAATCCGCTCACCCATCGGCCAGCCACGAACGCGAAGAACGTGATCGCTCCGGTGGCGAACAACAGGCCGACGGGCTGAGCGATGCCCGGCTGCGCGGCGGCCCACCGTGCAGTAAATCGCCACATGAGCAGGCTGCCGGCCGCCACGAGAAAGCCGCCTACGAGCAGGCTCACCGCCGGCAGGCCCCACGAGACGATCGTCGTCAGCCGCTGCCGGGCGCGCTGCAATTCGTCGGAGAGTTCGCCGAAGATCATCGCCGAGGCGGTGTCGCCGGTGGCGAGTGTGTCGGCCGCGAGGCTCTCTCGCCGCTCGAGGGCCCGCTGCCCGTAGAACACGACGAGCACGGTCCAAATCGGTACGCCGCCGAGCATATGCCAGGTTGCGGCAGAGAGCGCTGGCTGGCCACTCCACGCGGCGGCGGCCGCGGTGGATGCTGCCAGCAGAAGTTGCACCACGAGCCCGGCGATGGCCGCCGAACGGCCCCGGCGAAACGTCTCCTGGTCGTCCTTCTCCCGCGCCATGCATCCGCTCCGCATACTGCTCTCTCGGCCCGCCGCCGGACCGGGCTCGCCTGCCCTTCTATCCAGTGTACCATCGAGAAATTCACCAATCCCGGCCCCGGGCCCCTGTTGGCGGCCCCCCCCGGCGGGCAGGTGGTGCAGGACAGGCCGGGGCGGGTAGTGTGATCGATCGGGCTGGTCGATCCCTGCCCCGCCGGAGCGTCCATGACCGTTATCACGATCGCCCGCAACGCCTTCCTCGAATCGATTCGCCAACCGGTGTTCGCCGTGCTGCTCGTGGGCGGCATGCTGGCGATGGTGCTCAACGTCAGCCTCGCCGCCTTCACGCTCGAAGACGACAACAAGATCCTCATCGACCTCGGGCTCAGTACGCTGTTCGTGTGCGGGCTCCTCATGGCGGCCTTCACGGCCACGAGCGTGCTCTCTCGCGAGATCGACAACCGCACCGTCGTCACCGTGGTGAGCAAGCCGGTGCCGCGGCCCGCCGTGGTGGCGGGGAAGTATCTCGGCGTGGCGGCGGCGCTGGCGCTGGGATTCTGGTCACTCGCGGCGGTGTTCCTCCTCACCGTGCGGCACCGTGTGCCCGACGGCGGCGTGGCCGACGCATCGTTCGACGGGCCGGTGCTCACCTTCGGCCTGATCGGCACGGTGGTGGCCACGCTCGTGGCGGCCTCCGCCAACTACTTGCGAGGCCGGCCGTTCGCGAGCGTGTTCGTGGCGGCGCAGGCGATTGCCACCAGCGCGGCGGTCGTCGCCGCCTGGAGCCTCGACAAGGGCTGGCGGCCGCAGAGCCCGCTCGTGGAATGGAATCCGCAGGTCATGTTCGCCGTGGGGCTCGTCTTCGAGGCGGTGCTCGTGCTGGCGGCGGTAGCGATCGCCGCCTCGACGCGGCTCGGCCAGACGATGACGCTCCTGATCTGCGTGGCGGTGTTCCTCGGCGGCCTGGTGAGCGAGTATTTCCTGGGCACGATCGTGGCCGGCGATGGGGCCGCCGAATGGCCGCGGTGGCTCGCATGGCCGGCGTATGCGGCGATTCCCAACCTGCAGTTTTTTTGGTCGGCCGACGCCCTCACCCAGGGGCAGCCGCTCAACGCCGCCCACGTCGGCCGGGTGAGCCTTTACGCGGCGGCCATGATCGCGGCGCTCGTCAGCCTGGCAGTGCTGCTGTTTCAGGAGCGGGACGTGGGCTGAGGCTCACTTCGGCCCGCTCCACATCTTCACCGCAGCGGATCAGGCGGGCCGAGTTGAAGATCACCACCAGTCCGCTGGCGACATGCAGGAGCGCGGCAGCCACGGGCGGCAGGTAGCCGGCCCCGGCCAGGGCCAGCGACACGACGATGAAGGCCGCCCCGACCGCGAGATTCTGGCGAATCACGGCAATGGTGCGCCGCGAGAGATCGATCAGAAAGGGCACACGGTCGAGGTTGCTGTTGAGCAGCGCGATGCTCGCCGAGTGGATGGCCACGTCGCTGCCGGCGGCGCCCATCGCGATCGAGATGTCGCCCGCGGCGAGCGCCGGGGCGTCGTTGACGCCGTCGCCGATCACCGCCACCGTATGGCCGCGGCCCTTGAGCAACTCGACCATCTCGAGCTTCTCGTGGGGCAACACCTCGGCCTTGAACTCTTCGAAGTGCATCTGGGCCGCCACGCGGCGGGCGACGCTTTCGCGGTCGCCGGTGAGGATCACGAGCCGCCGGATGCCCATGCCGCGGAGCCGATCCACTGCCTCAGCGGCGCCCGGCCGGGCATTGTCCTCGAGCCCGATCCAGCCGACGAGCCGCCTGTCGCGGGCCACGTAAAGGACGCTCAGCCCGTCTGCCTCGGGGCTCGCTTGGACGGTTTGAATCGTGGCGCAGTCGGCCGGCTCGAGCCCAGTCTCAGGCGCGGCAAGCCACGACGCCCGTCCCACCCGCACCTCGGCCCCGTCGATCACGGCGGCCAATCCACGGCCGGCGAGTTCCTCGAAGGCGGTCGGCCGCTCGAGCGGCACCCGCGCGCGCCGGGCCATCTCCGTGACCGCCCGCGACACCGGATGACGGCTGTCTTGCGTGGCCGAAGCCGCCAGCCTCAAGAGGTCGGCCCCGTCGGTGCCGGCGGTCGGGGACAGCCGCGTCACCGAGAGCACGCCGCTCGTGAGCGTGCCCGTCTTGTCGAACACGATCGCCGTGACGTTGCGGGCCGCCTCCAGTGTGGCCACGCTCTTCACGAGCACCCCCAGGCGGGCCGCTGCCGAGAGCGCCGCCACCATCGCCGTCGGGGTGGCCAGGATCAGGGCGCTCGGGCAGGCGACGATGAGCATCGCGATCGCCCGACTGAAGGCGGCGTCGGGGTCGCTGCGGAGGGCGAAAAACAACACCACCCCCACCAGCATCAGCACCGTCGGCGTATACCATGCGGCGTAGCGGTCAATGAGACGCAGAATGGGCGGCCGGGTCCGTTCGGCCTCCAGGATCAGTTCCTGCACGCGGCCGAGGAGCGTGTCAGCGCCCGCCTTCGTCACCGCGACGTCGAGCACGCCCGTGAGATTGATCGTGCCGCCGAACACCTCGTCGCCGGGGGCCTTGTCGGCCGGCAACGATTCGCCCGTGATGCTCGCCTGGTTCACCGTGCTGTCGCCCGAACGCACGAGGCCGTCGGCCGGGATCGTGTCGCCGGGGCGCACGCGCACGACGTCGCCTGGCTGCAGGGCGCGGGCCTCGACGCCCTCCTCCGTGCCATCGGCTGCGCTCACCCGCTGGGCTCTCGTCGGCGCGAGCTTCACGAGCGATTCGATGCTTGCCGTGGCCCCGAGCGCCGTCCGCCGCTCCAGCAATCCGGAGAGCGTCATGCACAGTGCGATCGCCGCGCTCTCCTGATAGCGGCCCGTCGCCGCGGCACCCGCCACCGCGAGGGCCACCAGCGCGTGCATGCCGGCCGCGCCCCGAACCATGTCGCGAAGGGCCCGCCAGATCAGCGGCACTCCGAGGATTGCCGCGGCCGCCGCGGCCGGCAGCGCCGGATAAAGCGGCTTCGACCACAGCCAGCCGGCCGCAAGCGAGCAGGCGAGGAGCGCAGCGGCCGCGAGCACCAGCACGAACTGAAACCCGAGTTGGCGGTCGGCCTCGCGCGAGCCGCGCTCGGCCACTTCCACCGCGTCGATGCTGCCGGGAACCGCGAGCGCCATCATGCCTCCGAGTCTAGTTCGCCCCGGCGGAGCCTGAAAAAAAAGCGGCCCCCCCGAGGGGAGGCCGCTTCGATTGAACTGTTGAACCGAGGTTCGCAACCGACGGTCACTGCGGATTTCGCAGCCGCTTCAGCCAAATCAAGTCCGAAGCTTCATCATACATGGGGCCATCGAGCGCATAGCCCGTGAGGTTGTTTCCGATGAAGCCGTCACCGGAAGACGTGCTTCCGGCGGAAACCGTATCGGTGACTTTCTCCACGTGGAGGTCGGCAAAGAGCACCGGGGCATAGCCGCCGGCACCGTCGGCCGTCTTCGGCTGGTGGAGCGGATAGATCCCCGACATGTCGTGCACGAACTCACCGGCAGAACCACCCATGGTCGCGTCCGTGAAAGGCACCACCATGCCGTCGGTGAAGCTGGCCGTCATGCGATCGTTGGCCTTCGCGATGCTCGTGCCGGTGAAGCTCTTGATGTCAGCAGCGGCAGCGGCATCGATCAAGCCCGCGGCCCCGGGAACCGCCCGCGAGGGTGCCATGAGTGCGATCCGGGCGGCGGTCGTGCGGGCCTGGCTCACGATGTTTTGCGAGAGCGGACCATCACCGTCGTTGAGCCCCTTGCCACCGGCCGCATAGCCAGCGGCGTCGGTCGGATCACCGCGACTGAAGTGCCACGTGGTCACGAAGTTCGTGTTGTAGCCCTCATCCCAGAGATCCCTGGCCTGCGGAGCACCACCGAAGTTCGCGGCACCGACCACAGCGGCTGCGGTGTCGCTCGCGTCCCAACGGCCTGCGGGAATGCCCTCCGCCGCCAAGTTGCCCTGGTTCGACGTGATGGCGCCGGAGTAATCACCCACAGCCGCGCTCACCTTGTTGCGGTGGGCCGGATCGAGAGACTTGCCCGGGTTTGCCACCTTGGTGCCGATCAGATCGCCCACCCAGCCGTTGCGGCGGATATCACCGTCGCGGAAGTGGTCAAAAGCACCCGACGAGTAATTGCCGTCGTGGGACGAGGCATAGACCTCGAAGCCGCGGCCGAACGTCGACAGGTTGTTGGCACTTGCTGAGGCGTTGGCCGAAGCACGGGCAGAAGAGAGCGCTGGCAGCAACAGGCCCGCCAATGTCGCGATAATCGCAATCACAACGAGCATTTCAACGAGCGTGAAGCCCCGTTGTGTTTTTCGACTCGAGACCATAATGAGAAAACTCCTTGGAAATGCCGCCTGACTCGTCGAGAGTGGCCGACGTCGGTGTCAGGTGCGGCGAGTGCACGCCCCGGATTCCACTCTACAAGTCTTGTCCCGCGGGCTCAAGCGGTGGGACAAGACCTAGCGGATTCCCGTACGGAGGAGTGCCGCTTGCGGTTCGCCTCGTTTAAAATCACCGCTGGTTTGGAGGTCTCACTGCGGCGGAAACAGGTTTTCGGAGGCGATATGCGTGTACCCCGTATGGCGACTCGTTGTGCGGCCTTGGTGCTCGCCGGCCTGGCGGTGGGCTGCCCGGGAGAGTGCCGGGCGGAGATCGTCATCCCCCCTCTCGAGGAGGCATCAGCCCTGAGGGCCGAAGGTCGATTCGACGAGGCGCTCGACACCTTGCGAACCGAGAGCCGCGCGATCAAGGCGGCCGATGGCGAAGACGCGGCCGGCCTGCTTCCCATCAACGACCTCGCCGCGGAGATCCTCATCGACAGGGGCGATCTGACGACAGCGGCGGCGTTACTCGAGAAGACGATCCTCGCTCGCGAGCAGCTCGTCGCCGCCGGTGGTGCCGAGCAGGCCGTCGCCCTCGGCTCATCATTTCTCTCGCGGGCGCGGCTCGAGACCACTGCGAAGCGGATGCCGGCGGCGCTCACGGCGGCGCAGCGGGCCCTGCTGATCCTTGACGGCGCATCGCCGCGCGATGACGCCGCCCTCGCTCGCGCACAAACGGCCTTGCAGACGGCGACGGAGGTGCTCGACGAGATGGTTGGGGCAGGCTCCGATGCAAGCGTCGAGGCCAGGAACGAGGTCGCCGCCGTGCTCACCTCGCTGGGCATGATCCAGGAGGCGATCGCGCAGCGGCACAAAATCCTGGCCGGGCTGATGGAGCAGGGGGAGGGCGATGCGACCGCTGTCCTCCAGGCGACCGAGCGGGTCAGCCGGTTGATGATGGTCAACGGGCGTGCCGAGGAGGCGATACCGGTCGTCGAGATGACGCTGCCTAGTCTGGGCGCGGTGACCACGCCGCAGCCCATCGCCGCTCAACGCTTGCTCGGAGAGTTGTATCTGGCCACCGGCAAACTGGCCCTGGCCGAAGCGACGTTCGCGCACGTTCTCGAAGCCGTGCAGAAAGACGCCAAACCCTCCCCCTTCGTGCTCGCTTCCGACCGTCTGCGCAGCCTCATCGTCGCGCTCCGGCAAGGAACCGTGAATCGCCTTCCCGAATGGTTCGACGCCGCGCAGAGACTCCTGACCCGGCCGGGACCGGGGGACATGGCGGTGGCCATGCCCGGGCTCGTGCTCGCGGCCACGGTGAAGCAGGAGATGGGCGATCTGGCCGGGGCGACCGAACTCCTGGGGCGGGGTCTGACCCTGGCCAACGCCATGAAGCCTCCCGATGGCGGCTTGATCGCCGAGTTTTCGGGCCGGCTGGCTGCGGTACAGATCGCCGCAGGAGACGCGGCCAAGGCCCGCAAAACCGCGGAGCCTGCCCTACCGGCAGCGGATCGCTCCGTGGGCCCGGGGAGCGCGCAGGCCGGCTTTCTCAGGATGGCCCTGGCCGATGCGCTGGCACGAAGCGAGGCCAAGAGCGAGACGCAGACTGGAACGCAGACTGGAACGCAGACTGGAACGCAGACTGGAACGCAGACTGGAACGCAGACTGGAACGCAGAGCGAGGCGGTCGCCCTCGTGACCACGGCTTGCCGCCGCGGCCTCCCCCGACCAGACGACTCATGGGAGGCGATGGCGACCGAAATTTGCGACCGGCTGGCCGCCGACGACAACGCGTGTGAGCTGCGGGAGAAGTATCTCGCGGCTCGCGCGCGGCAGTTCGGTGCCAATCATCCGCACGTCGTCTCGGCATGCGGCCTGTTTGGCGCCGCCAGACTCGCTGCCGGCGACTGGACTGCCGCTGCCGACTTCTTTCAGCGGGCCTTGGACCTCGATTCGAACGACGGGAGTCCCGAGACGGCGGCGAACCTCGTGCTCCTGGCTCGTGCCTGCCAAGCGGCAGGCGAGCCGACCCGAGCGCTGAAGACGGC
>QWPN01000162.1 GCA_003671185.1 Planctomycetota bacterium
CGAACCGCAGCGGCCGAAAGGCCGCGCAGGTTCGCAAGCACGGCGGGGCCAGGGATGGGAACGACGCCCAACAGCCCGCCTGGAGGGCGGGCCCTCGTCGAACCGCAGCGGCCGAAAGGCCGCGCAGGTTCGCAAGCACGGCGGGGCCAGGGATGGGAACGACGCCCAACAGCCCGCCTGGAGGGCGGGCCCTCGCCGAACCGCAGCGGCCGAAAGGCCGCGCAGGTTCGCACGCACGGCGGGGCCATGGATGGCCCGCCGTGCGTGTCATCAGAACTCGTCGTCCCGCAGCGCCCCGCGATCCTTGTCCTGGCCGCTCCCGCCCTTCCCCTGCAGCGGACAACGGCCTTCGGCACATCCGTCGCAGCCATCGCGGCCACAGTGCTCGCAGCCCCCTCGGCCGCCCCGCATCCGGTTCCACTGCCGCTGCCGCTTCTCCCATGCATCCGCTGCCTTCTCCACCACGTCCCACACGCCTTCGGCCGGCGCGTCCCACGAGATCATGCACGTCTCGCCACGGGTATCGACCTCGAGACCGGAGAGCAACTTCATGGCCGCCGCCTCGTCGCCCCAGCGCAGCCGGACCATCGAGGCGAAGCCCTGCACGACGTTCTGCACTTCGTCCGCGGCGTTATCCGACTTCATGTCCAATCGGGCACGATAGAACGACTGCCCCTCGTGCTCGCCCATGGCAACGCGAAACGACCGACCCTGCTTGAGCACCGGGCATTTGGTGTCGGGATCGACCTCCGCGGCCCGGGCCACGAGGATCGATCCGGGGCGAACGCGACCCGCCAGCGGGCCGCCTGTCCCGGTGCCCGCCGCATCGCCGTCGAGGACGTCGAGGGCCGCCTTGACCTGCGCCTCGGTGCGGGCGAACACCATCACGTCGTCCCTGAAGAAAGCCCCCACGACCGGCTGCCCCTGTGACCGCTTCCAGCCCTTGTGCGTCCAGCGGTGGAGGGTGTGCCGGCCATGCTCGACGCTGGCGTGATCAGGCGCCTTCTGCACCATCTTCTCCAGGAACTCCCGATTGGCCTTGGCGCGGACGATGACCACGGCGTTGTGCTTGTCGGTGTCGAGCCCGTAGGCCGTGATGCCATGCAGGTCCTTCCGTGGATCCATGCCGGCCATGCCGGCGGCCATCTGCATCATCTTCTCGAGGTGGGGATGCATGCGTGCCGCCCGTTCGTAGGCCTGGCGCATGACGCTGGAATCCCGCACGGCGTCCATGTCGAGGTGCATCATCCACACCGCACCCTTGGCAACCGCATCCAGGTCGACGGGGGCCGCGGACGCAACGCCCGTGGCGACGGCGACCACGAGACCGAGCCAGGCGGAAGGAAACTGGCTGGACGCCATGACGCAACTCCTCAGAGGGGATCAGGCACGGTTGGGGGAACGGACCGCGATGCAGCGTTCCACCCCGACAGCCGCAGTATATGCCGCCGGCTCCCAGGGCGTCCCGCCGTGGACCGGAGCGTCAGTAGGAGCGGGCCAGGACGCTGCGTCGTGGCACCGGCCGCCCCGTCACGACGCACGTGCCCGGTTCGTCCTCGCCGTCCATGGGGATGCAGCGCACGGTCACCTTGAGCGGGTCGAAAGCCTCGGCCACGGCCGGGTCGTCGGCCACGTGGACATAGGCAAACCCGCCGCGGCCCGCCACCTCCCCCGTTCCGAAGAAGTCGCGCACCTCCGCCGCCGATCCCAGCCGCACGGAACGCTCGGTGCGGAATGCGGCCGCCCGCTCAAACATGCCGCGCTGCATCTCCTCCAGCAGCGCTGCGGCGCGGCCGGCCAACTCCGCCAGCGGCACCGCCTCCCGCTCCTTCGGCCCCCGGTCGCGGCGGCTCAGGCTGGCGCTGCCCGTGGCCAGGTCGCGCGGCCCGATCTCCACGCGCACCGGCACCCCCTGCTTCACGTGCTGCCACACCTTGTCGCCCCCGCGCATGTCGCGGGCGTCGATCCTGACGCGGATCGGGCCGTCGGCGAACCGGGTCGCGACGAGCTCGGCTTCCAGCTTCCGGCAGGCCGCCAGCACCGCCTCCCGCTCCTCGTCGCTGCGATGGATGGGCAGGAGCACGATCTGCACGGGCGCGATCCGCGGCGGCAGCACGAGGCCGTCGTCGTCGGAATGGGTCATGATCACGGCGCCGATGAGACGCGTGGACACGCCCCACGAGGTGGTCCAGCAGAATTCCTCGGCCCCGCTCGTACCGGCGAACTTGATCCCCTGGGCGCGGGCGAAGTTCTGCCCCAGGAAGTGCGACGTGCCGGCCTGCAGGGCCTTGCCGTCCTGCATCATGGCCTCGATCGAGTAGGTGTCGACGGCGCCGGGGAAGCGCTCGGCGGCCGGCTTGGGGCCCTTCACCACGGGCATGGCCAGATCGCGCTCGGCGAACGTGGCGTAGACGTCGAGCATGCGCAGCGTTTCCTCGACCGCCTCCTGCTGGGTGGCGTGCGCCGTGTGCCCCTCCTGCCAGAGAAACTCGGCCGTGCGCAGGAACAGCCGCGGCCGCATCTCCCAGCGCACCACGTTGGCCCACTGGTTGATGAGCACGGGCAGGTCCCGCCACGACTGCACCCACTTGGCGTACATGGCGCCGATGATCGTCTCGCTCGTGGGCCGCACCACCAGCGGCTCCTCGAGTTTGCCCGTGGGGATCAACTTGCCGTCAGGCCCGAGTTCGAGGCGGTGGTGCGTGACCACGGCGCACTCCTTGGCGAAGCCCTCCACGTGCTTCGCCTCCTGCTCCAGATAGGAGAGGGGGATGAAGAGCGGGAAGTAGGCGTTCTGGTGCCCGGTGGCCTTGAACATGCCGTCCAGGATCGACTGCATCCGCTCCCAGACCGCGTAGCCGTGCGGCTTGATCACCATGCAGCCGCGCACCGGCGACTGCTCGGCGAGGTCGGCGGCCCGCACCACCTGCTGATACCACTCGGGATAGTCCTGGGCGCGGGTGGGGCTGATGGCGGTGGCGGGCATGGGTTCTCCGCGGTGCCGTGGTGACGACGAAATCCTTTCCCCCGCCGCCGGCATTCGACAAGGGAGGCGGGATTGTAGCCGTTGCTTGTGACGCGGGTGCAGGGCTTCGTAGACTCCGGCTTCCCATGGCGACTCCCTCCAACTTCGGCGCCGACCGCCGCCGCTCCGACCCGCCCCGTGGCCCCGCGGGCGGCCGGCGGCTGATCGCCGAACTGCCGCCGCAGGCCGCCGTCGACCAGTTGTTCCTGGCCACGCACAAGCAGTTGCGGCCCAACCGCAACGGACAGCTCTACCTGCAGGTCGACCTCGCCGACCGCAGCGGCTCGATCACGGGCCGGCTCTGGAACGCGTCGGACGCCGACTTCGACGCCTTCGAGGACGGCGACTACGTCCGCGTGGAGGGGCACACGCAGCTCTACTCGGGAGCGCTGCAACTGATCATCAGCGCCGTCCAAAGGGCCGACCCACGCAGCGTCGACGAGTCGGAGTTCCTGGTGCTCTCGCCCGCCGACGTGACGGGCCTGCGTGAGGAGATGCGGACGCTCTTGGCCACGCTGCAGCCCGGTCCGCTGCGAGCCCTGGCGGACGAGTTCCTGGCCGACGGCCCGCTCATGGAGGCGTTCTCGCGGTGCCCGGCCGGCGTCAAGCACCATCATGCCTACGCGGGCGGGCTTCTCGACCATGTGGTCAACCTGCTGCGGCTGGCCGACCGCGTGGCGCCCCTCTACCCCGCCGTCGATCGCGACCTGCTGCTCGTGGGCGTGCTCGTGCACGACATCGGCAAGACCGTGGAACTGGAAAGCGCGCGTGGGTTCTCCTACACCGACGCCGGCCAGCTGCTGGGCCACGTGCTGCTGGGACTGGAGATCGTGGACGAGAAGATTCGGGCCATCGAAGCTCGCAGCGGCCAGCCCTTCGACGCCGAGGCCGCCGTGCGGGTCAAGCACATGGTGGCCAGCCATCACGGTCAGTACGAGTTCGGGGCCCCCAAGCTGCCGATGACGCTCGAGGCCCTGCTGCTGCACCACCTCGACCACCTCGACGCCAAGATGGCCGGCACGATCCACCTGCTGGAGGCCGAGGCCTCGATCGAGGGCGGCTGGACGCAATATCAGCAGAGCCAGGGCCGCAAGTTCTTTCGCGGCCGCGGCTGACGCGGGCCGCCTGGCGATGCCGCGGCGCCCTCCCCTCCTCCGCATGGGGTACCATGGGAGGTCACCATGACTCGCAAGCGTCCCAACCCGGGCAAGTCGCGCGTGCCGCGCGACGACGGCGTGATCGGCACGTTCCGCCGCGCCGCCGGCGGCTACGGGTTCGTGCGGCCGCTCGACGCCCCCGCCGGGGATCGCTCCGCCGACATCCACGTGGCCGCCACGGCTGCGCTCGACGCGGCCTCCGGCGACACCGTGCGGGTGCGGCTGGCATCGAACCGCGACGTGCGCCGGCCGGGGCCTTCCGGCCAGATCGTCGAGGTCGTGACGCGCCGCACGACCCGCTTCGTCGGCTCCTACTTCGAGGCCGCGGGAGCCGGCTGGGTGCAGATCGATGGCACGGGGTTCGCCCGGCCCGTGTCCGTCGGCGACCCCGGCGCCAAGGGGGTTCGCGGCCAGGACAAGGTGGTCGTGGAGATGGTCCGCTTCCCCACCCACCTCCGCGACGGCGAGGGCGTGATCGTCGAGGTGCTGGGCCGCGCCGGTGACGTGGGCGTCGACACGCAGACGGTGATCCACGAGTTCGGACTGCCGGGCCCGTTCCCGGAGGAGGCGCTGGCCGACGCCCGGCGGCAGGCGGATCGCTTCGACGAGTCGGTGCCACCCGACCGCCGCGACCTCACCGACCGCATCGTGATCACCATCGACCCGGTCGATGCCCGCGATTTCGACGACGCCATCTCGCTGGAGCGGGTCGAGCGGGGGCACTGGCTGCTGGGCGTGCACATCGCCGACGTGTCGCACTTCGTGCGCGAGGGGTCGCCGCTCGACCAGGAGGCCCGCCTGCGCGGCACGAGCGTCTACCTCCCCGACCGCGTGATCCCCATGATCCCGGAGATCGTGTCGAACAACCTGGCCAGCCTGCAGCCGGGGAAGGTCCGCTACACCCGCACCTGCTGGATCGAGTTCAGCGCCGACGGCGTGCCCGTGCACTCGGCCGTGGAGCCTGCCGCGATCACGAGCCGGCGCCGGTTCACCTACGAGGAGGTGGACCTGTTTCTCGCCGATCCTCACACCCCAGCCGTGGACATGTCCTCCGAGGTGCGGGCCCTGCTGGGGAGGATGCGCGACCTGGCGCGGATCCTGCGCGCCAGGCGCACGGCCCGGGGCTCGCTGCAGTTGGAGATGCCGGAGGTGAAGATCGACCTCGACCGCGACGGTCGCGTCTCGGGCGCCCATGTGGTGGAGAACACGGAGAGCCACCAGGTGATCGAGGAATTCATGCTGGCGGCCAACGAGGCCGTGGCCGGGGCGCTGGCGGCGGCGGGGGCGGGCTTCCTGCGGCGCATCCACGCCGCGCCCGACATGCGGAAGCTGCGGCAGCTCACGGAGTTCGTCACGGAACTGGGCTTCGAGGTCGACTCGCTGGAGAGCCGCTTCGAGTTGCAGCGGCTGCTCGACATGGCCCGCGGCAGGCCCGAGGAGCACGCGGTGCACTACGCCGTGCTGCGCAGCCTGACGCGGGCCGCCTACGGACCGCAGGAGGACGGCCACTTCGCCCTGGCGAGCGAATGCTACTGCCACTTCACGTCGCCGATCCGCCGCTACCCCGACCTCACCGTGCACCGTGCCCTGGAGGCACTGGCCCGGGGACAGCGACCGCCCGCCGAGGGCTTGGTGCGACTGGGTGCCGAGTGTTCCGACCTGGAACGGCGGGCGGAGGCCGCCGAACGAGAACTCGTCAAGCTCAAGCTGCTCCTGTTCCTGAAGTCGAGGATCGGTGCCGAGATGGACGCCGTCGTCACCGGCGTGGAGGCCTTCGGGCTGTTCGTGCAGGGCATCGACTTGCCGGCCGAGGGCCTGGTGCCGCTCGACACGCTGCCCGACGACACCTATCGCTACGACCGCGCCAGCCACACGCTGTCGGGCCGGCGCGCCGGGCAGTCGTTCCGACTCGGCGACCGGCTGCGGGTGGCCGTGGCCCGCGTCGACCTCGACCGTCGCGAGCTCAACTTCCGCCTCGTGGGCCGCGAGCGGCGGACTCGCGTGGGCACACGCGGCCGCGATCACCGTCCACCGCGTGGTCGGCCACGGCCCTCGCGGCCGGGTGAACGGAAGACCAAGGGCCGTGCCGGCGGCGGCCGGACACAGCGGCGCCGCAGCTGAAGCCGGGATCGATCGACCCTCGCGCCGAGGCCCGGCCGCCCGATTCCCTGATCTCGGGGCCGCCACTGGCAGCCTCGGCGACCGCTCTTACAATGCCGCCGTCGACGCTGCGACGATCGCATCGCGGGCCGACCGACGCTCCATGGGGACGGATCCCTCGACGTGCCAGACCCGCTGCTTCGAACACCGCTCTGCGGCTGGCACGAGACCCACGGCGGCCGGATGGTCGACTTCGCCGGCTGGTCGATGCCGGTCCAGTACGCGTCGATCATCGAGGAGCATGTGGCGACCCGCACGGCGGCGGGGATGTTCGACGTGTCGCACATGGGCCGGCTCGACGTCACCGGCCCGGCGTCGCGAGACTGGCTCGAGTCGCTGCTCACACGCCGCGTGGCCGACCTCGACGTGGGCCGCTGTCGTTACACGCTCGTGACCACCGACGACGCGGGGGTGACGATTCTCGACGACGCGCTCGTGGGCCGCGCCACGGACGCGGCCGACGGCACGCCGCGGATGACGCTGGTCGTCAACGCCAGCAACCGCGACCGGGTCGTGGCCTGGCTGCGCAGCCGGCTGCCGGCCGCTGGCGTGGTGCTCGTGGACCGCACGACCGAGACGGCGATGATCGCCGTGCAGGGGCCGGCTGCCATGGAGATCGTCTGCGGCCTCTGCCCGCCTGGCGACGCTGCCCGCATCGGCGGGCTGGGCACCTACCGCAACGCTGCGGCCACCGTGGCGGGCGTCCCCGCCGCCGTGAGCCGCACCGGCTACACCGGCGAGGATGGCGTGGAACTCGTCGTGCCGGGGGCGCACGCCGTGGCGGTCTGGGAGGCGATCCTCGCCGCCGGCAGCCCGCGCGGGCTGCGTCCCTGCGGCCTGGGCGCGCGGGACACGCTGCGGTTGGAGGCCGGGATGCCGCTCTACGGCCACGAACTGACCGCCGCGGCCGACCCCTTCGCCCTGGGGCTGGGGCTGGCGATCACGCTCCAGTCGCCGCAGGGGGACGTGCGGGAGTTCCCGGGGGCCAGCGGCCTGCGCCGCATGCGTGACGAACCGGCTGGCCGCGTCCGCGTGGGGCTGGCCGGCACCTCGAAGCGGGCGGCCCGCGAGGGCGCGGCCGTGCTGCGGCCGGGTGACAGCGCGGCCGTCGGTGTCGTGACCAGCGGCAGCTTCTCACCGTCGCTCGGACACGCCGTGGCCATGGCCCTGGTGGATCGCGAGGCCGCCACCGCCGGCACGCCACTCGAGGTCGCCGTGCGGGAGGCCCGCGAGGCCGTCCGCGTTTCGTCGCTGCCGTTCTACCGCAGGAACGACCCACGAAAATGATCGCATCCGCTATCCTGCCTTCCCCATGCGGCGGCGCCGTGGCAGGCGCTCGGCCGCGGAGCGATGCAGCCCGACCCCGGAGGACGACATGGCAGCGGATCTGAAGTTCGCCAAGACCCACGAATGGATCCGCCCGGAGGCGGGCGGCCTGGCCACGGTGGGCATCTCGGCCTATGCGGTCGAGGCGCTCACCGATCTCGTGTTCATGCAACTGCCCCAGGTCGGCAAGCACGTGAAAGCGGGCGAGTCGATCGGCGAAATCGAGAGCGTGAAGGCCGTCAGCGATTTCTACGCCCCGGTGTCCGGCGAGATCGTCGAGGTCAACACGCCGCTCGCCGGCAGCCTGGAGACGCTGGGCAAGGATCCCTACGGTGCGGGCTGGATCGTGCGCATCCGCCCCGACGCCCCGGCCGAAATGGCGGGACTGCTCGACCAGGCGGCCTATGATGCCCTCGTGAAGAGTCAGCCCCACTGAGTTCCCCGTGCAAGGAGCCTTGCAGATGAGCGATGCATCGGCCGACCTGATGCACACGGTGTCGCCCCACGGCGCCGTGAACCGCCCCGACGAGGCGCAGGCCGCCCGTCTGCAGCAGGTTTCCTGGTCGGCAAACCCGTGACCACGCTGCCCGCCTGGTGGGACGAGGCCGCCGACGGGCCGATGAACATGGCGGCCGACGAGGCGTTGGCGGCCGCGGCCCTCGAGCGTGGCAGCCTTGCGGTCAGGCTCTACGACTGGACCGCGTCCACGCTCTCGCTGGGCGCCTTCCAGCCGCTCGCCGAGGCGCGGGCCGGTGTTCACGGCCTGCCGATCGTGCGCCGGCCCAGCGGAGGCGGAGCCATCGTGCACGGCAGCGATCTCACCTACGCGGCAGCACTGCCTCGCAGCCACGCCTGGGGGGGCTCGGCCCAGTCGCTCTACGATGCCCTCCACACGGCGCTCGTGGAAACGCTCGTCCACCGCGGCATTCCCGCCCGGCTGCACGGGACCGAGGAAGGCCCCGGTGACGCCACGGCCCTGCTCTGCTTCGACAGGCGGGCGCCGGGCGACGTCGTGGTGCCGCGCCCGGGCGGACAGGCCGCCGCCAAGATCATGGGCAGCGCCCAACGGCGGCTGGGGACGACCGTGCTCCAGCACGGCAGCCTGCTGCTGCGGTCCAACGCCGATGTGGCCCCGCAGGTCCGCCACCCCGGGCTCGCCGACCTGTACGACGTGGCGGCCCGCTGGCAGACCCGCGAATTGGTGGAGTCCTGGCTGGGCCGCGTCGCCGCGGCGCTGGGCTGCCGCCTGGAATTCCAACCGCTGCCCTTCGGCCACGGTCGCGAGGAACAACTCGCCCGGGGGGCGCTGCGTTTCGCCGACCCGACGTGGACGGCCCGGCGCTGAACCCGAGGGGCAAACCTCATCGGCGGGCCAAGCCCGCCTCGGCCCGCCGCACGGTCTGTGGTACGATCGGCGGGTGCGGCCCGATGGCTCCGGCTATCGTTCTCCCGCCTCGCTTCGGATGCCACCGCGGTCCGCAGGACTGTCCATGGTCGTGAAACTGATCGTCGCATCTGGCAAGAGCGCAGGCCGCTCCATCGCCATCAAGCGGAACAAGCTCCTCATCGGACGCGCCGAGGAGTGCGACATCCGGCCTCTCAGCGAGGATGTGAGTCGCCGCCACTGCCAGGTGACGGTGGAACCGACGCAGGTGTGGGTCGAGGATCTGGGCAGCCGCAACGGCACGTTCGTCAACGGCGCGAAGATCGAAAGCCGGACCCGCACCGGCGTGTCGAACGGTGATGTGATCCGCGTCGGCGCGCTGGAATTGAAGGTGTCGTGCACGACACAGCCTGCGCCGAGCAACGAGGACGACGTCTCGCGGTGGCTGATGGCCGACGATCAACCCGCCGGCATGTCGGACACCACCCAGTCGATGGCCGCCAGGAGCAGCGGACTATCGGCTGCCTCCGACGATTCGAGCGCCGTCGATGCGGCGGCGGCCGACGCCGCGGCGGGCGGTTCGTTCGTGTCGGGCATCGACTCGGTGCCTGGCATGAGTGCGGCGGCTTCGTCCCACCCCGCGTCGAGTTCAACGGCCGACGCCCGCAGTGACGTCAAGGGCAAGCAGGCCGCGGCGCCGCCGAAGCCGGGCGCCAAGGGTGCCGACTCATCGCGGGACGCTGCTGCAGAGGCGCTGAAGAAGTTCTTCGGCAGCCGCTGACCGCACGACGCCACGGCGATCCGCCTGCCGTGCCGATCTCCTGCCGGGCCTTGGTGCCCCTGAGCATCGAGCCCGATTGTGGCCGCCGTGCCCCGGGGCGACGTCAGCTCGTCACCCGCTGGTAGCCGAGCGACCGCAGCACCTCCAACACCTCGCTGCAGGTGGGGAACATGCGGCCGCTGGATCGCTTGTAGCGTTCGAGCGCCTGCATGAACTCGAGTTCCTCAGGAAGATAGTCGCGCTCGCAGGTGGTGGGGTCGATCATGCGACGGCGGGCCTGCGATCGGGCGGCTCGGGTCGGTGCGGCGACGTTCTGGCGACGCAGGCTGCGGGGCGACGTGAGGGTGGTGCTGGACATGGCGGGGATCTCCGGGTTTGGATTCGCGGGCCACGACGGGCGGTCGGGAAGGTCTGCGGGAAGTATGCACGCTGCCGGTGACGGAGGCTTTTCCGGTCGGGAAAAAACCTCCGCCAATCGCAGTGCTGCCCGGCAGGCAAACCCTGCGGCCGGCACGACCGTTGCGGCCGGCACGACCCCACCTGCCTGGCAGGCCCGCGCCGGACGGCCCCTGAACCGTCGGCGGGCGCGCGGACTGAGGCCCGGCAAGCCGGCCTTGTCCAAGGTCTCCGCATGACCTAATGTCTCCGCCCCCGCGCGGCCCGCGCGCGGGATGCCGGCCCAGGCCGTGGAGCCCGACCGTGCCCGCCCGTCATCAGGTCCTGCCACTGCTCGTGGTGCTGCTCGCCGGCTGCGGCGGACTGGCCCGCAACGAAAATGCCCAGGGGGTGCGGCTGTATCAGCAGGGCAACTACCTGGGCGCGGTGAACCACTTCCAGCAGTCGCTCGCCCGCCAACCCGGCAACCCCGACACCTTCTATAATCTCGGCGCCACCTACCATCAGCAGAGCAAGCTCTTCGGTCGGCCCGCCGACGCGCAGGCGGCAGAGCAGTACTACCACCTCTGCCTGGCCAGAAATCCGAGCCACGAGGCCTGCCAGCGCGGCCTGGCGGTCCTGCTGGTCGAGCAGCAGCGCGGCGACGAGGCCATCGGGCAGCTCAATGCCTGGGCGCGGAGCCAGCCTACGAACCCGGCCCCGCACATCGAACTGGCCCGCCTGGCCCAGGAGCACGGCGACGTGCGCGAGGCCGAAAACCAATTGATCGACGCGATCGCCATCGATCCCAACAGCCCGCGGGCGCTGGTGGCGCTGGGCAGCCTGCGCGAGGCGTCCGGCGACGTGCCGCAGGCCCTGGCGAACTATTCGCGGGCGCTGGCCATCGACCCGGGCCAACCGGCCGTGGCCACGAAGGTGGCCACCCTGCAGGCGGGCTCGTCCGGGGGCGTGCGGACCGCCGCGCTGCCACCGGCCGCCATGCCGCCGCCCGCGCCCCCGGCGCAGCCGCCGCCGGGAAACGCGGCCCGTTGACCCTGCCGCGGACGCCTCCTATTCTGCCCGCACGGAGTCGGCGCGGGTGCGCACGGTCCCGGCACCGATCCCGCCCCGCGCGGTATGTTCAGGGCTGAGGTCGGGCGGGCATCGCGGCGCGAGGCCCGCCCGGGCCGCTGCCCGCAGTCCAAGGAGTGGAGCGTGACCGAGCGAACCCCGCTGGTGGCCGAAGACCGCGTCTACAACTTCTCCCCCGGCCCGGCCGTGTTGCCCGTGGAGGTGCTGGAGCAGGCCCGCGACGAGATGCTCTCGCTCCCGGGTGTGGGCATGTCGGTGCTGGAGATCAGCCACCGTAGTCCGGCATTCGACCGTATCTTGGAAGAGACACTGCAGGGGCTCCGCGACCTGCTGGGAATCGGAGCCGACCACGAGGTGGTGTTCCTGCAGGGGGGCGCGAGCCTGCAGTTTTCCATGGTGCCCATGAACCTGCTGCGGGGACAGTCCGGCGCGGCCGACTACATCATCACCGGCACCTGGGGCGCGACGGGCGCCAAGGAAGCGCGGCGCGAGGGCAAGGTGCACGTGGCCTGGGACGGGGCGGCCTCGGCCCACGACCGCCTGCCCGCGGCCAGTGAGATCTCCCTCTCGCCACAGCCTGCCTACGTGCACGTCACCAGCAACGAGACCATCCAGGGCGTGCAGTGGAAGCACGATCCGGACGTCGGGGCGGCCCCGCTGGTGTGCGACTGCTCGAGCGACTTTCTCTCCCGGCCCATCTCCGTGTCCAAGTACGGGCTGATCTACGCCTGTGCCCAGAAGAACGCCGGCATCGCCGGAGTCACCGCGGTCATCATCCGCAAGGATCTGCTGGCCAGGTGCCGCGACGATCTGCCCACCATGCTCGACTACCGCACCTACGTGAAGAACGGGTCGCGGCCCAACACGCCGCCGGTGTTCGCGGTCTATATCCTGGGCCTGGTGTGCCGCTGGATCACCACCTCGATGGGCGGCCTGGCCGGCATGGCGAGCCATAACGCCGCCAAGGCGAAGCTGCTGTACGACGTCCTCGATCAGTCGGGCGGGTTCTACGCGGGCCATGCCCGGCCCGACTGCCGGTCCGACATGAACGTCACGTTCCGGCTCCCCGACGAGTCGCTGGAAAAGGCCTTCGTCGCCGGCGCCACGGCCCGCGGCCTCATCGATCTCAAGGGGCACCGCTCCGTGGGCGGCATCCGGGCCAGCATCTACAACGCCATGCCCGTGGCCGGAGTCGAGGCCCTGCGCGACTGGATGCTCGAGTTCCTGCAGGAGCAGCGCTCCTGACACCGCGCGGCCCCCGTCGCGGTTCCCGCCCCCAGGCCCCCCGGATTCAGCCATGCCCTCGATCATCGTCCTCGACACGCTCAGCCCCGACGGCCTTGCCCTGCTCGACGCGGCGGCCGATGCCGGCATCACCTACGAGATCGTCACCGGACTGTCCGGCGCCGGCCTGCGGGAGGCGCTGGCCCGACACGACGGAGCCATCTGCCGCAGCGGTGTGAAGATCACCGCCGACGCGCTGGCGGGCAACCACAGGCTGAAGGCGATCGTGCGGGCCGGCGTGGGCACCGACAACATCGACAAGGAAGCCGCCACCCGGCAGGGCATCGTGGTGATGAACACGCCCGCCGGCAACACGCTGAGCACCGCGGAGCATGCCTTTGCGCTGATCCTCGGCCTGTCGCGGAACATCGCGGCCGCCGACGCCAGTCTGCGGAATCACAAGTGGGACCGCAACAAGTTCATGGGCGTGCAACTCGCCGGCAAGACGCTGGGCATCGTGGGACTGGGCCGCATCGGCCAGGCGCTGGCCCAGCGGGCGCGGGCCTTCGACATGCGGATCATGGGCTTCGACCCCTTCCTGGCCCCCGACCGGGCCGCGGAACTGGGTATCGAACTGGTCGACAGCGTCCGCGGCATGCTGCCGCACATCGACTACCTCAGCGTCCACACCCCGCTCACCGAGGAGACCCGGCACCTGATCGGCATGGCCGAACTGGAGATCCTCAAGCCGGGCGTGCGGCTGGTCAACTGTGCCCGCGGCGGCATTTATGACGAGGCGGCGCTCGTCGAGGGGCTGAAGCGCGGCCTGATCGGCGGCGTGGCGCTCGACGTGTTCGAGAAGGAGCCGTGCACGGACAGCCCGCTGTTCGGCATGCCCGGCGTGCTCGTGACGCCGCACCTGGGCGCGAGCACCGAAGAGGCGCAGTCGCAGGTGGCCGTCGAGGGCGTGGGCCTGCTGGTCGACTTCCTCACCAGCGGCGCGGTCCGGCACGCCGTCAATTCGTCGGCCATCGATCCAGCCGCCCTGGAGGGTGTGCGCGGGTTTCTCGATCTCGCCTGGCGGCTCGGGCTCCTCCTCTCCCAACTCGACTCCGGCCCGCCGCGGTCGTGCTCGATCGCCTACCGGGGAGAGATCGCCACGCGCAACACCCGGCTCGTCACCGCGGCCTTCGCGGCCGGGTTGCTGGAGTCGGCCCTCGAGGACGTGAACGTCGTCAACGCCGAGATGCTCCTGCGCGACAGGGGCATCGACCTCGTCGAGCAGAGCCGCACCGACCCCGGCGCGTTCAGTTCGGTGGTGGCGGTCGACCTCGTGGCCGGCGACCGCGTGCACCGGGCTGCCGGGACGCTGTTCGGTCATTCGATGCCGCGCATCGTGCAACTCGAGGGGCACCGCCTGGAGGCCTATCTGGATGGCATCCTGCTCGTGTTCACGCACCAGGACGTCCCCGGCATCATCGGCCGTGTGGGCACCGTCTGTGGCTCGATGGGCATCAACATCGCCCAGATGACGGTGGGCCGGTCGACGCCCGGCGGCGACGCGATCGGCGTGCTGAACCTCGACCAGGAGCCGTCGGCGGACGCGCTGGCCGCCGTCCTGGCCTGCCCCGGCATCCGCTCGGCCCAGGTCGTGAGGCTGCCGCCGGCCGGCCAGCTGCCGGCTTGGCTGGCGACCTCGTCGGCCGCATCCCGCACCAGCCGTCGCGGTCCCGTGGCCGCCGGCTGACGCGGCCGGCTCCGGCCGGGAATACTATTGGGGTCGGCTTACGAAACCTTCACCGGCGGGGTGTCCCTCCGCCGGGCACCTCTGGCCGGGCTTCCGGACCACGCGACGCATGCCCAGTTCCCCGCCCACCGGCGCGCGGTTCGACGAATGGGTATCCGAGCATGTCCCCGTGCTCTATAGGGTGGCCTATCGCCTCGTGGGCGACGCCCATGATGCCGAGGACGTGCTGCAGGACACGTTTCGCTCCGCGTGGGCGAGCCGCGACCTCTACGACCGGTCGCGGAGCGAGCGGGCATGGCTGCTGGCCATCCTGCGGCGGCGGGTCGCCGACCACTGGCGGAAACACGAGTCTCGCGAGGTGCATGCCGGCGGCGATGCGCCCGATCCTGCGGCACGGCCCGAGGCCGACCCGTTTCACGACGAACTCTCGACGGCCATGCAGCGGGCGCTGGGCCGCCTGCCCGCCGAACTCCGCGAGACGTTGCTGCTGGTCGTGGTCGGCGAACTCACCCATCAAGAGGCGGCGGACCTGCAGGGCGTTCCGCTGGGCACCGTGCTGTCCCGAGTCAGCCGCGGCCGCAGCCGGCTTCGTGAATTTCTCCTCGAAGGTCCGGGTGACACCATGAACGGCCAAACCGTCCCGAGCCGGACCGTGCCAACGCACACGTCGGGAAAAGACACCCGCCATGGCTGAAGACCAGACCATCGACGACGCACTGCGGGACGTGCCCTTGCCCGCCGGCATCGCTGGGAGGATGTCGGTGACGGAGTTGTTCACCGACGCCGCCATCGACCGACTGCTGGCCGATGTCGCGGTCCCGGCGGGACTTGCCCAGCGGCTCCGCGCAGCCTCGCTCGACCTGCCTGCCGGCGGCGGGGTGGTCGATCTCGAGCGGATCGGCCTGCAACCCGGCCCGGTCCACGTGCGACCAGCCCGACCCGTTTCCGGCACGGCCAGGCGTTGGCTGGCGGCGCTGGCCCGCGATGGTGGGCTCGTGGCCCTGTCGCTGTGCGGTGTCGCCGGCTTGTTCGTCGGCGGCATGGAACTGTCTCGACGGTTGGAACGCGGTGGCGGAGTCGCCGCCACGGTCGCGCCGCGGCCCGATACGCTGGCGGCGGCTCACGTCGCCGCACCAGCGGCACCGCTGGCCGTGCCCGTGCGCCCTGCCAGCGACGAACTGTCGGCCGCGGCACCTCGCCCGCAGCAGCCTGCCGCGCCCGCGCCGCCCCCGATGGCCGCCGACGATGTGCGAGGCTCGATGCCGCGTCCCGCGGATTCCGCAGTCGCGGCCGACGCCCCGGTCTCGACGGTTCGCGGTGCCCCTCTGCCGCCCACGGCCGGGGAAGCCGAGCCGGCGATCGCCGGCATGCGGTTCGTCGACCTGCCCGCCTGGGCGCGGCGCGGCGTGCCCAGGGTGCGGGGCTACGACCTGGCCTTCGAACTCACGCACGGTGAATCCCCGTTCGTCGATCCCGCGGCGGATCCCGCCCTGGCGATCGATCGGCCGCCGCTGTCGCTGCGGACCGACACCTTTGACGCCTTCCGCTTGACTCCCGACCGCCGCGCGGCTGCGGCAGGCCGGCCGCTGCGGGTGGAGCACGTCCTCGCGGCCCTGCCCGCTGCGGCCGTCTCCCCGTCCGCTTCGGCCCCCGCATCCAGCGGCCCGCGGCTGGACATGCACGTCGTGCATTCGCTGCGGAAAGTGGCGGGCGTGCAAAGCCTGCTCGTGGAGGCCTGCGTCAGCGCACCGCCGCTCGACCGCACGGGGCGTGCCGCACCCGCCGGCGCTCCGGTCGACGCCACGATCGTGCTCGACCGCGCCGTGGGCGGCGCCGGCCTGGCCTGGCCTTGGACG
>QWPN01000005.1 GCA_003671185.1 Planctomycetota bacterium
AGCCGGCTGCGGGCCGCGCGGCCCTGCTTGCCCGAGCCGCGCTGCCGGGCAGCGGCGTGACACGCGTCGAGTGGACGCCGACGGACGACCCGGCCGCGGCCGGTGTGTCCGGCGACGTGGTCTGGGACGACGACCGCCAGGAAGGCTACATGCGATTCACCGGCCTGGCCCGTAATGATCCCCGGCGCGAGCAGTACCAACTCTGGATCTTCGACGAACGTGGCGACGAGCGACACCCCGTCGACGGCGGCGTGTTCGATATCCCCGGCGCGGCGGGCGATGTGATCGTGCCGATCCAGGCGAAATTGGCGGTGCGGCGGCCGGCCCTGTTCGCCGTCACCATCGAAAAGCCCGGCGGGGTGGTGGTGTCCTCCCGGGAGCGGCTGCCCCTGCTGGCCAAGGTCGTGCGCTGACGCGTGCGGCCGGCGGCCGTTTGGCCGTGATTCACCCCTGCCGGGTGCGAAAGGCTTGCCGGTGCGCCATACTTGAGGCTGCCGCGACAGGGACCGAACGACCGCGGCGGCCCCGCCCTCCCCGCCTGCAACCCCGGAAGGACGCCCCATGCCCGCCCCGCCCTCCCCCGCCGCGACCAGCCTCAACGACGACGACGTGGCGGCCCTCGACCGGCTGCGTGGCGTGTATGGCAGGCTGCGGCAGGAACTGGGCCGCGTCATCATCGGGCAGGAGGAGACGATCGAGCGGCTCACGGTCTGCCTGTTCGCCCGCGGGCACGCGCTCCTGATGGGCGTGCCCGGCCTCGCCAAGACCCTGCTCGTCAGCAAGCTGGCCGAGACCGTGTCGCTGAAGTTCAGCCGCATCCAGTTCACGCCGGACCTCATGCCTATGGACATCACCGGCACCGACATCCTCCAGGAAACGGCCGACGGCCGCCGCGAGTTCCACTTCGTCCAAGGGCCGGTGTTCGCCAACATCGTGCTTGCCGACGAGATCAATCGCGCACCCCCCAAGACGCAGGCCGCGATGCTGGAGGCGATGCAGGAGCACAAGGTGACGGTGGTGGGCAAGACGTCGCGGCTGGAGCCGCCGTTCTTCGTGCTGGCCACGCAGAATCCCGTGGAGCAGGAAGGCACCTACCCGCTGCCCGAGGCGCAGCTCGACCGCTTCATGTTCCTGGTGGAGCTCGACTACCCGTCCGAGGAGGAGGAGGTGGCGATCGCCCGGACCACCACCGGCGAGGCCCCGCCCACGCTCGCCCAGGTGCTCGACGCCGCCGAGATCATCGAATACCAGCACCTCGTGCGCCGGGTGCCGGTGCCCGACCACATCTACCGCTTCGCGGCCAAGCTCGTGCGCAAGACGCGGCCCCGGGGCGAGACCGCGCCGGCCTGGCTCAAGCCGCTGGTGTCCTGGGGGGCAGGGCCGCGGGCCGTGCAGAACCTGGTGCTGGGCGCCAAGTCGCGGGCCGCGCTCACGGGCAGCTACATGGCCCGGCTTGAGGACGTGGAGGCGGTGGCGGCCCCGGTGCTCACGCACCGCCTGATCACCACGTTCGCCGCGCAGGCCGAGGGGATCGACGCCAAGCAGATCGTCGGCCGGCTGGTGAAGGAGACGATCGACGAGCAGGCGGGCTGACGGTCCGTCGCCCCCGCCCCGAGGATCACATGTTCAGCGACCGCCAGCCCCGCCGCTTCCTGGACCCGCAGGTGCTCTCGCGGCTGGCGGCGGTGCCGCTCGTGCCCCGCAAGCCGATGGTGGGCACGGTCTCGGGCCGTCACGCCAGCCCGCACCGCGGCTCGAGCGTGGAGTTCGCCGAGTACCGCAAGTATGTGCCGGGCGACGACCTGCGCCGGCTCGACTGGCGGGCCTACGGCCGGTCGGACCGCTTCTACGTCAAGGAGTACGAGGCCGACACGAACCTGCGGCTCTGCCTCGTGCTCGACACCAGCGGCTCGATGGCGTTTTCCGCGGCTGGCCCCGCCAAGATCGACTACGCGCGGCGGGTGTGCGGGGCGCTAGCCTACCTGGCGTCGCAACAGGGGGACGCCGTGGGCATCTCCTGCGCGGCCGACGGCATCGTGCGCACGCTGCCGCCGCGGCGCAACCCCACGCACCTGCGGCTGGTGTTCGACGTGCTGGAGGAGGCCGTTCCGGCCGGCCCCACGCGGCTTCCCGAGGTGCTCCACGAGATCGCCGAGACGATCCGCCAACGGGCGCTGGTCGTCGTGGTGTCGGATCTGTTCGTGGAGCCGGCGGCGCTGGGGCAGGCCTTCAGCCACCTGCGTTTCCGCAGGCACGACGTGGCGTTGTTCCACCTCCTCGATCCGCAGGAGATCGGCTTCCGGTTCCAGCGGCCCACACGCTTCCTCGACATGGAGGGGGGCGGGGCCATCTTCGCCGACCCCGTCGACATCGCCGACCGCTACCACCGGGCGGTGGCCCAGTACCTCGACGCCGTGCGGCAGCTCGTGCTTGAGTCGGGCATCGACTACCACCGGGTGCTCACCGACGAGCCCTATGAGCAGCTGCTGGCCCGGTTTCTCGTGGGTCGCGCCGCGGGGAGGGGCCTGCGATGACGTTCCTGCAGCCCTGGGTGCTGGCCGCGCTGCCGCTGGTGGCGCTGCCGCTGGTGATCCACCTCATCAACCAGCGCCGGTTCCAGACCATGCCCTGGGCGGCGATGATGTTCCTGGCCTCGGCGCGGGCCCTGTCCCGCGGCTACTCGCGGCTGCGGCACTGGCTGATCATGATCCTGCGCATGGCCGCGGTGGCGGCAGTGATCCTGGCCGTGGGCCGGCCGCTGTCCCGCGGCTGGCTGGCACTGGCCGGCGGCGGCCGCCCCGATACGGCCGTCGTGATCCTCGATCGCTCGCCCAGCATGCTGCAGCGCGGATCGGGGGACGAAGCCAAGCTCGACGCCGGCCGGCGCCGGCTGGCCGCGACGCTCACCACGCTGGCGCCGAACCGCTGCGTGCTGGTGGCCGACGCCGAGCGGCCGCCGCTGGAACTGGCCCGGCCCGCCGATCTGGCCGATGAAGCCGGATCGCCGCCCCACGCGGCCCCGGCCGACATCCTGCGGATGCTGCAGCTCGCCTACGACCACGTCCGTGAAAACGCCGCCGGGTCGACCGAGGTGTGGATCTGTTCCGACCAGCGGTCGAACGACTGGGCGCTCGACGCCGGCGGCTGGGGCAGCCTCAGGGACGCGTTCGCGAAGCTGCCCCAACAGGTGCGCTTCCAGTTGCTGGCCGATCCGCTGCCAGCCGCGGGCAACGTGGCGGTGCGGGTCACGTCCGCCCGGCTCGAGACCCGGGGCGCCGGCCGCGACCTGCTTGTCACCGTGGCGGTGTCACGCCAGGAGGAGGCAACGCGGGTGACGTTGCCGCTCAAGTTCGAGATCGGCGGTGCCACGACGGTCGTGAACCTGGAACTGGCCGGTCGGGACGCGGTGCTGAAAAATCACGCCATCCCGCTCGAGCGGTCGGCGGCCACGCCGGGTTGGGGCCGGGTGTCGCTGCCCGCCGACGAGAATCCCGCCGACAACGAGTTCTACTTCGCGTTCGACGAGCCCGCGGCCCGGCGGGCGCTGGTCGTGGCCGAGGATCCTGCCGCCCGCCGCGTGCTCGAACTCGTGGCCGGGATACCGCCCGACAAAAACGAGCGTGCCCTGGCCGACGTGGTCGACCTGGCGAGCCTGGTCGGCGCCGCCTGGGACGAGGCGGCCGTGCTGCTCTGGCAGGCCGATCTGCCCACGGGACGGGATGCGGAACTCGTGGCGGCGTTCGTGGCCCGCGGCGGTCAGGCGATCTTCTTTCCGCCCGAGGCTCCCACGCCGGGGCGGTCGTTCGCCGGCTTGGAGTGGGGGGCATGGACGGGCCACGCGCCGCCGGCCCGGCCGCAGTCCTGGCGGAACGATCAGGGATTGCTCGCCAACACGCTTTCCGGCGGCGCGCTGCCGCTGGGTGATCTGGAGATCCGGCGATCCTGTGCGCTCTCCGGCGACGGCGTGCCGCTGGCCACGCTTGCCGATGGCGTGCCCCTCGTGGTGCGGGCGGCGGGCCAGGACAACGCCTACTTCTGCGCCACGACGCCGGCCCCGCGAGACTCTTCGTTGGCCGCCGAGGGCGTAGTGCTCTACGCGCTTGTGCAACGGGCCGTCGATCGCGGCCTCGAGCCGCTGGGGCGGGCCCGGCAGATCGACGCGGGCTCCGCGGCGCTGCCGCTGGCGGCCGCGGGACCGTGGAGCCGGCTGGCCGGCCCCGCCGATGCGGCCTCGGGAGCGTTCGGACTGCATGCCGGCGTGTTCTCGGCGGGCGGGAAACTCGTCGCGGTCAACCGTCCGGCCGCGGAGGACGCGGGCCGGATCGTGGCCGACGACCGGATCGACGCGACGTTCCGCGGCCTGTCGTTCACGCGGATCGCACCCGGTGGCGCCGGCGCGGCCGATAGTCTCGTGCAGGAGATTTGGCGCGCCTTCCTCATCGCCATGCTCGTGGCGCTCGTCGGAGAGGGACTGCTCAGCCTGCCGCGCCGCGTCCGCGAGGCTGCGGTGAGTGGCTTCCCCGCAGCGGAGGCCGCCGCATGAGCCAGTTCGAGGGCCTGCGCTTCTTCACGACGCCCTGGACGCTCGGCCTGTCGGCCGTGCTCGTGGTCGCTGTGGCTGCGGTGGCCCTCCTCGCCTGGCGCCGCAGCGGCTTCGCCGCCGGCGTGGGGTTCCTCGAGGGCCTGCGGCTGGTGATCGCGGTCCTCGTGGCCGTGTTGCTCAACCAGCCGGAATGGGTGGAGGAGTACCGTCCCGACACGAAGCCGGTCGTAGCCGTGCTCTGGGACGCGTCGCGGAGCATGGACACGCAGGACGTGATCGCGTCCGGAGCCGCGCCGCGCACGCGCCGCGACGCCGTGGCCCCGCTCACGGCCAGTGACTTCTGGCAGCCGCTCCTGGATCGCTTCCAGGTGGTGGTGGAGCCCTTCTCCCCGGCGCCCCCCGGCGAAGGCACGAATCTGGGGGCGGCACTGGCCGGGGCCCAGGAGCGATTCGCCGGATTGCGGGCCCTGGTGCTCGTCTCCGATGGCGACTGGAACAAGGGCGCGCCACCGGCGGAGGCCGCGCAGGGCCTGCGGCTGGCGCAGGTGCCGGTAATGGCCGTGCCCGTGGGCAGCGAAACGAGGCTGCCGGACGTGGAGTTCGTGAGCCTCGACTGCCCCACAGTGGGCGTGGCCGGCAAGCCCGTGCGGGTGCCGTTCACGATCGCGTCGTCGCTGGCCACGGAGCGGGTGGTGCCCGTCACCGTGCGCACCTCGACGGGCGAGACACTGCGCAAAGACGTGCGGCTGCCGGCCATGGGCAGCGTCACCGACTGGATCTACTGGACGCCGACGGCGGTCGGCGACTACACGCTCACGGCGACGGCGCCGGCCCAGGAGGGGGAGTTGCTGCCCGACAACAACAGCCGCACGGCGCCGATCGCGGTGCGGCAGGAGAAGTTGCGGGTGCTCGTCGTGGAGGGCGTGCCGCGCTGGGAATACCGTTACCTGCGCAACGCCCTGTCGCGCGATCCCGGCGTGGAGGTGTCGTGCCTGCTGTTCCAGCCTGGCCTGAGCAAGCGCGGCGGCGGCAATGCCGACTACATCCCGCGTTTTCCGGCCGGGCTCGAGGAACTGTCGCAGTTTGACGTGGTGTTCCTGGGCGACGTGGGCGTCGGTAATGGCCAACTCACGAGTGAGGACTGCCGGCTCCTCAAGGGGCTCGTCGAATATCAGGCCAGCGGGCTCGTGTTCATGCCCGGCTGGCGTGGCGAGCAGGCGTCGCTCGTGGACACGCCGCTTGAGGAACTCTGCCCCGTCGTCATCGACCCGCTGCACAAGGACGGCTTCGTGGTGGACGGCCCGCGGCGGCTGGTACTCACCGAGGCCGGCCGCAAGAGCCTGCTCACCAAGCTGGCCGACTCGGCCGCGGAGAACCTGGCCGTGTGGGAGAGTCTGCCGGGGGCGCAGTGGTATGGTCCGGTGCTGCGGGCCAAGGCCGGCAGCGAGGTGCTGGCCGTGCATGAGGACGCGGCCAACGAGTATGGCCGGATCCCGCTCCTCGTGACGCGCACGTTCGGTGCCGGCAAGGTGCTCTACATGGCCACGGACGGCGCCTGGCGCTGGCGCAAGGGGGTGGAAGACAAGTATCACTACCGCTTCTGGGGCCAGGTGGTCCGCTGGATGGCGTACCGGCGCAACATGGCCAAGGGCGAGCGGATGAGCCTCTCCTTCGCCCCCGAACAGCCGCAACTGGGGCAGTCGCTGGCGCTCGATGCCCGCGTGGCCGAGTCGGGTGGCGAGCCGCTGGTGCGGGGCGACGTGGCGGCCCGCATCACCGCCCCGTCGGGCGCCGTGGAGACGGTGCGGTTCGCGCCGCCGGCCGGCGACGGCGAGTGGGGCGTGTTCGCCGCCAGCTTTCTGCCCCAGGAGCCGGGTCGGCACGAGGTCGCGCTGGCCTGTCGGGAAACCGGCGACGTCCTCGAAGCCTCCTTCTTCGTGCAGGGCTCCTCCGGCGAGGCGATCGGCCGTCCGGCGCGTCCGGAGGTGCTGGCGGAGATCGCGCAGGCCACACGCGGCAGGGTGGTGCGGCCGGACGAGATCGCCGGCCTCGTGGCGGCGCTCGAGGAGTTGCCCGATCCGCCACCCTCGGTGCGCCGGCTGCAGGTGTGGTGCCATCCGCTGGCGGCCGCCACGCTCGTAGGATTGCTGGGGCTGTTTTGGGTGGGCCGCAAGCGGCAGGGCCTGGTCTGACGAGGGAAGGAAAGCGTGGTGCAACCATGAACGAACCGATGCACGACGCCGCCGGCCGGGCGGCGCCCCTGACGCTGCCCCAGGATCTGCGGCAGCGGCTGGCCGCGTTCCGTCGCCTGGTGGCCCGGATCAAGCTCGCCGAAGCGACGTGTGGCGCGCTGTGCGGCGTGCTCGTGGGCTACCTCGTGGTGTTTGTGATCGACCGGCTCGGCGAGCCGCCCCGGGTCGTGCGGCTGGCGGCGTTCCTGGCGGCGGTCGGGGCCTGTGCCGCGGTGCCGCTCGCCTTCCGGCGCTGGGTCTGGAGGCAGCGCGCGCCCGAGCAGGTGGCCCGGCTCGTGGCCCGGCGCTTTCCCAGTATCGGCGATCAGTTGCTAGGCATCATCGAGATCGTGCGCACCGGGACCGCGCAGGGCCGCTCGCGGGCGCTCTGTGCCGCGGCGGTCGCCCAGGTCGCCGACCGCGCGCGGTCGTACGATTTCCGGCAGGCTGTGCCACCGGCGCGGCTCGCGCTGTGGGCGGTGCTGGCAGCGCTGCCAGCACTTGCCGTCGTGGCCCTGGCGACGGCCTTTCCCGAGGCGGCGGGCAATGCCTGGCAGCGCTTCCTGGCCCCCTGGCGATCGATCGATCGCTTCACGTTCGCCCGCGTGGAGCCGCTGCCGCCGCGGCTGGTGGTGCCGCACGGCGAGCCCGTGTCGCTCGAGGTCGGGCTGCGCGACGACACGCGCACGAGGCCAGCGCGGGCCACGGCCCGGCTGGGCGGGCAGCGGCCGCTGGTCGCCGCGCTCGACGCCGACGCCTATTCGTTCTCGCTGCCGCCGCAGTTGCAGGCGACGACGCTGGCGATCACCGCGGGCGACGCCCGGCAACGGACGCGGCTGGACCCGGTGTTCCGGCCGGAGATCGCCACGCTCGAGGCGGAGGTGACGTTGCCCGACTACCTGCAGCGGCCGGGGGTGCGGCGGCAGGACGTTCGCGGCGGCACGCTGGCGCCGGTCAAAGGCAGCACGGTGTCGATCCTGGCCACTGCCAGCCGGGAACTGGCCGCGGCGGAGGTGGACGGCGCGGCGGTCGAGCCCGAGGGCAAGGTCGTGCGCACGCCGCCGCGGGTCGTCACCGCGGAGGCCGCGCTGCGGCTCAGTTGGCGGGATGCCGACGGGCTGGCGGGGGCGCAGCCCCTGGCGCTGGCGATCGCGCCGCGCAGCGACGAGCCGCCGGTGGTCGTGGCCCTCGACATGCCGGCCAGCCGAGACGTGCTGCTCAACACCGACACGCTACGGTTCAAGGTCGCCGCCCGCGACGATTTCGGCATCCGCCGCGTGGGGCTGGAGTGGGAGGGCATGTCGGCCTGGGGCGACGCCGCCGATGCCGCGGCACCGGCCGAAAAGGGAGAGCGGCTGCTGCAGCCCGGGGGCAGTGACCGCGAGGCGCTCGAAGTGGCCGCCACGTTCTGCCCGGAGGCGCTGGGCATCCAGCCGCAGACGATCGTGCTCCGGGCCTACGCCGAGGACTACCTGCCGGGCCGGTCGCGGGCCTACTCCGCGCCGCTGGTGATCTACGTGGTGGATCGCGCCGAGCACGCGCTCGTGCTCAACACGCGGCTGCAGCAGTTCCGGCAGCAGGCCAGCGAGGTCCGCGATCGGGAGATGGGCCTGCTGGCCGCCAACAAGGAGCTCCGCGGCCTGCCCGAGCAGCGGCTCCTGGACACGGATACCCGCGGCCGCATCGAGGCCCAGGCTGCCGCCGAGGAGGCCAATGCCCGACGGCTGGAGCGGCTCGTCGAGGAGGGCGGCAAGCTCGTCCGCGAGGCGCTCAAGAACCCGGAGTTCGAGGCCGGGACGCTCGAGCAACTCGCGGAGGACATCCAGTCGCTGGCCGACATCGCGGAGAACCGCATGCCTGGTGTGGCGGACCTGCTCGGACAGGCAGCGCGGGCGAGTCGGGCCACGCCGGCCGCGTCTGAAACCGGCAAGCCGAGCGGCGAGAAAAGTACCGCCGAGGCTGGCAGTGAACCCCCTGCCGGCGGCCAGCCCGACACGGCGCAGCAGGCTGCCGCGGAGAAGGGCGCCCAGGAGAGTGCAGCCGGCGAGAAGCCGCCGAAGGTGGGCGAGGAGCGCGGCAGCCAGTCGGGCGGCCAGGGTGGTGCCCCGGGCCAGCCGCCACCGCCCCCTGTGCCGCAGGTCGTGGATGTCGAGTCGTCACAGCAGCCGCCACATCAGGAGTCGGGCGCGGGCGAGCAGTCGGCCGCTGCTGGTGGTGGCCGGCTCGGCCTGCCTACGACCCAGGCCGGCGTGGCCCCGCCCCGGCCGGACAAGCCTGCCGCGGAACCGGCCGCCACGGAGGCGCTCGACGAGGCGATCGCGGCCCAGGAGGCCCTGCTCGCCGAGTTCGCCAAGGTGGCCGACGAGCTCGGAGCGGTGATGGCGCGGCTCGAAGGGAGCACGTTCGTGAAGCGGTTCAAGCTCGCGTCGCGCGAGCAGGGCACGATCGGCAGCCGCATCGCCGGCATGGCCGCCGACGCCTTTGGCAAGTCGGACAGGCAGCCCGCCGGGGTCAAGAAGGCGTTGGGCGAGGTCCGCGAACTCAACGCCCGCGAGACGGAGAAGGTCTCCGCGCTGCTGGATGACCTGCAGGCCTACTTCGACCGCCGGCAACTCCCTGCCTTCCGCACGGTGCTCGAGGAGATGAAGGAACTCGACGCGCTGGGGAGCCTGCGGCAGCTGTCGGACGACATCCCCAAGGAGGCGGGCATGTCGATCGCGCAGGCGGAGTTCTGGTCCGACACGTTCGACCGCCTGGCCGACGACCTCGTGCCGCCGCCGCAGTCCGGTGGCGGCGAGGCAGGCCAGGGGGGCAAGCCACGCGAGAGCGTGCCGCCCGAGGTCGTGCTCGAGTCCATGAAGATCCTCGAGGAGGAGGTGAACCTGCGCGAGGAGACGCGGGTCGCCGAGCAGACGCGGCCGGCGGCCGCCGACTTCGCCGCCGAGGCCGGGAAGCTCGCCGCCCGCCAGGAGGATCTGGCCGACCGCGTGGCGGAACTCGTCGACCGGCTGCTCGACGAGCCCGACGGCGAGCAGGCGTTCGGCCCGGAGATCGGCCTGTTCGAAAAGGTCGAAGACGTGATGGCCGAGGCCGCCGGCATCCTGCGTACGCCCGATGCGGGTCCCAAGGCGATCGGTGCCGAAACGGAGGCCATCGAACTGCTGCTGGCGGCGCAGGCCGGTGGCGGCGGTGGCGGTGGCGGCGGGGGAGGTGGCGGTGGCACCGGAGGCGTCGCGCCGGGCGGTGGCGGCACGGGTTCGACGACCACGTCGGCCCTGGCCTTCGTCGGCCGCGGCAACCGCACGAAGGCGGAGGCGGGGGGCGAGAAAGAACAGGCCACGGGCGTGTCCGGCCGCGTGCTTCCCGAGGAGTTCCGGGCCGGTCTCGACGCCTACTTCAACCGCTTCGAAAAGGAGCGGCGATGATCCTCGCGCCGCCGCCAGTGTCGATGCCATCCGCGGTCCGGATCCGGGCCGCGTGCGGCTGCGGCCTGATTGCCTGTCTGGCCGTGGCTGTGCCAATCCGTGCGGACCACCGGGAGAAGGCCTTCGCGGAGGTGGACGAGGTGCCGGAGGTCACGGTGGTACGGAATTCCTTCGCCCGGGTTTCTGGCCTGGAGCCGGGGCAGGAAATTGGCGACCCGTGGTGGGACGACGTCGAGACCGGTCATGTGGGGGAAGAGCCCAATCGCGACGAGGCCCGGGACACCGGCCCCGGTGACGGCGACACCCGCCGCCCGAACGAGCAGATGCGTCGGCGCACGGCCCGCCAGCGCGGGCAGGCGGCGATGAACGCGTTGCGTGGCGACCTATCACTCGTCCGCCACACGAGTCCCGCGCTCGATGCGGCTGCCCGCGCGGAGGTTCTCGCCGCGGGTCAGCGGGCGGTCGACGAGATCGTCGCCGCCCCCTTCACGGCACCTCGCGCACATGTCCGCGCCGCACTGTCAGCCGCGCTCGAGGCCCATGCCGGAGCCGGGGCCGTGGCCGCCTGGAAGCATGAGATCGACCAGCGGTCCGAGCGCCGGCGCCGGGCAGCGATCGCGGTGATCGTCGAGGCCGTCGACCAGTCCCACGGCCTCGACGACGGCCAGCGTGCCGCCGTGGCGGAGGGGCTGGCGCGGGGCTGGCAGAACTCCTGGGAGATGGTGCTGGGGCACGCGCAGCGGCCCGGCCGCAGCCTGCCGTCCGGCGTCGCGGAATGCGTGGCGCAGGCGGTCGGCACCGCTGCCTCGTCCCAGCGAACGGGAGGCGGCACACCATGATGCGTTCGATCCTGCGAGGCTGCGTGTTGATGGTGACCGGGCTCGCCTGGTGGACGGCCGCGCCGGCCGCCGACGACCGGGTCGTGGACGCGATGACGGAGCCAGACGGGCCTGCCGGCAATTTCGAGGCCGTGCTGGTGTTCGACGACGTGGACATGGTGCACTCCGCGGCGCTGTCAGCCGACGTAGTGCGGCTGTTCGATGCCGCGGTGTTCGCGGCGGCGGAAGCCACAGCGGTGCGGAGCCCCGTGAACATGATCGGCGGCGAGAACGTGGGCCGGGCCGTCGTGCTCGAGGTCGTCGGGTCCAGGGGTGCTATCCACGATGGCGCGCTCCCCAGGCTGGTGGGCGTGCGCCGGCAAGGGATGAAACGGATCGACCTCACGGTGCGGACCTGTGGCCTCAGCCATCCCCAGCGCCGCATGCTGGAGATGGCTCTGGAGTCGGACCTGCGCCGCGTGGCGGGTGAGATCGACGCCGTGCGCGACGGGTATATCGGCACCAGTGAGGAAGACATGGACATTGCAGCCTTTCAGGCCGACGTGGAGGGCTGCCGGCAGGTGATCGCCAGGGCACTCGGCCCCGGTTCGCTCCTGGCGCGCATGGTCGAGGACGTGCTCGAACCGGCGCAGGCGGAGGTCCGCCAGCGTTGGCAGCACGGGCGTCGTGAGAGCCGCTGGCGGGCGACCGTGGCCGCGGCGCTCGAGCCGCTGGACGAATCGCTGGCACTTTCCAGCAGCCAGTACGAGGCCGTGGAGGCGTTTCTTCTGGAAGCGATGCCGCCGCTGCGGGTCGATGCGGTGGGCGGGTCGCGGGCGCCGCTGCCCGTGCCGCTCGCGTACTACCGGCTGGCGTCCGCCGAGGCGGGGCGTCTGGAGAACGTGCTCGATGCACGGCAGTGGCGGGTGCTGCGCGCATGCGTGGAGCCCTGCCGCCGCGTCACGATCGGGCTCATGGACCAGGACCACGGAATCATTCATGCCGGGCCGCCGACGCCCGCCTGGGAGTCGGAACGGATGCCGATGGAGGAGGAACCATGAATTCTCGGGCGATGCTCCGGGCGGTGGCCGCGGCCGCCGCCTTGGCCTTTGTGGCAGGCACGCTTGCAGAGCCGGCGCCGGCGGCCGAAGGGCCGCTCGTGCGCTATGGCGACCCGGTGCCGCGCGACGTGCGGGAGATGTATGACGCCGGCATCCGCTTTCTGCTCAAGACGCAGGATGCCTCCGGTGGCTGGAAGGATGGCCAGGCCGGCCCGGGTGTGACCGGCATGGCCGTGATGGTGCTTTTGGCGTCCGGCGAGGACCCCAATCACGGGCCCTATCGCGAACCCATCCGCAAGGCGCTGCGGAGCATGATCCTCTCACAGGACGCCAACACAGGGTTTCTTGGTGGTGGCCAGGGCCATGACAGCATGTACCAGCACGGCTTCGGCATGCTCGCCCTGGCGGAGGCCTACGGAGCCGTCGACGACCGGACGCTGTGGACCGAGTCCGGGGGCGGTGGCACCAAGGGTCGATCAATCGGGCAGGCACTTGAACTGGCGGCCCGCTGCGCGGCGACGAGCGGCAAGAACAATCCTCAAGGGGCGTGGCGGTATTCGCCCGAGGCCAGGGACGCCGACACGTCGGTGACGGGCGCCGTGCTGATGGGCCTGCTGGCCGCACGGAACGCCGGCATCGAGGTGCCCGATGAGACGATCGACCGCGCCGTCCGCTATGTGGCCAGCATGACGGCGGCCAATGGGCAGGTGGGCTATTCCGGCAGCCCGGGCGGCGGCAGCGATGCGGTGACGAGCATCGGCGTGCTGGTCACCGCCATCGCCAGGCAGAAGGGCTTGCCGCACTACACCAAGTCACTCGCCTACCTCAAGGGCCGCAGCCGCGATCCGCAGGGGGCGATGGAGGGCTATCCGACCTACACCCGCTACTACCGGGCGCAGGCCCTGTTCCAGGGGGACGTCGAGGCCTGGGAACGCTGGAATATCGGACTCGTCAAGGAACTCAAGGCGATGCAGTCGAAGGACGGCAGTTTCAGCGGCTTCGCCGGCCGCGGCGGCGGTTTTGGGGGCACGGTCGACACGTCGCTGGCGCTGTTGGCCCTGGCCGTAAACTACAAGTTCCTGCCGGTGTACGAGCGATGAGCAGAAGCGAAAACCAGCCGCCGTCGCCGCACCACCGTTGCCGCCGAAAGCGCTGCGCCCTGATGCTCCTGGGCGCGGTGGCGGTGCTTGCGGTCGGCGCGGCGCCCGCCGATGACGATGCTCGCGACCCAGTGCCGGCTCCGGCCGTGCAGGTCGCGGAGGACGTGGAGGACGTGGAGGACATGGTTGACGCGTCTCTGGGAGCCGTGGAGATTCCGTTCCTCGAAGTGGACGAGGCGTTCGAGGCAGAAGAAGTGGACGTGCTCCCCGCAGGTGACGACTTGGTTCAGGAAGTGGTTCAGGATGCCGACCCCCGGGAGCCGACCCCGGTGGCGCCGGAGGAGGTGCTCGGTAGGCGGGATCTGCAGGTCATCGAGCGGCTGTTCGAAAACGGGCTGCGGGCCATGTTCCGCCAGCCGCCGGCAGCCGTGCCGGGCGACGTGCCGGCGGCGGTGGCCCGGGAGCGCCGCCGGCAGGTCGAGCAGCAGGCCAAGCAGATGGAGCAGTTCTTTCAGCCCACGCTGCAGACGGAACTGGAGATGATCCGCCAGTCCTGCTCCGGCCTCTCTCCCGAGGTGCGCCGCGAGATCCTGGCGGCGGGCCGACAGGCGGTCTCCAGGACGGCGCTTGAGTTCGCCGCCCGGCAGATGAACGGCAACCTCGACCGCCGCGAGTTCGATCCCCGGCAGAGCATCCGCTCCCCGCTGGCCGGGCTCGTGAAGCAGCATGCCACGGCCGCCGAACTCGCCGCCTACGAACAGGAGCAGGCCCAGCGGCAGAAGCGTCGCGAGGCAGCGGCCCGCATCCGCATCGTCGCCAAGCTCGATCGGCAGCTCGACCTCTCCGCGGCGCAGCGCGAAGTCATCGCGGCGGACCTGGAGCGGAACTGGCAGCCGTCCTGGATCTGCGAACTCGACGACCAGGGCGGCATGGTGATCAACAACTACCGTCCGGCTCCGGACTACGCTCACGCCAGCATCGCACCGCATCTCGACGCCGCCCAACGGGCTGAGTGGACGAAGTGGCGGCAGGCGGCCGGAACGCAGATGGTGGGCCGGCAGATGGGCTGGAACTTCGACGGCCAGGGCCTCCAGCAGCCCGATCCCTGGTGGGGGAAGGACAAGTGATCCGAGTCCCACATTCTCGCGCCGGCACCCCACTGGCCCCCTGGTCCGCGGTCTGGCTGGCGATGGTCTGCGTCGTGACCTGTGGCGCCGTCCGGGCCGATGACGACCGGGTGGTCGAGGAGGCCGGGGCCGGTCCGGCCGCCGCGCAGGAGCCGCACTTCATCGAACTGGGCGCCAACTTCGACGCCAACCTCTTCGAGCAGTCTGGAAACGGCTGGGTGCTGCGCGGCGGCGGCGTACGCCTGGGCCGCAACGGCGTGGTGCTGCCGAACGGCGCCGGGGGGGTGCAGTCTTCCGAGTCGTCCGCCCTGCGGCAGGCCCGGGCCTTGGGCGAGAAGCGGCTGGCTCGCCTCGACGAGGCCTGCCGGCTCTCGGAGACGCAGCGGCAGGCGCTGCACCTGGCCATCGAGTCGGACATCCGTCGCTTCGTCGACGACGTGGATGCCGTCCGCAGCCGATATGACGGCCTGCGCATCAACATGAATGATCAGGCCGGCCAGAAGCAGTGGCACCAGTTCCAACAGGACGTGCAGCGCTGCCGCAACCAGCTCCGCGGCCTGTTCGACGAGCAGTCGCTGTTCGGGCGGGTGCTGGCCGGCACGCTCGACGAACAGCAGCTGGCCGGCGTGGTCAAGGAATCCCGGGCGCGGCGGTCGTTTCGCTGGCGGGCGATGGTGGCCGCGACGCTCGTGAAGATGGACGACGCCCTGGGACTCAGCCAGCGGCAGCACGAATCAATTGAGCGGACCCTGCTGGCCCGCGAGCCGGCGCTGCGGACCGACGACCCGGCGGCCGAGCGGGATGACGCCCATCTGCAGATGAACCTCGTCTACATGGTGCTCTCCGAGGCCGACGCCGGTCCGATCAAGACGGAACTCAGCGAGCGGCAGTGGCGGACGCTGGCCCTGTTCATGAACCAGGGCAAGGCGATGCGGTCGTGGATCGAGCAGCAGGGCGTGCTCGAGTCGCGCAGGCCGTGAGCCGGCGCGGCGTCAGGCCGGCGGCGTGGGCAGGAGTTCGGGGCCTGCCGGGCCGGGTGCGGATGGCGAGGCCGGCAGACCGGCCGGCGCGGGCTCCTCGCGGGTGGCCGGATCGCGGGGCGGCAACTGCATCGGCCGCGAATCGGCACCGAGCGCCTCGAAGCTCTGCGTGACCGAGCCACGGCTGAATACGCCGGGGCGCGAGTGACCGTAATCGAGATAGATGCTCGCATCCCGCTGCCGGGCGCGGCGGTGGGCGTCGAAGTAGGCCTTGCCGGGCCAGGGTCCTTCGGAGAGGAACACGCCGTTGTATTCGAGCAGCGAGCCCTTGCGGAAATGGAGCTGCGCGATGGAGCGGTTGTAGTCGACGATGGACCGGTAATAGGAGCTCTCGGCCTCGGCCCGCCGGCGCTGGGCGTCGAGCAGCTGGTCGAGCGTGACGGTGCCGGCGTCGTACGCCGCCTGCACGGCCTCCACTTGCCGCTCCGCGGCCACGCGCCGGTTGAAGTTCGTCTGGGCGAGGGCGAAGTTCGTGTCCACGTTGCGGACCGCCTCCACGAGGGCGTGCGAGGCCTCCAGCTCCTCGTCCTGCAGCCGGGCCCGCTCGCGGGCGAGTTGCAGTTGGTGGTGACGGACCGTGGCCAGTTCGCGGCGGAAGCCGAGCGGCATGAGGAACTGGGCACCGGCCTGCCATTCCTGGAACTGGCCGCTGAACAGCGTGGAGTAGGCGTCGGTGCCCCGCAGCGGATCAGCATTGTTCGACTCGTACGGGTTGTAGTTCTGGTTGACGAGTTCCTGGCCCATGCCCAGGAACCGGTAGCGGCCCACCATGTCGAGCCGGGGCAGGACGAGGTTCTTGGCGGCCACGAGTTCCAGTTCGCGCTGCTTGATCACCCACTTCTGCTTGCGCAGCTCAGCCGATCGCGACAGGGCCTCCACCAGCGACTGCTGCCAGTCGAAGGCGATGCGGGCCGTGGTGGGCTCGTCGGAGGGGCGGATCAGCCGGCCGTCGCTCGCCGAGATGCCCATCATGTAGCGCAGCCGATTCTCGCAGCGATACACGTCGGTGAGCGCCTGCTCCACCTCGCTGCGAAAGAAGAAGTATTGCTCGCGGGCCTGCGCCTCCTTGTCGGCCTCGCCGCCGCGGGACTGCTCCACGTACAGGGCATGCACCTTCCGCCAGGCCTCGAGGGCGCTGTCGCGGCCGGCCTTGCGGGCCTCCAGGTTGCGGTAGGCGAAGTACAGTTCCCAGTACGACTGCTCGGTGTCGCTGACCAGGTTGCGGACGCCGGCCTCGAAGTCGGCCAGCGAGATGTCGGCGCTGATGCGGGCCAAGAGCACGCCGCGGAAATTGGGCCGGCCGTACAGGTTGTCGAAGAAGTCAGGACCGGCGATCCGGTTGTAGGTCACGCCCGCGCCCTGGAGGAGCGGCTGGTTGAACGTGAAGTCGTAGTTCGTCTGCCAGGTGGACGGCACCTCGCGGGCTCTGACGTTGTTGTTGTCGTACAGCGTCTGGTTGCTGAAGCCCCACGTGGCACCGGTCGCCGTCCGCTTCGTGAGGCCGGTCGTCAGGTTGCTGGTTTCGCCCTGCAGGTTCTGCGGAAAGATGGGATTGACGGACTGCTGAAAATTCTGCGGCCTGTTGATCCGCTCCCACGTCAGCGAACTGGAAAGTTGGGTATCGAACAGGGCCAGGGCGCTTTCCACGCCACGGAAGGGGTCGGTTTCCACGATCGACGGGTCGTAGATGGTCGGCGTCTGCACGGGGCTCGTGAGCAGCGACACGGCCGGCTCGCCCGTCTGCGGCCGGGGGCCGCCGAAGCTCGCGAACCGGCCGCCCAGGTTGCGTAGCACCTTGCCGTTCTCGAGCGACGTGCGGATCGCCTCCTCGAGTGACAGCTCCCAGACATTGTCGAAGCTGGGGTTCGAGAGCGTGAGCGGCTCGACGGCGCCGGCTGCCTCGTCGAGCGGCTGCTGGTCGGTGTCGGGATACTCGAGCTTCTGGATCGCCCCCACGTAGTGCGACAGGTCGCCATCCTCGAAGAAGTAGAACGGCTGCCGCGGCGCACAGCCTCCCGCCAGGAGCGAGATGCTCGTCAGGCAGACCCAGAGTTGTCGGGCAAGTCGTGGCACGGCGGGGGTGGCTCGTGGTGGATCGAGGACCGTGGCAAATGCCGCCGCTGCGCCCAGGGGGAGCGCCGTCCTCAGTGAACGGCGATCCCGGCACGTCGCCCCCCGACTCCGTGCCCGCACCGCATGCACCGAGGCGCAGCGGCAGCACCGGAACTATCGGCCTCCGCCCCTGCAAACTTGGAGGAATCGTTACAGTCAGCCCAATCCGTTGGCAGCCTGGGCAAGGAGCGGCGGCCGGGGTGTTGTCGTGGGCCGTGTCAGCGGGCTCAGCGGTCTGCCGTTACGCCCGGCCACGAACGCGTGACCGCCGTGCGCACCGCCCCACCGTCTTTCCAGGTGAACCGGGCCGCACACCCCGGCCTGCCCGCCACAGCTCGCAGGCCCGCCTCGGGCCCCAGCACGAGCGCCGCGGTGGCCAGCGCGTCGGCGGTCGTGCAGTCGGGGGCGATCACCGTCACCGCCGCCGGCCCGGGTACGGCCTGGCCCGTGCGCGGATCGATCACGTGGCCGTGCCGCTGACTGCCGATCTCGACGGCCTGGTACGCGTCGCCCGACGTGGTGATGGCGGCGTGCACGAGCATGACGTGATCCTCGGCGCTGGTCCCCGCCGGGGCGACGGCGATGCGCCATCCAGCCGCACCCGGCGGGGCGGCCGACACGAGCACGTCCCCCGAGGCGTCGATCAGCGCCGCGGCTATGCCCCGTCGCTCGAGCACCTCCATGGCCCGGTCCGCCGCGTAACCGGCGCCGATGCCGCCCGGATCGAGCCGCATGCCGGGCTGGATGAGCCGCACGGTGCGTCGGTCAGCATCGAGTTCGAGTGCCTGCCGGCCCACCGCATGCCGGGCCGCGGCGAGCCTGTCGGTGCCGGGGGCTACTCCCGTGCGGCGGGCCTGCCGCCACAGGCTCGTGAGCGGACCCACGGTGATGTCGAAGGCGCCGTCGGTGTCGGCCTGCAGGTCCGCGGCGCGGTGGAGCACCCGCCAGAGATCCTCGCTCACCGCCACCGCTGCGCCCATCGGCGCCTGGGCCGACAGCCGGCTCAACTCGCTGTCCGGATCGTAGTCGGAGAGTACCCTTTCCAACCGGGCCACTTCCGCAAAGCCGGCCGCAATGGCCGCGTGGCCGGCGGCCGGAGACGCCGCATGGACTGTGATCGACCAGGGCATGCCCATCAGCCGGCGCGTCACGGTGACGCGAACATCCGGGGCGGACTCCGGCCCGCCGGCGCAGCCGGCTGCAAAGGCGGCCGCGAGGACGGTGAACCGGGCGGCGCGATAGACTTCTACCATGAGCGAACCCGCTTTCCGTCCGGCCGTCGCCATCACCTTCGACTGTACGCCGCTGCGCAGCGTGCCGCGGCTCGACATCCCGCTCGACGCCTCGCCGGTGTACCGCGCGCGGCTGGAACGGATGCAGCAGGCGGTGGCCCAGCACGGGCTGCGGAACACGTATTATCTCATGAACGGCTCCTGCACGTTCTCGTTCACGAACGATCCCGCCGCGGGCTGGGTGCGGTACTCGTTCCAGGGCACGCTGATCACGGACGACGCCGATCTGCGCACGATCGGCTCGGATCTGACCGTGGTCCTGGACAGGGAAACCTGCGACTGGCTGACGCAGCCGGCCGTGGACTGGCTGGCGAATTCCGTGCGCCGGGCCGTGGAGATCGAGTTCAACCGCTTCATCGCCGCCGGCGACCTGTCGCGGGCCCTGGAGCGGCTGGCGCGGGAACAGGCCGCCAGCGACGCGGCCGGCGGCTTCCTGGGGATGAATCTCTGAGCCCGCCCGCAGGACCGACCTGACGCGGTCGGCCTGGGCGACCGCAGCTGCAGGCTCGGCGCGGAACCGGTTCGCGGCCGGGGACGACGAGCGTGGCGCTGTGGCGTGCGTCCCGGCGCAGTGGTCGCGGTCGTGAACGTGGGTCACGGGCTCGCGCGGCGCAGAATCTCGATCAGCACGCTTTCGTTGTCGCGGCCGCGGATCGGCCAGCCGGCGACGCGGCGGATCGTCAGCTTGTGGGTCAGGCCGCGAAAGCGGGCATCATCCCGCTCCTCCTCCCACCGCGGTCCCTTGATCACGAGCATTCGGCCATAGGCGTCGGCGATCGGCTCGAACCAGCCGAGGAGCTTTCCGAGCGGGGCCACGGCGCGGACCACCAGCGTGTCGAAGCGACCGGGACCCGCGGGCCGGCTGGCGACCAGGGCCTGCGCCGCCCCGGCATGCACCGGCACGTCGAGCCCGGACTCGCGGACGATCTCGGTGACGGCGCGGGCCTTCTTGGCGACGCTCTCGGCCAGTTCCACCCGCAGGTCGGGCCGCAGGATCGCCAGGAGCACGCCCGGCACCCCGCCGCCCGTGCCCACGTCGAGCACCCGCTCGCCGCGCGCCAGGTGCGGCGCGATCGCCGCCGCGTCGGCGACGTCCCGCGACACGAACGTCTCCACATCCGTATGCCGGGTGAGGTTGAGCCGCTCGTTCCAGGCCCACAGGCTGGCCGCATACGCGGCGAGGGCCGGGAGTGCCGTCGCCGGCACGTCCAGGCCGAGCCGGCCGCACTCCGCCGCGAGCGCCGCGTCGAGGCCCAGGTGACTCACTTGATGAACAACATCTCGCGGTACGTCGGCAGCGGCCAGGTGTCGTCGGGCAGCACGGTCTCGATCTGGTCGGCCGTCTCGCGCAGGGCCACCATCGCGGGGATCACGTCGTCGTGGAAGTGCTTGACCTCCGACCGCAGGTCGCCGCCGCCGTGGTGGCCGAGGTGCTTCTCCAGGGCCTCGATCCTGCTCTCGAACTCGCCCACCAGCTTCGTCAGCTTCTCGAGGGTGCCCATGTGAACGGACTGCCCCAGGCTCTTGAGCTTGGTAGCCGTGTCGACGAGCTCACCCTGGTAGCGATAGCCGGCCGGCAGAATCATCGTCTTGGCGATCTGCAGGGCCGAGTTGGCCTCGGTGTTGATGTCCTTGCAGTAACGCTCCATGTAGATGTCGTAGCGGCTCTCCATCTCCCGCTTGGAGAGCACGCCGTACTTCTCGAAGAGGGCGATGTTCTTCGGGGCCACGAGCACGTCGAGCGCCTCGGGCGTGGCCTTGAGGTTCGGCAGGCCGCGCTTCTTCGCCTCCTCGTGCCACTCCTGCGAGTAGCCGTTGCCGTTGAAGATCACCGCCTTGTGCTCCGACACGATCTTCTGCAGCAGTTTCTCCACCGTCGTGGCGAGCTTGGACGAGTCGCCGCCGATGGCCTTCTCCAGTTCGGTGGCGATGTAGTCGAGGCTCTCGGCCATGATCGTATTCAGGGCCACGAGCGGCCCGGCGATCGACTGGCTCGAGCCCACCGCACGGAACTCGAACTTGTTGCCCGTGAAGGCGAAGGGGCTGGTGCGGTTGCGGTCGCCGGCGTGCTTGGGGAGCGTGGGCAGCGTATCCACGCCCACGGTCAGCGTGCCGGTCGACTTGGAGCTCGTGGCCTTGCCCTTTTCGATCTGCTCGAACACGTCGGCCAACTGGTCGCCGAGGAAGATCGAGATGATCGCCGGCGGCGCCTCGTTGGCGCCCAGGCGATGATCGTTGCCGCTGGCGGCGACGACGGCCCGCAGCAGGTCGGAGTGCAGGTGGACCGCCCTGATCACGGCGGCGCAGAACACCAGGAACTGCATGTTGGCGTGCGGCGTCTCGCCCGGCTCGAGCAGGTTGCCCAGTTTGCAGCCCAGCGACCAGTTGACGTGCTTGCCCGAGCCGTTGATGCCCGCGAAGGGCTTCTCGTGGAGCAGGCAGGCCATGCCGTACTTCTGGGCCACGCGGGTCAGCGTCTGCATGATCGTCTGCTGGTGATCCGTGGCGATGTTGGCGTTCTCGTAGATCGGGGCGATCTCGTACTGGCTGGGGGCCACCTCGTTGTGCCGGGTCTTGACCGGCACGCCCAGCTTGAAGAGTTCCCGTTCGCCCTCCAGCATGCAGGCCAGCACCCGCTCGGGAATGGCCCCGAAGTACTGGTCCTCGAACTCCTGTCCCTTGGGCGGCTTGGCCCCGAACAGCGTCCGGCCGGTCATCAGCAGGTCGGGCCGCGAGAAGTAGAAGTTGCGGTCGATGAGAAAGTATTCCTGCTCCGGACCGGCCGAGGCGCTGACCTGGCCCACGTCCTTGTGGCCGAACAGCGCCAGCACGCGGCGGGCGTGCTTGTCGACCGCCTGCATCGACCGCAGCAGCGGCGTCTTCTTGTCGAGCGCCTCTCCTGTCCAGGAGCAGAACGCCGTGGGGATGCAGAGCGTGGTGCCGTTGGGGTTGTCGAGGATGTAGGCGGGGCTCGTCGGATCCCAGGCGGTGTAGCCACGGGCCTCGAACGTGGCCCGCAGGCCGCCCGACGGGAAGCTGGACGCGTCGGGTTCGCCCTGGATCAACTCCTTGCCGGAGAACTCGGCGACGGCGTCTCCATCACCCGTGGGCGAGAGGAAACTGTCGTGTTTCTCGGCGGTGATCCCGGTGAGTGGGTAAAAGACGTGGGCGTAGTGCGTGGCCCCCTTCTCGATGGCCCAATCCTTCATGGCCAGCGCCACCGCGTCGGCGATGTTCGGGTCGAGCGGCTTGCCCTGCTTGATCGTGGCCTGCAGCGCCTTGTAGACGCTCTTCGGCAGGCGGTCCTTCATGACCGCGTCACTGAACACGTTGGAGCCGAAGATCTCGCTGGTGGGCGTCTCGCGGAAGTTCCACGCCTGACCGTTCGACTTGTAGTTGTTGATGGCGGCGATGGCGCTGGAGCGGGCGGTGGTCATGACGAGATCCTTCTTGCTTCTGGGGTGAAGACGACGGGCTGGACAACACTGGCGTCCGGGCGCGAAGACACGCACACTGTGCGGAGAAACCGCACCGCGTCCGTGTCGGATCGCGGTTCCCTCGCAGCCAGAAGAAGAATTCAGCGGGGGATCGGATCGACCGGGTCAGACTAGCGGTGGCCCGAGCCGAGTTCAAGTAGACCACGGCGACCCGCGGGGGGCCATTCAGCGGGCTGCGGCGCTGTGGCCGGCGGGCCGGGCCGCGGGCCGCGGTGTCGTCCGCCGCGCTGCGTCGACGGCGGCCGCGAGCGTTACGTCGTTGTCCGGTTCGGCCGCCACGCGCTCGCCATCCACCGGCCGGGCCGTCACGTGCACGGCCACGTCCGGATCCACGCCCACACCGCTGTAGGCAAGGCCCTTGGGCGAGAAGAACTTGGCCGTGGTGAGCCGCATGCCCACGCCCGCCGCGTCCAGGGGGAAGATGCCCTGAATCGACCCCTTGCCGTAGCTGCGTGCGCCCACGATCGTGCCGCGGCCGTGGTCGCGGATGGCCCCCGCGAAGATCTCACTCGAGCTGGCCGAGTCGCCGTCGATCATCAGCACGAGCGGCATGCGCCAGGTGCCGGGACGGCCCGCCGAGTAGTTGAAGTCCTCGTCGGGGCTGCGGCCCCGGGTGGCCACCACGAGGCCACGCTCCAGGAACAGGTCGGCCACGTCCACCGCCGCGGAGAGCAGTCCACCGGGATTACCCCGCAGGTCGATGACCAGCGACCGCATGCCGGCCGCGTCGAGCCGGCGCAGCGTGGCCTCCAGATCGGCGGCCGTCGTCTTTTGGAAGCTCGTCAACTTGAGCGCGGCCACGCCCGCCGCCCGGTCGACGATCCGGGCCTGCTCCACGCTGGGCACCTCCACGTGTTCGCGCCGCACGGTCACCGCCCGCGCCGGCGCCGGATGCCGCAGGATGGCCAGCGTGACGAGCGAACCCTCGGGACCCTGCAGCAGGTGGGCCGCCTCGTCGACGGTCATGCCCCCCAGCGACCGGCTGCCCACACCCACGAGGTGGTCGCCGGCACGGATGCCCGATCGCTCCGCCGGACTGCCGGGGATGACGTGCACGACGAGCAGGCCATCGGCCGCGCTTTTCAGCTCCACGCCCAGGCCCACGAAGTTGCCCTCGATCTGTGCGTAGAGGTCGTCGAGCTGCCCGTTGGTGAGGAAGGTCGAGTACTCGTCGAGGCCGCCCACCGCCGCCGCCGACATCTCCATCAGGGACACGGCTGGCGGGATGCCCAGGATCGAGTGGGCCGCCCGGGCGATCCATATCCCGGTCATCTCGGCGTCGTGCTGCGTGGCCACCGGCCGCGAGGCCACGATCCGCTCCACCTGCTCGCGATACACCGCGCGGCGGTCGGGTGTGGCCTGCGTGGCGTGAAGCGCGGCGAACGTGGGCTCCTCGAGGGCCACGTCGACGGCCAGACGGCCTCGATTCGCGAGTCGGGCGTAATCGGGATTCTCGACGTGGTGGGAGCCGATGCGGGCCAGCACCTCGGCGTAGACGCGGCGCGCGGTGGCTTCATCGAGCTGACCGAGCTGCCGGCGGAAAGACGGTTCGGCGTGCCGCCTCGCGATGTCACAGTGCAACTTGGCCAGGTCGTACTGGCGGGCCAGCGTCGGGGCCAGCGTGCCCTTGCGGGCGGCCGTCTCGCAGATGCTGACGACGTCGGCCCAGCGGCCCTGGTGAGCCAGCGCCGTGGTGCGGGATGCCAGGTCGTCGTGCGTGGCGGCCGGCGGGGCATCCGTGGGCAGTTGCGGCGGCTCGACCGCGCGGGCGGCCCCCAGCAGCAGAAGGAACGCCGCCGTGGTGCGAAACATGGCCGCGAGCCGGCCAGGCCACGACGTCGGAAGGCAGACGCCTGTCACGAGGGCAATCCGTTTGCGGGAGGCCGCGCAAGGGGGCGGCAACCAGCGGTCGCTCCGTTGACCGCCGGCGATTATGGATCACGTTCCGGCGCCGGGCAAAAATGCCGACGCGGAAAAATGTGCCGGCCCTGCGGGCCGCCGGGCCGGCCGGCGCCCGCGGCATGACGGGCGCAACCGGCAGCGCCCCGGGCAGGACGACACATTGGTAGGATCAGGGTCGGCCCTGCATCCCCGGCACGACCCCCATGACCAGCACGCCCGGATTCCCCGGTGCTCCCTCGGCTGCCGATTCCGGCGCGGCCCAGCCCACGGTCGAGTTGCTCGACCGGGTGCGCGGCGGGGACGCAGACGCGGTCAATCGGCTCCTGGAACGGCACCGCGGGGCGCTGCGGCGGATGATCGACCAACGCATGGACCGCGTCATCGAGCGTCGCGTGGATGCCAGCGACATCGTGCAGGACGTCCTGCTCGAGGCCAACCGCCGGCTGGGCGACTACCTGGCCAACCCCACGATGCCGTTCCGGCTCTGGCTGCGGCACATGGCCCGCGACCGGCTCATCGACGCCCACCGCCGGCACCGCGTCGCCGCCAGCCGCAGCCTCGATCGCGAGGTGCCGCTGGTCGCCGGCGACGGAGAGCGGTCCGGAGCCGACGTGATCGGCCAGGTGGCCGACCGCGAACTCACGCCCGCCGCCGCCGCCACGTGGCACGAACTGGAGCGGCGTTTCGCGGCCGCGGTGGAACTGCTCGACGATGCCGATCGGCAGATCGTGCTCCTGCGGCACTTCGAGCACCTTTCCACCGCCGAGGCGGCCGAGGTGCTCGGCCTCACGAAACCGGCCGTCGGCATGCGCTACCTGCGGGCGATGCGCCGGTTGCGCACCCTGCTCGACGGCGGGACGGGTGCCGATCCACGGTCCGCGTTGCCGGCCGGCGGCTGACGTGCCGCGGCCGGCCCGACTCCCCGCCGGCGACGCCTGCCTATCATGTGGAAGGTGGAATGACGCGGTGTTGCCCCGGGGACAGGTCTTCGCATGACGCCGTCGACGCAGGACCGGGTGCGGGCCGTCGAGGAACCGCTGCCGCCGGACCAAGAGGAGCTGCTGGCCGATCTTGTCGGGGCCCTCTCCGAACAGCGTGGCTCGGCGGCGACGCAGCTCCTGGACACGATGGCTTCGGCCCACCCCGCGCTGGCCGGCCAGTTGCGTGAGCTGTTCGCAGCCATGTCGGTGGCCGATGCGGTGGCCGACGAATCGACGATCCTCGAGCGGCGCAGCGCCACGCCGTGGCCGCCGCCGTCTCGGCCGCGGCACGATGGCTTCCTGCCCGGCGGTGCGTCGTTGCCGGCCGCATTCGGGGACTACGAACTGCTCGAGGAGATCGGCCGCGGCGGCATGGGGGTCGTGTACCGGGCCCGGCAGCAGAGCCTCGATCGCGTCGTGGCCGTGAAGATGCTCCTGCGCCGCGACCTGGCCAGCCAGGCGGACCTGGCCCGGTTTCGCAGCGAGGCGGAGGCTGCGGCACGCCTCGACCACCCGGGCATCGTCTCGATCTTCGAGGTCGGTGAATACGACGGACATCCCTTCTACAGCATGCAATTCGTGGAGGGGACGACGCTGGCGCGCAAACTCGCCGCCGGCCCGCTGCCGCCGCGCGAAGCGGCGGCACTGCTGGCCAGCGTGGCCGAGGCTGTGCACGTGGCCCACGCCCGCGGGGTGCTGCACCGCGACCTGAAGCCGTCGAACATCCTCATCGATGCCAGCGGCACGCCGCACGTCACGGACTTCGGCCTCGCCAAACGACTGGAGGGGGACGAATCGGTGACGCACACCGGCGCCATCCTGGGCACCCCCTGCTACATGTCGCCGGAGCAGGCCGCCGGAAGCCGCGGTGACGTGGGGGCCGCGAGCGACGTGTGGAGCCTGGGTGCGATCCTCTACCAGGTGCTCACCGGCCGCCCGCCCTTCCAGGCGTCGAATCCCATGGACACGCTGCTCGCGGTGCTGGAGACCGATCCGCCGGTGCCGCGGTCGATCACGCCGCAGGTGGACCGTGACTTGGAGATGATCGCGCTCAAGGCCCTGCAGAAACCACAGGATCTCCGCTACGCCACGGCCGCCGAACTGGCTGCGGACATGCGTTCCTACCTGGCGGGCGAGCCAGTGGCTGCCCGACGCGGCGGTTTTGCCGACGTGGTGTCGCGGATCTTCCGTGAGACGCACCACGCCGTCGTGCTGGAGAACTGGGGCCTGCTCTGGATGTGGCACTCGGTGGTGATCCTCGGGTTGTGCGTGACCACCGACGTGCTGGCCTGGCAGGGCGTGGCCAGCCGCTGGCCCTACGTCGTGCTCTGGGGCGGCGGCCTGGCGCTGTGGGCGCCGATCTTCTGGGCACTGCGGCACCGCACGGGGCCGGTCACGGCCGTGGAGCGGCAGATCGCCCACGTCTGGGGAGGCAGCGTGATCGCCAGCGTGCTGCTGTTCTGGGTCGAGGCGTTGCTCCACGACGACGGCGGAGAGCTCAAGGTGCTTACGCTATCGCCGGTGCTGGCGCTGCTGGCCGGCCTGGTGTTCTTCGCCAAGGCGGGCATCCTCTCCGGCGTGTTCTACGTGCAGGCCGCCGTGCTCTTCGCCACGGCGCTGGTGATGTGCCTGGTGCCTGATTACCAGCACGTGATCTTTGGCCTGGTGAGCGCCGCATGCTTCTTCGTGCCTGGCCTCAAGTATTTCCGCCAGCGGGGCCGCGCGACGTGACGTGCTGTCAGGGCCGACTCCGGGGCGACGGACGCGGCCGCGCTGGGCCGGTGGCGATGCTCGCGCGGCCGGGACTCTGCCGGGTGGCGCGTGTGATGCTCTGCTGGGCCACGCTGGTATCCGCGGCGGCCGCCGGCGACTGGCCGCAGATCCTCGGTCCCACTCGCGACGGCGTGGCCGCCGCAGACGAGAAACTCGCCCACTCCTGGCCTGCCGAGGGGCCGCTGGCCGAGTGGCGCCGGCAGGTGGGCTCGGGCTACGCCGGGGTGGCGGTGGCCGGCGGCCGCGTGTTCCTCTTTCATCGCGTCGGTGACAGCGAGGTGCTCGAGGCCCTCGACGCGGCCACGGGCGAGACCCTGTGGCGCGATTCGCACCCCACCACGTTCGTGCCGCAGGTGGGCGGCGGCGACGGGCCCCTCTGCGTGCCGGCCGTGCACGGTGACCGCGTGATCGTTTTCGGCGCCCAGGGCGTGCTGGCCTGCGTCGATGCGGCCAGCGGTCGGCGGCTTTGGTCGCGACGCACGCACCGCGAGTTCGACGCAGCGGAGGGCTACTTCGGCGCCGGTTCGACGCCGCTGGTCGTGGCGGGCCGCGTGATCGTCAACGTGGGTGGCCGCAAGGAGGCGGGCCTGGTGGCCTTCGCGCTCGACACCGGGGCCACCGCGTGGAAGGCGACCGGAGACGCCGCCGGCTACTCGGCGCCGGTGGCGGTGGACGTGGCCGGTAAGCCGCATGTGCTGGCGGTGACGCGGTCGTCATGCCTGCTCATGGCCGCCGCCGATGGTGCCGTGCGCTGGAGCTTTCCCTTTGGCAAACGCGGGCCCACGGTCAACGCCGCCACGCCGCTCGTGTTTCCCGACGGCCACCTGCTGGTGACGGCGTCGTACGGCGTGGGTGCGGTCTATGCGGCCTTCGACGATCGCGCCGCGCGGCCGCTGTGGCAGGGAGAGCGGCCGCTGGCCACGCAATACTGCACGCCGGTGGCCGTGGCCGGACTGCTGTATGCCATCGATGGCCGGGATGACGTGCCCCCCGCGAATTTCATCTGCTTCGAGCGGGGCGCGGGCACCGTGCGCTGGACAGCCGCCGACTTCGGCTACGGCACGCTCCTCGCCGCCGACGGCAAACTCGTCGTCGCCAAGACCGACGGCGAACTGCTGCTCGTCAAACCCGCTCCTGACGAACTGCGGATCCTGTCCCGGGCCCGGCCCTTCGCCGCCGGGCCGCAGGCCGGAGCGGTCCGCGCCTTGCCGGCGTTGTCCGGCGGCCGGCTCTACGTGCGGGATGATTCCAGCCTCACGTGCCTGCGCGTGGCACCGTGACCCCGGCGCCGAAAGGCCGGGGCAGAAAGTCGCGGATGCGGAACGTGCCGGCCCCCTCGATGACGATCTCCGTGTCGGGTCCGCCGAACTCCGTCATCACCTGCAGACACGCGCCGCAGGGCACGATCTCCGGCACCGCGGCACCGTCGCGGTCACGGCACACGAGTGCGACCCGCCGCAGTCTCCTGGCCCCGGCCACCACGCCCGCGAAGATGGCCGTGCGTTCCGCACAGATCGTGAGCCCGTAGGAGCCGTTCTCCACGTTGGCGCCGCGGTGCACAGCGCCGGGCTGGTCGGCGAACTCCGCCGCCGCACCGACACGCCAGCCGGAATAGGGGGCATGGGCGTGGCCCGCCGCCCGCAGGGCCTCGGCGATGAGCGCGGCGACGGGATCGGTGGTGGCGTGGTCGGGTGTCGTCATGGGGAGGCGCCGTTGCCGGGGGTGATGCAAGGGGTATAGCCCGTTGGCGACGGCCACACAATCATCACACATTTCCGGAAGCGGGCTTCGGTCGACAGGGCCGGCTGCGACCGTATGATCAGCAGTCCATCGGAATTGAAAGGTTATCGCCGTGCCGGGCCTCCGTGTCTCCAGCCATCCGCTCGTGGCACACCATGTGGTAACGCTGCGCGACCCGGCCACGCAACCGCCGGCCTTTCGACGCGTCGTCCGCCAACTCACGAGACTCCTGGCCGTGGAGGCCACGGCGAGCCTGCCTACGGCCGAGGTGCAGGCCGTCACGCCGCTGGGCGCGGCCCCCGGCCGGCGCATCGCCGAGCGGATCGCCATCGTGCCCATCCTGCGGGCCGGACTGGGGATGGCCGACGGCCTCCTGGAGTTGATCCCCGACGCCGAGGTCTGGCACATCGGCCTGTACCGCGACGAAACCACGCTGCAACCGCAGGAGTATTACAACAAACTGCCACGATCCTGCGGCGCCACCCTCGCCATCGTGGTCGACCCCATGCTCGCCACGGGCGGCTCGGCGGTGCGCACCTGTGAGATCCTGCGGGCGGCCGGCATCCCACGCATCGTGTTCGTGGCCCTGATCGCGTCGCCGCAGGGGGTGGCCTGCCTGCAGCAGGCCATGCCCGACGTATCGATCCACGTGGCCGCTCTGGACGAGGGACTCAACGACATGGGCTTCATCGTGCCGGGACTGGGCGACGCCGGCGACCGCCAGTTCGGCACGGCGCAGCACTGACAGCCGCCCCATCCGGGCAGGAAGGCTTCCCGATGCGCGCCGTCGACCTGATCCGCCGCAAGCGCGACGGCGGCGCCCTGTCGAGCGACGAGATCGGCTTCCTGGTGGGAGGCATCGCCTCGGGGGAGGTGCCCGAGTACCAGTGGGCGGCACTCTTGATGGCGATCGTGTGGCGCGGGATGGACCCCGCCGAGACCGCGGCCCTCGTCGCGGCGATGCTGCATTCGGGCACGGTCATCGACCTCTCCGACATCCCGGGACCCAAGGTCGACAAGCACTCCACCGGTGGCGTGGGAGACAAGACGAGCCTGATCCTGGCGCCCATCGTGGCGGCCTGCGGCGTCACGGTGCCGATGGTGTCGGGCCGCGGCCTGGGGCACACCGGCGGCACGCTCGACAAACTGGAGAGCATTCCCGGCTTCCGCGTCGGCGTCGATCTGGCCGCCTACCGGCGCATCGCCCGGGACTGCGGGCTCGTGCTGGCGGGACAGACCGCCGAAATCGCCCCGGCTGACCGCGTGCTCTACGCACTGCGCGACGCGACGGCCACGGTGGAGTCGATCCCGCTGATCACGGCCTCCATCCTTTCCAAGAAACTGGCCGAGGGGATCGACGCGCTCGTCCTCGACGTCAAGACCGGCGACGGCGCCTTCATGTCGCGGCCCGAGGATGCCCGGATGCTGGCCGGCAGCATGACCACGATCGGCCGCGCCCTGGGGAAGCCCGTCCGCGCCCTGCTCACGAGCATGGACGAACCGCTGGGACTCACCGTGGGCAACGCGCTCGAGGTCCGCGAGAGTATCGACTGCCTGCGCGGCGCCGGCCCGGCCGACCTGATGGAGGTGTCGCTGGAACTGGCGGCCGAGATGCTCCTGGCCGCCGGAGTCGCCGAGGGCCGCTATGAGGCACTGGCGAAATGTCGCCACACCGTGGCCGACGGGTCGGCACTGGAGCGGTTTCGGCGCGTGATCGTGGCCCAAGGAGGCGATCCCCGCGTCTGTGACGATCCCCAGAACGTGCTGCCTCGGGCCGCCCGCATCGAGCCCTTTCCAGCACCCGCAACCGGCTATCTGAAGCGGCTCTGGGCCTGGTCGGTGGGGCAGTCGTCGATGCTCCTGGGCGCGGGGCGCAGCACGGTGCAGTCGCCCATCGACCACGCCGCCGGCATCGTCTTCCTGCGCAAGGTGGGTGACCCGGTCGTGGCCGGGGAACCGATCGCCGAACTGCACTACAATCCCGGCCATGCCGCGGCCCTGCCCGCGGCCCGGGAGATGCTGCGACAGGCGCTGGAGATCGGGTCCGAGCCCGTGCCGCGACAGCCGCTCATTCTGGAACGCCTCTGATTCACCTGCGGACGATCCATGGATCACCTCGACCATTACCGTGGGTTGTTGGGCATGATCGCGATTCTGGCCGTGGCCTGGGCCTGCTCCGAGAACCGGCGGGCGATCTCGCCGCGCATGGTGCTCGGTGGCCTGGCCCTGCAGTGGGCCTGCGGCGCCGTCCTGCTGCGCTTCGAGGCCGGGCGGACGGCGCTGGGCTGGGCCAGTACGTGGGTGGAGAGCGTGCTGGCCTGCGCCGAGGAGGGGGCCCGGTTCTTGTTCGGCTCCAAACTCGTCGACGCCGGCGGTCCGGTGGGCTTCGTGTTCGCCTTCCGCGTCCTGCCCACGATCGTATTCGTGGCGGCGCTGTTCGCCGTGCTCTATCACCTGGGCATCATGCAGGTGGTGGTGCGCGGTTTCGCCTGGGTGACCGCCAAGGTGCTGGGCTCGAGCGGCGCCGAGACGCTCAACGCCGCCGCCAGCATCTTCCTCGGACAGACCGAGGCGCCCCTCGTGGTGCGGCCATACCTGTCCCGCCTGACGCGGTCCGAACTGGCGGTCGTGATGGTGAGCGGCATGGGCCTGGTGTCGGGGGGCGTGCTCGGGGCCTACATGGCTTTCGGCTGCCGGTCGCAGGACCTGCTCACCGCCATCCTCATGACCTTTCCGGCCACGATCTACCTGACCAAGATCTTCATCCCCGAGACCGGCCGCCCCGAGACGCTGGGCAGGCTGGAGGTGAGCGGGGAGCGGATCGACGCCAACGTCATCGATGCCGCGGCCCGCGGCACCCGCGAGGGGATGATCCTGGCGGCCAACGTGGGTGCAGTGCTGATCGCCTTCATCGCCCTGGTGGCACTGGTCAACATGGCGCTGTCCTGGATCGGAGGCTGGTGGGCCGACCCCGACCTGTCGCTGCAGCGGATTCTGGGTGCGTTACTGGCGCCGGTGGCCTGGCTGATCGGCGTCCCCTGGGCCGAGTGCGGCACTGTGGGCGGGCTATTGGGCACGCGCACGGTGCTCAACGAGATGGTGGCCTACGAGTCGCTGGGAGCGCTGGCCCGGGGCGGGGCGCTGGGACCGCGGTCGGTGTCGCTGGCCACGATCGCGATGTGCAGCTTCGCCAACATCTCCAGCATCGGCATCCAGGTGGGCGGTATCGGCGCGCTGATTCCCGAACGGCGTGGCGAATTGGCCCGGCTGGGCGTGAAGATGCTCATCATCAGCACGCTGGCCACCGCCCTGTCGGCAGCCATCGCCGGCGTGCTCATGCCGTAGCCGTCAGCCGGTCACGCACGTGGCCAGCCAGTACAGGCCGCCTGCCAGCGACATCGCCACGGGGAGCGTGAGCACCCAGGCCAGGGCGATCTCGCGGACGGTTTCCGGCTGGATGCCCGACTTATTGGCCCACATCGTGCCGGCCACGCCCGAGGAAAGCACGTGCGTCGTGCTCACGGGCATGCCCAGCGAGTCGGCCAGCCCGATCGTTGTGGCGGCGACGAGTTCCGCGGCGCCCCCCTGGGCGTAGGTGAGATGCGTCTTGCCGATCTTCTCGCCCACGGTCTTCACGATCCGCTCCCAGCCGAACATCGTGCCGATCCCCAGGCACAGCGCGACGCCCATCACGACCCACTCGGGGACGTATTCCACCGGCTTGGACAATTGCCCGGCGAGGCCCTTGAGCACCTTGCGGCGGTCTTCGGCGAGATTCTCGCCAAACTGCCGCAATAGCGTGCGGACCGAGGCCCCCAACTCGACCAGGTCCGTGCGCAACTTCCAGCGGTCATCCACATGAAGGTCCTTGAAGCTGGTGCGGCCGTCCAGCCGCTGCACAACCGACTGGGCCAGCGGCAACGGATCGAGCATGCAGAGCACGGCGTCGTTCTTTGGAAACGGATCGAACATCCTGTCCACCCAGGCGTCCATCAGCGCCGCATCGGACGTTTCCAGCACCTCCTCGGCCGCCACGGCCGCGGACCGCGAGATCCTCTCGACCCGTGACGAGGCCAGGTGCTGTTCACGCAAGGCGCTCATCATCATTGTCAGCCTCGGATCGGTGAGCTCCGTCTCCAGGGCTCGTGCCGCCTGCAGGGTGGCCGTGATGTCGTGCGCCGACGTGTTCATGTTGAGCGCGTAGGACGCCGGCACGATGCCGATGAGCACGAGCATGATCAGGCCCATCCCCTTCTGCCCGTCGTTGGAGCCGTGCGCGAAGCTGACCCCGGTGCAGGTGCCGACGAGCAGGGTGCGGATCCACCAGGGCGGCGGCCGGTCGCCGTGCGGCGGCTCGTAGAGCTCCCGGGCGGGCACGAATTTCTTGCAGAGCAGCAGCAGTACCGCCGCCAGCCCAAAGCCGATCACGGGCGAGAGGATCAGCGCCATCCCTACCTCCGAGGCCTTGTGCCAGTTGATCCCCTTCCAGGCCGAGCCGTGCTCCATCCAGGCATTCATCATGCCCACGCCCATGATCGAGCCGATCAGGGAGTGGGAACTGGAGGCGGGCAGCCCCCGATACCAGGTGGCGAAGTTCCAGATGATCGCCGCCCCGAGCAGGGACAGCACCATCGCCAGCCCGCGGCCTGACTTGATGTCGACGAGCAGATCGACCGGCAACAGGTGCACGATGCTGAAGGCCACGCCGATACCGCCCGCGTGGACGCCGATGAAGTTCCAGAGTCCCGACCAGATCACCGCCGGCGTGGGCCGCATCGACTTCGTGTAGATCACCGTGGCCACGGCGTTGGCCGTGTCGTGGAAGCCGTTGATGACCTCGAAGCCGAAGGCGACCGCGAGCGCGGCCAGAAGCAGAAACACCTGCCCGGTGGAAAGTGCCGCGAAACCGTCGAAATAATCCACGCCCTGCCTCCTTGCGGCCCGTGCCCGCCGGCCGCAAGGGCAACCTACGCTCGCCGCGGGGTCCGAACAAGGAAGTCTGGCCGGCGTCATGGAAATCTCATACTGTGAGCGGCGTCGAACCGGCAGTCGGCGGCGTGCGTAGGAGCATCGGGAGGTGGGCATGGGCCGGGGGAACAGGCTTGTCGTGGAGCACAAGGTGGCCGGGTCGGCGGTCACGTATCTGCACCACGGCATCGACGTGGGTGACGGCACCGTAGTGCATGCCCGCCCCGACGACTTACGCCGGCCCTTCGGCGGCGGCCGCGTGGTGCGCACGAGCCTGGCTGAATTCGCCGGTAGTGCGGCGGTGCGCGAGGTCGACGAGCCGCCGGCCGTGTTTCCTCCGGCCGAGGTGGCAGCCCGCGCCCTGCGATACCAGGGCCGGCCCGGCTACTGCCCGGTCGTGGACAACTGCGAGCACTTCACGACCTGGTGCGCCACGGGCCTGCGCCAGAGCCGGCAGGTGGATATCGTTGTGTCCCGGCTGCACGCGGCCGCGGCACGAACGTCCGGTGCGCTGGCAACGCGGATGGCCGCGCGTGGTGCCGTCGGCTCGGTGCTGTGCACGGTCGTGGGCGCCGGCGTGCGCGGGGGAGTGCGGACGCTCGTGCCCGCGGCGCTCGCGGCCGAGGCCGCGGCTTTGGCCGTCGAGTGGCGGTTGCATCAGCACGGCCACTCCGCGCTGGCCAGTCGCCGGGCCGGCGAGTCGGCCGGGCTCGTCACGAGCGCCGCGGTGTTCGCCGTGTCGGGGCTGCCCGCCGGCCCGCTTGGCGTGCTCGCTGGAGCCCTGGCCGGTGCGGCGGCGTGGGCGGTCGGATCGGCCGCGTCGGCCTTCAGCGGTAGTCGGTCAGCGCACCCGGCCGCCACGCCACCCGCAGCGCGTTGAGCACCGCCACGACGTCGATCGCCTCCTGCATGAGCGCGCCTGCGGCCGGTGGCAGATAACCCGCCGCCGCGAAGCCCATCCCCACCAGGCTCGCGGCCATCCCCCCGACGGCGCTTTGCAGCGCTACGCTGCGCAACCGCCTGCCGATGTGGAACAACTCGTCCACCCGTTCGAGCGCCGAGTCCATGACCACGGCACCAGCCGCTTCGCTCGTCACGTCGCTGGCCGTGCCCATCGCGATCCCCACCGTGGCCGCGGCCAGTGCAGGGGCGTCGTTGATTCCGTCACCCACGAACACCGTGGGCGCCTCGGCCGTCGCCCGCTCGACGAGCGTGAGCTTGCCCTCCGGCTGGATGCCGGCATGCACCTCGGTGATGCCGACGAGGTCGGCCAGCCACTTCACCTCACTCTCACGGTCACCCGAGACGAGCATCACCCGGGACAGGCCGTGGGCGGGCGAGAGATGCTCCACGAAGGATCGGCCGTCGGCCCGAGGCGTGTCGCGGAACCGCAGCACGGCAGCCGTGACGCCGTCGACGACGACAATGCATTCGAGCCCGCCGGCCACGGCGGGCAGGCGGTCAAGTCCGGCCGGGTCGACCGTCGCGAGCTTCTGTCGGCTCGTGATCGCCACGTCTTGCCCCTCGGCGCCGTCGTCGAGACGCTTGACGCGGCCTGTGAGGCCCTGCCCCGGCTTCTCGGCGAGGGCCTCGACCTCCAGCAGCCGCAGCGAGCGATTCGCGGCGGCCTGCACGACGGCGGCGGCGAGCGGATGCTTGGAGTAGCCCTCCAGGCTCGCGGCCAGCGCCAGCACTTCGCCCTCGGAGAGCCGCCCCATGAGGATCACGTCGGTGAGTTTCGGAGTTCCGTAGGTGAGTGTGCCGGTCTTGTCGAAGATCGCCGTGCGGCAGGTGTCGAGCCGTTCCAGGATGGCGGGATCGCGGATCACGATCCCGCGCTTGGCCGCCAGCGAGACCGCGCCGATGATCGCCACCGGGATCGCGATCAGGAGCGGGCAGGGCGTGGCGACGACGAGCACCGCGAGAAACCTGGTGGGGCTGCCGCTGACGAACCAGGCCGCCGCGGCGACGGCCACGGCCAGGGGCGTGTAGAGGGCGCCGAGTGAATCGGCCAGCCGCCGCAGTTGCGGCCGCCGCTCCTCGCTCGAACGCAGCACGTCCATGATCTTGGCGTAGCGGCTGTCGCCGGCGACGCGGTCGGTGCGGACTTCGAGGGCCGCCTGGCCGTTGATGGCGCCCGAAAGCACGTTCGATCCCGGTGCCTTCGCCATCCGGTAGGGCTCGCCCGTGAGGTAGCTTTCATCCATCGAGCCCCGGCCGCTGACCACCTCTCCGTCCACCGGACAGATCTCGTGGGGCAGGACGACGATCACGTCGCCGACGGAGATCCCCGAGAGGGCGACATCGGTGAGTCCGGCGGCCGACTTCTTGTGGGCCAGGGTCGGCATCCGCCGGGCCAGGGCGTTGAGCACGTCGCCGGCCCGGCTCACAGCCCGCGATTCGAGCGCCTCGCCGCCCGACAGCATGAGCACCACGAGCACGCCGGCCAGATACTCGCCGAGCAGGATACTCGTCAGGATGGAGATGCCGGCCAGCAGGTCGGAGCCGAACGTGCCGGCGAGGAGCTTGCGCAGCAGGTCCCAGACCAGCGGCAGGCCGCCGAGGATGAGCAGCGCCACCAGCGGCACGTCGGCGAGGACGAGGCCGCGGCCCGGAAACCAGCGGCCGGGATCGAGGCCGCCCAGCACGACCGGACGTCCGCCGACACCCGACCACACCAGCACTCCCCAAGCGGCCAACGCCACGATCGCGGCCAGCGCGATCAGTTCGGTGACGGGCAGACGCCGGGCGGCGGGCCCGGCGTCACGATGGGCGGAGTGCATGTGCGGGCCTGCGGGAGTGGGGCCGTCAACTGTGCATTCGTGGCTCGGGATCACCGCGGTCGATGATCGCGGCTTCCGCGGCGGCGAGTTCCTGGAGCCGGGTCCGCACATCCTCTTCCGGCGCGAAGCCGCAGGCCAGGCGCACGTAGGTGGCGTGGTGCCGGGCCTCCGACTCGAACAGGCCGCCGTAGAAGGCCCGCAGTTCCGCGTCCGGGGCGTGGTCCCGCAGCAGGGCGAACCGCTCACAACTGCGGGCCTCGATCAGGCCCGCCACCAGCAGCCGGTCGACGGCCCGGCCCGGCTCGGCGCGGCGGATCAGCTCGTGGAGCCTTCTCCCGTAGGAACTCGGCGCCAGCCTGCGGAAGCGGATGCCACGGCGGTCGAGCAGGTCGAGGACGAGGTGGAAGTGCTCGAGCTCTTCGTTCACGATCTCGGTCATGGCCCGCGCCAGCTCGACACTGTCGACATAGGCGAACAGCAGATTCATCGCCACGCCGGCCGCCTTCTTCTCGCAGTGGGCGTGGTCGACGAGGATGTCCTCGAGGTGCGCCTCGGCCTGGGCCAGCCAACGGGCGGCGGACTCGGATTGCAGGCTGAGCATCGCGTCACCAGGTCCGGCGTCGGAAAACGCGTCCGCCTGCGGCGGCCGCTTGCCGGCGGTGTGCCGACGACGACATCATACTCACGTCGCCGCGCCGTCCGGCGTGGCAGCCCCGGAGCCGGCACGAGCCGGAACGCGTGTGATCGCCTTCGACAGCCCCCGGGACGGTGACGCACGGCCAACGGAGCGGAACGTGCTCGGCGGCCCGCTCGCTTCCTGCTCGACAGATCCGCTCACCGGCTTCTTCCGGGACGGCTGCTGCCGCACCGGTGACGATGATGCCGGCACGCACACGGTGTGCGCCGTGATGACGGCGGAGTTCTTGGAATTCACGGTGCGGGCCGGCAACGACCTGGTCACGCCCCGGCCGCAGTGGGGCTTCGCGGGCCTCGTGGCTGGCGACCGCTGGTGCCTCTGTGCCGCGCGTTGGCTGGAGGCGGCCGAGTCGGGCCGCGCACCCCCCGTGGTGCTCGAGGCCACCCACGAGAAGACGCTCGCCATCGTGCCGCTGGACCTGCTCACGCGGCATGCCGTGACGCCGGCATGAACCCGCTCGTGCTGCCACTCGTGATCGGGCTGGTGGCCCTGCTCTACGCATCGGTGGGGCATGCCGGCGCCACCGGGTACATCGCGGCGATGTCGCTGCTCGGGCTGCCGCCGGATGTGATTCGGCCCACGGCGCTGGTGCTCAACGTGGTCGTGGCGGCGATCGGCAGCGCCCAGTTCTTCAGGGCGGGCCACTTTCGCCGCCGGCTGTTCCTGCCGCTGGTCGCGGGCAGCGTGCCCTGCGCGGCGCTCGGCGGCACCGTGAAGCTCCCCACGGCCGTGTTCGAAACGCTCCTCGGCGGCGTGCTGCTCATGTCGGCGACGCGGATTGTCATCGAATGCTGTCGCCGGGGAGCTGCGGAGCCGGCCGCGAATCCCGACGGCCCCGTCGCCCCGCTGCCGCTCGTGATGCTGGGCGGGTCGATCGGCATGCTCTCCGGATTGACGGGCGTGGGAGGTGGCGTGTTTCTCACGCCGGTGTTGCTCGCGCTGCGGGCGGCGCCAGTCAAGCAAGTGGCCGCGGTCACGGCGCCCTTCATCCTCGCCAACTCGCTGGCGGGGCTGGCGGGAGGGCTGGCAGCCGGTGGCACGCTGCCGGAGGTGCATCTGTCACTCGTGGTCGCCGCCATCGTCGGCGGCACGATCGGAGCCCAGTTGGGCGCCTTCCGGTTGCCGGTTCGTGTCCTGCGGCTGCTCATCGCCGCGGTGCTCGCGGTGGCGAGCGTCAAGCTGCTGGCGATCTAGTGTCTTGAGTTATACGGATCACACCTGATCCGCAGGCGTGCTGGCGTGCCGGGGTCGCCCGTGCCGTCTCGCCGGACGTTCGCTACGGGCTTCCTGCCCTGCGCTCACTCGGGGGAAACCGCGCTTCGCCTTCGTGGCTGCGCTCGGTTTCCCACGCCGCTCGACTGGCACGGGCTACCCCTCGCACAATCGATGGTCAGGAAACCCGTACGCGCGAGTTTCACGTGTGATCCGTATTAGAAGTGCGTTGACTACTCTTGCGCCTTCCGCCGGGCGGCCCTACATTCCTTACAGGAACCCGTTGTCCTGCAAGGAGGTGGTGGATGGCGAACGGCCGACCGATGGCGGTGCTGGAAGTCAGCGACGCGGAGCGTCGCGAACTCGAGTCGTTGGCGCGGCGACGCAAGACCGCGCAGGCATTGGCTTTACGTGCACGGATCGTGCTGCATTGCGCCGAGGGGCTGACGAACATCGAGGTGGCGACGCGCCTTGGCGTGGCGCGGCCGACGGTGGGCAAGTGGCGGCAACGGTTCGTCAGCCATCGGCTCGACGGCCTGCATGACGAGCCTCGGCCGGGAGCTCCTCGATCGATTACCGACGACCACGTCGCCAAGGTGGCGACGCTGACGTTGGAATCAAAGCCCAAGAACGCCACTCATTGGAGCACCTGCTCTATGGCGGAGCGAGCGGCCCTTCCCAGACGGCAATCAGCCGGATTTGGCGGGCTTTCGGCCTCCAGCCCCATCGCGAGAGCACGTTCAAGATCAGCGAAGACCCACAGTTCGTCGACAAGGTTCGTGACGTCGTCGGCCTGTACATGAGCCCGCCAGACCATGCTCTGGTGCTCTGCGTTGACGAAAAGAGCCAGGTGCAGGCACTCGATCGCTCGCAGCCGCTGCTGCCTTTGCAGCCCGGCTCTCCGGAGCGGCGGACGCACGACTACTACCGTCACGGCACGACAAGCCTCTTTGCCGCCCTCGATGTCGCCACCGGAGCCGTGATCGGCAAGTGCCTCCGGACGCACCGGCACCAGGAGTTTCTCGCCTTCCTGCGGCATCTCGATAGGACGCTCGACACGCAGCCCGGGCAGGAGATTCACCTCGTGATGGACAACTATGCCACGCATAAGACCCCGGCTGTGCGGCGCTGGTTCCAGCGCGACCCCGATTACCACGTTCACTTCACGCGCTACGAGCGCCAGTTGGCTCAACCAGATCGAACGGTTCTTCGCCGAGATCACGACGCGGTGAATTCGCCGCAGCGCCTTCCACAGTGTCGCTGCCCTCGAACAGGCGATCCGCGACTACCTCGACGAGCACAACAAGAAACCCAAGCCGTTCGCCTGGACGGCCACGGCAGATACGATCCTTGAGCGTGTCGCGAATGTTTGCAAACGAACTTCCAGTTCAGGACACTAGCTGTCCGTGGACAAAGTCATCCCTGACCGTTGTCCACGTGGTCAATCGGTGGAACACCGAGGGTTTCCCGGTCGACGAACCTCGCATCCTGCTCCGGCAGACGTGTTCCACAGGCTGCCAGGGGCGCCGCTCGGTCGGCGGCCGCCTTCGGGGCGAGAGCAGCCCGAGAACGACCCCCCCGGGCGACGGCGTGCCGCTCGGGAACGAGCATGGGCCGCACTCGGTGGCCGCGGCCCGCGGCCATCAGGACCGCAGTCCCAGGCCGATGATGTCGCGGCAGTGACGGATGCTGCGTGCGAGTTCGGCCAACTGGTAGCCTTGCTCGGCCTCCTCTCGGGCCACGCCTGGGGGTGGCTGGAAGGGCGCAAGCGCGCGGCCCTTCTTCGCCAGTGCCAGGAAGGCGGCCAGTTCGTCGGCCCGGCCATCGGGAAACGTGCTCCAGAAGTCACGCCTCCAGAGCGGAAACGGCCGCGCGAAGCCGGAGATCGTCTCGATGTGGACGGTGACTCCGGGGCAGCGCTTCTCGAACAGGTCGAAGAACGCGGCCAGGTCGGTGCAGCCCTCGCCCATGGCCGTCCATTGCACGGAGACGCCGGTGTCGGTTTCCCAGACCATCGAGTCGCGCAGGCTCGTCGTCAGCACGTGCGGCGCCAGCGTGTCGAGGGCCAGGACGGGATCCTCGAGCGTCCAGCAGGCGTTCCCAGAGTCGAAGTTCACGCCCACGAAGTCGGGACCCGCCTCCTCCACGAGGCCGAGCAATTCCCGCGACAGCATGTCGCCGGCATGGTTTTCCACGGCGATCTTCACGCCGGCGTCGAGGGCCCGGTTCCGCGCCGCTTTGAGCACGGCGACGGTGTCGGCGATGCGGGCCGCGATGCCCCCCTCGGTGCCCCGGTCCTCGTGGCTGCCGAGGATCACCCGGAAGGCCTTCGACCCCAGGGCCCGCGCCATGCGGATGCCGGTCGCCAGGTGGTCGTCCGCCGTACCCCAGTCCTGCTTGAAGGTCTTCGACGTGGGGCAGATGCTCCACGAGCCCAGCGTGATCCCCACGCCCCGGTCGGCGGCGTAGCCGCGGATGTCGGCCAGCGAGGCGTCGTCGACACGGCCCCCGAAGGGGCCGAAGTCGCTGATGAACAGCGAGTCACAGCCGAGTGTCAGGGCATGGTCGATGAGTTGCCGGGCATTCCACTTCATGCCGCGCACGGCGAAGTTGTCGAACCCCAGGCGGATGCCGCGTCGGCGCACCTCGGCGCCGGCGACGGGCGCGCCGCCCGCAGCCAGCACCGTCATGCCGGTGGCCAGGAACCTGCGACGGGAGAGTGTGGCGGGGCGCATGCCGATGGCGCATCCTGTCAGGGTGTCGCGCCGGCGGCTGGCGTCTCGATCCGGTACAGCGCCTTGTCGGTGCGCAGGTAGAGCGCCCGCCCCACGGCCGCGGGCGTGGCGAAGATCTGACCGTCGAGCCGGTTCGTGGCCAGCAGTTCGAACGTCGTGCCGGGCCTGATCACGAACGTGTCGCCGTCGCGGTTGCCCACGTAGATCCGGCCGTCGGCCAGCAGCGGTGACGAGGAGAAGTTGCCCCCCAGCCGTTCGGTCCACACCGGCCGGCCACTGCGGGCGTCGAGGCAGGTGGCCACGCCCTTGTCGCTGACGACATACAGCTCGTCACCCACGATCAGCGGCGAGGACATGTTCGGTGCGCCCTTCTTCTCCCGCCAGGCGATGGCGGGGGCGCCACCCGCCTCCGGCAGCCGCACGGCCAGCAATTCCGGCTGCATGAAGCTCGTGCTCATGAACACCAGGCCGTGGGCCGTCACCGGCCTGGGCACGATGGAAAAGCCGAGCACGCCGTAGGACAGCCGCCACAACTCCTCACCCGTCGCGGCGTCGTAGGCATAGATCCAGTCGGCGGCCGGCGAGACGAGCACGTCGCGGCCATCCCGTTCGATCACCAGCGGCGTGCCGTAGGCCTTCTTGAGCTGGGTGTCGGCCCGCAGTTCGCCGCTGCGCGCGGTTTTCCAGGCCACCGTGCCGGTGGCTGCGTCGAGGGCCACGATGTACTGCACGTCGCGGCCGTCACAGTGCACGATCAGCTTGTCACGCCAGAGCACCGGCGTGCTGCCGGGGCCGTTCTCGTGGTCGAGCCGCAGTTCGCGGTGCGACCACACCACCCTTGCGGCAGCCGTGTCGACGCAGGCCGTGCCGAAGTCCCCGAAGTGGCAGTACAGCCGGCCGGTGGCCAGCACCGGCGACGGGGAGGCGTAGGAGTTGAGTGAATGGATGGGCTGGGGATCGGAGATTGTGAACAGCTCGATGTCGTGCAGCAGCCGGCCGGAGGTGCGGTCGACGCACAAGGCACGGAGCTGCACTGGTCCCGAGACGACGAGCGAGTTGCCAGGATGAGCCTTCAGCCGGGCTGCCTTTTCTTCGGCCGAGATCTCGCTCTCCACGGCGGTCGTCAGCCAGATCCGCTCGGCGTCGATCACGGGCGACGACCAGCCCCTGCCCGGCAGCGGCGTCTTCCAGGACACGTTCTCGGTCTCGCTCCAGGTGAGCGGCAGGTCGTGGGCGTCGCCGGCATGTCCCTGGCCGCCTGGGCCGCGCCACTGCGGCCAATCCGCGGTGGCGCTGGAGGCCTGCGCGAGCAGCGCCGCGAGCGTCGTCAGCGCGGCCCATGTGCCTCGGGGGAAAGGACGTCGAGCGACGTTCATGGGGAGAAGTTCCTGTGGGGATTTTTCTCGCAGGAACGCAGGATACCAGACGGTGTCGCGCATCCCTCAGCCGCCGCCGACATCGGTTCCGAGCAGCCGCCGGGCAGCCGCCTGCTGCGTGGCCGAGCCCACCAGCGCCACGTCGTCGCCTGCCTGGAGCACGAAGTCGGGGCCCGGGTTGGGACAGGTCCGGCCGGTGCGTCGCACGGCGATCACGGTGGCGCCGGTCGCCGAGCGGACCGCCAGTTCGCCGATCGAGCGGCCTACCGCTCCGCCACCGCTCGGTACGCGGCAGGAACCCACGTCGGCCGCACTCGGCAGCGCCGGCGCGGCGCGGCGCGGTGCGGAACGCAGGAAGCCGTAGTTCTCCAACCGCATGCGGTCGACGAGGCCGTCGACGGTGTCCTCGGGGACTTCATAGAGGGTCAGCACCCGCTCGAACAGCGACAATGCGGTTTCGAACTCCGCGGGGATCACCTCGTCGGCGCCCAGCGACTCGAGCTCGTCGACCTCCGAGACATGCTCCGTGCGCACGAAGATCCGCGCGTCGGGTGCCAGTTCGCGGGCCACCCGCACGCTGCGGCGGCTGCTGGCCGGATCGGAGATCGCCACCACGAAGGCCCGGGCCCGCTCGATGCCCGCGTGGGCGAGCACGGCCGCGCGTGTGCAGTCGCCGTAACGGATGTCGAGGCCCAGTGCCCGCTCCCGGCGCACGGTTTCGGGATTCATTTCCAGGACCACGTGGGGCACGCCGAATTCGGTCAGCGCCTTGGCCAGGTTGCGGCCGTTGAGGCCGAAGCCGGCGATGATCACGTGGTCGGCGGGGCCGTCCGCATCCGTATGGGGACGCGGCTCGTCGAACCAGTGGCCGCATGACCGCGACCGTGCCAGGCGATCCAGCCAGGCCGGCATGCCGGCGGTGAGGAGCGGCGTGGCTGCCATCGTGGTCACCGCCGCGGCCAGGAACGTCTGGTAGTCGGCCGCATCGAGCAGTCCCGCCTGGGCGCCGCGGGAGCCGAGCACGAAGGAGAATTCCCCCACCTGCGCCAGGGCCGTTCCGGCCAGCAGGCTGGTGCGCAGGGGGAAGCCAGCCGCGCGGGCAGGCAGTGCGGTGGCCAGCACCTTGGCAGCGATGATCCCCAGCACGGTGGCCGCCACGAGCCCCGCGTTGGCCACCAGGAAACGCACGTCGAGCAGCATTCCCACCGACACGAAGAACAGGCTCGCCAGGGTGTCGCGAAAGGGCAGCACCTCAGTGAAGGCCTGGTGGCCGTACTCGCTTTCGGCGAGCGCGAGCCCCGCCAGGAACGCCCCCAGGGCCAGTGACAAACCGACCTGGGCCGTGATCGCCGCCGTGCCTAGGCAGACCAGCACGATCGTCATCAGGAACAGTTCCCGGTTTCGCAGCCGCACCACCTCGTGCAGCACGCGCGGCACGACCAGCCGACCCGCCAGCAGCACTCCGGCCAGCACGGCGCCGCCCGCCGCCACCGCGGCCAGCGGATGCGCGAACGGCGGCTGGGTGTGG